>CAZGCW010000308.1:0-3784 GCA_964524295.1 uncultured Pseudomonadales bacterium
CAATGACATAGGTTTCCCCGGCTATCAGCGGATTACCATCGATACGAGCAAGCCCCGGCAGCGTTTCTATCTGCCTCGCTGCATCTACGGGTACACTACTACCCATTTCCGAATCTGAACCGGCTCTGATTACGATGGCACGGTCAGCTTGACCCGCTCCGCGCAATGTGGCTTCGAAACCCTGAGCCATGGAAAGAATGGCTATCAAAACGGTAACAACACCCGCAATGCCGACGACAATCACCATCGAGGCCGCCTTTCGCGCGGGTAGGTTTCGCAGGTTCATCAGGGTAATGACAAAGATCTGGCTTAATGTATTCATTGGTGATCTCCCAACGCATCGACAATATTCAGCCGCATGGCGCGCAGCGCAGGCGGCAAACCAACGATCAGCGCCATTAGCAGCGCCAGACCGATCCCCTGGGCAACAATCACCATGGATAACTCTACCCCATTGAAGATAGATACCGACTGACTAAACTCAGCTAACAGCCCTCCAGCCAACAAAAGGCCGGGTACAGTACCGACCAAAACAATCAGTAGCGCCTCACACAAAACGATGACCAGCACACTGCCATTACTGAAGCCGATGGTTTTCAGAATAGCCAGTTCTGGTATCCTCTCTCGAATGGCTTGTGCCATGGTGTTTCCGGTCAGCAGCAGGATAGTAAAAAACACCGCTGATAGAATGCCGGTCATAATCAAGCCAATATCACCGACCTGCTTAGCAAACATCTGGTTATAAGCCTTCTCCGTGGTTGTTTTAGTCTCATCCGAACTATTCGCAAACAGTCTATCTATTTCTGCAGCGATGGCGGCACTATTATCCGGGTCATTGATCTTGGCGACAATGTTGCCTACCGTACCCTGACTCCATTGGCGGTATTCATCAAAAAATTCAAAATTGATAAACATTTGGTCCGTTTCAACGGAATCATTAGCAACATCATAAATTCCAACCAGATCAAACTCCCAAACGGTATTATCCTTGTTCGGCCAAATATCACCGATGAGCGGTATTTTGTCTCCTAGCTTGAGGTTGTAAGCTTCGGCAAGAGGTCTGCCAATGACGGCTCCTGTCCTGGTCTGAATAAAGGCGGTCTTTTCAGCATCAGTCAACACATACTCAGGATACATGGCAAGAAAGCTTTCCGGCGGCACGGGCCAGCGAGGGAAAAACTGACTGGTATCCTGATAGACGCCACCAAACCAAGAACGATGCGAGACTAATTCAACGCCAGTTATCGCTTTGATAGCCAGTGCGTGCTTTTCTGGAAGTGGATCAATAATAGAATATTTGGGCGCAATGATCAGCCGGTCGACCCCTGAAAAATCAACGCCCTCAGAGAAAGCAACTGAAACCGACTGCAACAACCCAAATAACAGGAATGCAACGAAGATACTTGCTAGCGTCAAAAAACTACGTAACGGCTTTCTGTAAAGCGCGCTCCAGATCAGACCTAGATACTTCATAGGCTCTGATCACCAGTAAGGCTGCCTTTATCTAGGTACAAGCAATGATTGGCATGATCGGCTGCTTTGGGGTCGTGCGTAACCATCACAATGGTCTTGCCATACTCACGATTTAGCAACTGCAATAATGCTAGGATTTCATCCGCTGTCGCTCGATCAAGATCACCAGTGGGTTCGTCACATACAAGCAGTCCGGGATCGGACACAATTGCCCTGGCAATAGCAACGCGTTGTTCCTGACCACCTGACAATTCAGTCGGTCTGTGACTCGCACGGTCCTGCAGACCGACAACAGCTAAAGCTGCTAAAGCACGTTTCTTTCGCTCTCGACTCGACAAATTAGTCAACAGCAACGGCAGCTCAACATTCTTTTCCGCAGTCAGCACCGGCAACAAATTATAAAACTGAAAGACAAATCCTACGTGCCGTGATCTCCATTCGGCCAGTTTCCCCTGGGTCAATCGGTCAATCCGCTCTCCATCTATGGAGATAGAACCCGAGGTCGGTGTATCCAGTCCCCCGATCAGGTTAAGCAAGGTTGTTTTTCCTGAACCGGAAGGCCCCATCAAAGCAAGGAAATCACCTCTGGCAATTTGCAGACTAATCTCGCTCAATACCGGAATCGCCACTTTACCGCGGTGGTAATTTTTCGCAATGTCCGTAATCTCTATCAGCGTTTCAGACATAGTTAACCTCCTAATTCACAATGACTTCGCGACCTTCAGTTAGCTCTTCACTGAGCTGTCTGGTTACCTCAGTCACGACCCATTCACCTGCCCGAACACCGGAAAGGATATTTCTATTGTTCCCCTGCTTCATACCCACTGTAACTGTTCGTATTTCTACTAACGAATCGGTCACTACAAACACCACATTTTCATCCTCTCGATTCATCACAGAACGATTAGGTATCAATACACCTACGGAATCGGAAGGTAACTGGATTACTTCCGGACGATCATCCATAAAAGAAACTTTCACACCCATATCTGGCAGTATCCTAGAATCGGTTTCCAGGAAGGCAATACGCACCCTGACAGTCGCCTTATTTCTATCAGCAGTCGGAATGATCGTGATGACTTTAGCGGCAATTTTCCAATCAGGATAAGAGTTCAACGTAGCCGTCACCAATTGGCCCGGTTTTACCCGATTGATATAGGACTCATTGACATCCACCTCAATTTCAAGGGATTGCATATCAACGATGGTGCAGATTCCAGTCCGGGTAAAACCACCACCAGCCGAAATCGGTGATATCATCTCTCCTGGCTGCGCAGCTTTAGCAATGACCACACCGGCAAAGGGCGCCCTGATTTCAGTGTCATCAAGGTTTTGCTGCTGAACCTGCACATTGTTCTGTCCGACCTCAATGTCAATCTTCAATGACGCTAACCTGGCTTTCAGCCGCTTTACTAACAAGTCGGCACGATCAAGCTCTGACTGGCTCGCCAATTGCCGTTCCGAGAGCTGTCCGGTTCGAGTCAATTGCAGCTCAGCTTCATTAACTTGTACTTCTACCTCCAGGAGTCTGGACTGGCTGGCTTTTAGTTGTGATTTGATCAAATTGTATTGTGCCAACTGGGTACTATTGTCCAGCCTGGCAAGCAACTGGTTAGCTTCAACATGAACACCTTCTTCAATGAAGACTTCAGTTACCTTACCGGTGAACTTTGACGACACTGTCGCTTGCCGCCTTGCCGTTACATAGCCACTGGCATCAAGCACCGTCTCACCTTGTGGTTTATCTTGGTTGCTGGCGGGTTCAGCCCTGACTAGCTCTACCAACACTGGTTCTTCGCCGGACACCAGCCAGAACCAGCCTGATAGGGCTGCTAAAGCGACAAGGATGGCCACCACAAACCAGCGGGAAAGAGAGTTACTCGTGTCCCTCTGAGCATCATCAATACTCAATTCACCCAACAGGGCTTTCTTGTCATTCACGGCTCACTCCAACCAATCGTCAAGCATACGCAGAAAATTCAAACCCGGCAATTTTTTTGCCCATCAGTAACAACGCACACTGCATCGGCACCACAGCCCTGGCCAAGCTCAAAAAAGGAGTATTGCAATCAACATTGAGTCATTCGGTTACCTGACCCGAGCAAAACCTCTGTTGGTAACCCAAACCGGCTAGGCTACAACTTTAAAGTGCCCGTAAACCCGTTTGCACCGACGCTCGCTATGGAGTTTCGGATGCAGGACCATGAAATGTCACCAGATGGAATTCAACATGCACTACAATTATGACCAGGAAGCTTGACGATAATCCACCTTGATGTAACTATTCAGGCCTGCTACTGAGTAGTGTTCC
>CAZGCW010000309.1:0-3750 GCA_964524295.1 uncultured Pseudomonadales bacterium
AGGCAGGCCATGCTCAAGGGTTTGCAGGAACACTGGCTGCCTGAGTATCTGACCCGTGTCCACGTCACCTCAGGGGGCACCGAAGCCAACGAGGCGGCCATGAAAATGGCCCTGCAGTATCAACAGGCTATGGGTCAAAGGCATCGGACCCGGATAATCGGCAGGTCAATCAGTTATCACGGCACGACTTTGGCGACGGCTTCCATTAGCGGCCACCCAGCCAGGAAGAAAGGGCTGGAAGGTGCTTTGCCTGGCTATCTTGAAGTCGCCACGCCTTACCCGTTGCGTTGTCCACTCGGGGCATATCATAAAGACGCTGGCGCTTTCTATGCAGACCAGTTAAGAACGTTAATTGAACAGCAAGGCCCGGAGACGATAGCTGCTTTTCTGGCTGAACCGATTACCGGCTCCTCCGGCGGCGCGATTGTACCACCGGATGACTACTGGCCCCGCGTGCGTGAAATCTGTGACGAGTATGGCATCGTCCTCATTCTTGATGAAGTGATGACGGGTTTTGGTCGAACCGGCAAGAAATTTGGCTATCAGCACTGGCCGATCCGGCCAGATATCCTGGTGAGCGGTAAGGGCCTGGCAGGCGGTTATGCACCCTTAGGCGGCGTATTTGCAACGGACCGAATTGGCGACGCTATCCAGAATGCGGGTTTCCCGGTTATGTTTAACACCTTTGGAGCGCACCCGGCTGCCTGTGCTGCTGCAGCCGAAGTCTTGCAGATAATGGTTGAGGAAGACCACGTCAGCCTGGTTGTTGAATTGGGTCATTATCTGCAGACAAGCCTTAATAATGCCTTCTCTAACCACCCCCATGTGGCGGAAGTGCGCGGCCGAGGCTTGTTGGCTGCCATAGAGATCGTCAGGGATCGAGATGATTTGACCTCGTATCCGGTTGACCATGAGATAACCAACAAAGTGGTTGGCGCAGGGCTTGAAGCCGGTGTGTTTTATTATGGTGGCGGAACCGGTGAGGTGCGTGATGTGATCTGCATGGGACCCCCTTTTATTATCTCTGAATCCGAGATAGATACGATGGTCGATACGCTATCTCAGGCATTGGATCGCGTGCTGGCGGTTAACTGACCGCTCAAATTAGCGTGTGGGGGTTTTGGTGTCGGTCATGGTTGCAAGTTTCGTCGTGCGCCTGGAGCAGGTATTTTTGGCTTAATTCATTTCTTTGCCTAATCTAACGGGACCCAACTAGTTTGATAGACGTCACCGGTATCAGTCTGATTCAAAAACCAGCCTTCTCGCGAAGACTTTGGAATTGCATGAGTTCTTACATTAACAGGATTACCTGTTGACAATCAGTTGATGTTGTCTAGTATTGAATGGGAGTTCGTCTCATAGGTGGCTACTTTGTAAGAAGGTAAACGATACAGATAGCCATAAAACAGTATGCGATGGATCATTGGGGGGATGGCTGGGCAGTTGGTTTCTGCTCCATCATTCAGTTAGCGTTTTAAACGTGCTGGATCTATGCAGAACATCCTTGATAAAACGGTTATTTGTCCGGTTGAGTTATCTGAAAGGGTATAGCGGTCGGGACGGTAACGAACTTTAAAGCAGGATATCACTAGGAGCAGATTTTGAATAAATTAATAAAAACGCTAGTTGTTATGTCGCTTTCACTACTGAGTATTCCGACGGTTTTAGCCGAGGAAGAAACGTTAGAGGAGGTGGTTGTAACAGGTAGTTATTTGAAACGAAACGCAGCGGATTCGCCTTCGCCCTTATCCGTGGTCACCGCCGCTGACATAGAGGACCTGGGAGCGAGCGATGTATCTGAAATAGTCCAGGCCATGCCTTGGTCATCGGGCAGCCAGACAAGAGCGGCTACCTTCCAGGGAGAAGGAGCTGATGGACGTAACTCGATTAACCTGCGGAATCTCGGCCACGGTGCAACCTTGCCACTGGTCAATGGCAAAAGGCAGGCCCCATCCTGGTACAACGGCAGGGGTAATGCGTCAGTCAATGTGAATGGCTTGATTCCCAATATAGCGCTAGAGCGTATCGAAATCGTTAAAGATGGTGCTTCCGCCCTCTACGGTTCCGATGCGATTGCGGGTGTGGTGAACTTCATTACCAAGAAGGATTTTGAAGGTTTTGATATGTCTTACCAGTTTACCACTGACAAGCTAAGTGGTGAGGGTGATGCTCACCAGGTCGGCGTAATATGGGGTGTGCAGGGCGATCGAGGTGGCATTGTCGTATCTGCCTCAAACCTGAACCGGGATGAAATCAATATTGACGATAATTACTCTCGCTATGGCGGGACTACATTGTCTTCGACTGGTCAACCCGGTCGATTGTTACCCATCGGAGATCCGGTGATCTGGGCAGCACATGGCTTGAATCCGGGTGAGGTCGTCGCCAATGCAAATCCACCTCGGGATCCTATGGGGCTCTCCTATGGCCAGGCGGATGTCAACTGTGAAGATGCAGCAGCCCTGGAAAGGGGGGGTGCCTTGGGTAATCTCTTCAATCGTTGTGTCTACGATTATGGCTCGTTCTTTTCGATCCAGGCTGAAGAGTCACTGCGAAAAATACATGTCGATGGTCATTATGATTTTACCGAAAATGTAGAAGTGTATTTTGAACTTGCAGCCAACTATTCAGAGTTTGACAGGTTGAATTCACTCAACCCGAATGCGCCTGCATTAACGGTTCCCTATGAGGTTGAGTATATTGACTCAAGTGGAAACCTCGCGGTTGCTCAGAATCCCGGCAGTATCGAAGACGCGTATCGTCGCGGTATCGAACCGATTCGTTATGCGAACCTGACCCGTATGATCGGTGGTACCCAATACACAGCGGATAGATTCGGAAAACAGTTTCGGCCCATTGATACCTTTACTAATTCCAGTCGTTCAGATCAGCGATTTGTGCTAGGCGCTCTCTCAGAGTTCCAATTGGCTGACCGGGATTGGACAATGGATGTTTCCTATACCGCCAGTCAGCATAACTCGGCGGTCACACAGGTTCAGGATACGTTATCAAACAATATGCATATGGCGATAAATGGCTACGGTGGTCCTCAGTGTGATCCGCTCACCGGCGTACCGGGTGAAGGTAATGCAGCCTATGCAGCATCCGGTGGTAATTTTGCGGCCGGTGCCTGTTATTTTTTCAATGTCTTCGGGAATACCATGTTTGATAGAAATGGTAATCTGGGCCAGGATGATCTCAATCTGGTCAACCCCGTTGAATTGTATGAATGGCTGCTGGGAAGGGTGACTTCTGATACCGATTTCCGCCAGCGCGTTATTGATGTTGTGCTGTCAGGTGATCTGTTTGAAACTGCATCGGGCCCGGTCGGCCTGGCGGTAGGATTCCAGCGTCGTCGCGACTCTGGTGGCGTGTTACTGGATGCCGCAACGAATACCAATAACCTGGATTTCGTTTATGGTGCCAATGACTGGGCAGGTGCGCTGACAACCACAGCCATATTTGGTGAGATTGGTATACCGCTTGGTGACTCGCTGGATATTAACATCGCAGTTCGATACGAAGACTTTGATGAAATTGGTGTGGACACAACAGATCCTAAGATCACAGTATTGTGGCGACCGACCGATTCATTGTCCTTGCGCGCATCTGCAGGTAGTTCTTTCCGGGTTCCATCATTGCAGCAGTCGTTTGGAACCATTACCACGGTAGCAAACCAGGCGGATTGGAGTGGTACTACTTACAAGCCTTCGTTGTCTGTGGGTAATCCCGATTTGACCCCTGAAAGTG
>CAZGCW010000310.1:0-3696 GCA_964524295.1 uncultured Pseudomonadales bacterium
ATCGACAACGCGTCCACCGGCCTCGCTAGCGACTAACTTGGCCATAGCGGCCTCCTTGCGAAAGGGTAGGCCTTGGTTGGCTTTGTGGGCTGCCTCAAGGGTAATCCAAATAGATTGCTTAATATCGATCTCGTTGTCGACCAGCATCCATTGGATGGCTTGTCGTGAAGACAGAGGCGCACCAAAGGTTTCTCGTTGGGGCACATATTCAAGGGCCATTTCGTTGGCTTTAATAGCAACGCCGATACATCCGGCAGCATAAGGTATTCTCTGTCGGGTGAGCCGATCATTGGCAATGGCAAAACCTTTGTTGACCTCTCCCAGGATGTTGCGACTGGGAATACGCATATCAGTAAATTGTAACTCCGTGGCGTAGTGTGCAGATCTTAATGTGTGTACTACGCGGCGAACGTGGAATCCAGGCGTGTCAGTATCGACGATAAAGCAGGTCACACCATTGCGACCTTTGCCACTGTCGGTGCGCGCAAATACAAGACCAAAGTCGGCTTTATCAGCACCACTGATCCAGAGTTTGCTGCCATTGATAACCCAGTCCTTGCCATCAGCGACGGCTTTGGTTTGGATGGCTCTGGCTGGGTCAGAACCTCCGGAAGGTTCAGATAAGCCGAAAAAACCGCGTTTTTCGCCTCGCAGGGTTGGGTAGAGGTAGCGTTCCTTCTGATCGTCGGTTGCTTCAAAGAGTTGTGCCAGGCCGGCGCCGCCAAAGGTGCCATAGCAGGGTGCGTATAAGCCGGCACGATGTTGGGACATCTCGATTGCCAGCAGGGTACGGGTAACCAGGTCGATTTCGGGTCCACCGTATTCGGGCGGAATATCCAGTCCGTATAGGCCCATGGATTTGGTTTTTTTGACCAGGCGCGCTTTGTCCTCTGTGTTGATTTCATCAGCATCAGGGTCGAGGTTTAATTCCAGAGGAAGAATCTCTTCACGCACATACCGACGTACCATGCCGACGATGAGTTCCTGTTCGTGGGTTAAGTCCAGGTTCATTAATTTGGGCTCAATGTGCCGATTTTGATGTCGGCATTGCAGACAGGTAATTCATCATAATCTGCTTTATGGACCATGAGTAATTCCCTGAAGCGACTGTGATAGGCACTGGTCACTTCGATCCTGACTTTGGCTGCTTTTGGGATGTCGCTGGCTGCCTGGTTTATAGCAGAACGTAGGCCGAACAGGCTGTTACCCCCGGCATAACCAATATAAATAATTTTATCGTCCTGGTCGGCCAGTTGAAAAACGCCGAGTTGGCCGCCTAGCTTGGCTAGCGTCGGGGCCAATGGCAGCCAGGGTTTGGTGAGTCTAACGGCTGGCATATCAGCGGCTCAGGCTGACTTCGTTTTTGTTTTTGGGCATGATGGAGATTTCCATGGGCGCAAAGTGTTCCATGTCGATATCAATGAGGTAAGGTCCGCTGGCGGCCATAGCCTGATCGAATGCAGCCTCAAATTCGAGCACAGAGGCGACACGCTGACCCGGGACGCCCATGCTCTTAGCCATGTCGGCAAAGGCGACTTTACCCAGATCAGTTTCGTTGATTCTTCCAAATCGAGTCGTTTGTAGCCAGCGGAGCACGCCATAGCCCGAGTCATTAAACAGGCAGATAATGAGAGGGACCTGGTATTGCGCTGCGGTTGCCAGTTCCGTAGCGTGGAACATAAAACCACCGTCACCATGTACGATAACGGTCTTTTTCCCGGTGGCTATAGCGGCCCCAATACTCATTGGAAACCCAGGCCCGATCGCGCCTGAAGTCGGATTGATTGATGTGCGAGGTTCGTAAATAGGGAATTGTTGGTTGCCCCAGTTGTAAGCAGAAATGGTTTGATCCCTGACGAATACTGAATCAGCAGGTAGTTTAGCCCTGATGCTGTCCATGACTTGCGGCCAGTCTTCGCCAAGGCGATTGCGCATGGCGCTTCTGACCCCATCACGGGCTTCCCATATGGACTGGTTGAACTGGTTATCATTCGCTGTGACCTCAGTCAGGGCCGAATTCAGCGCAGTCAGGGCAGCACCGGCATCGGCTACGACCGGAAATTTCGCAGCATGGGTTCGGCCAATCATGGTACCGTCAATATCGATTTGGATCAGGTCTCCTGGCGGAGTCTGTGCCTGGAACTGGCCATCAACACCCACAGCAAAACGGGTACCCACTGCGATGGTCAAGTCAGCGCTTTGAATCGCATTGTAAATGCCAGCACTATTGTAGTAATTACCCACACACAGGGGATCGTCCTCAGCGATGACGCCTCGGCCATCGACCGTGGTTAGAACGGGGCAGTCTAACTGCCTGGCGAGTTGTTGCAGTGCCTCACTGGCCTCTGAGGCAATCACGCCGCCGCCTGCCACGATAATGCGTTTGTTGCTTTCCGCAATTCGTTCGGCTGCCGCACCGAGTTGGGCTGAGTCAGGTTGGACCTGGTCGGTTTGCGGATAACCAAAATCCATGGTGGCTGTCTCAGCATATTGCAGGTCGATTGGTATCTCCAGTGCACCCGGAGCAGGCCTGCCGGTAAACAGATCTGTGACCAGCGTTTGCAGACAAGGTCCAAGCTGGTTTATGTGGCGTGGGCTCTCTACCCGACGACAGACACTCTTGAGCATAGCGACTTGATTTTCTGCTTCATGCACATAACCAACGCCTCGACCATAAAAGGCCGTCTCAGCCTGCCCAGTGATGACTAATACCCGGGATGATCCATATTGTGCTTCATATAGGCCAGTGACCGTATTTGAAGTTCCCGGACCGGTTGAGGCAATCATGACGCCTAGTTTGCCAGTGGCGCGAGCATAGCCGTCAGCAGCATGGGTGCCAGCCTGTTCGTGACGTACATCGATGATCTTAGTTTTACCCAGCCTGTTGATGGCATCCAGTAACGGCATATTGTGAATGCTAACGATGCCAAAAACGTGTTGAATCTCAAGTTGTGCTAAAGCATCTGCGATCAGATCTGCGCCAGTGAAAGTTGACATGGGTATCCCTTACCGTTTGTGTTGTAGTGGGTTTGTATTCTGTTTAAGTCTGCCAGTTGTAGCAAGCTAGTTGCCATCGCCCGGTCCCAGTGTTGATTAGACTGTCTGTTTGACTAAAACATCTAATACAGCGCAGGTCAACGCGTCGTATGGCCGAAATCAACCGATGATGACTTTTTGTGTCTGCGTGGTGGCTGACCTGGATGTGTTAGAACCGGTGTGCAGCCACTCCGTTTATCGGTCAGGTGGTAAATTCATGGCTGGATTACCGTTAAAAAAGTCAAACGGTCTCAGTTCAAAGCTGTGCCACATGACCGGCATAACCGGCCAGTCTTCGGCTCTCACCAGGTGATGCATCCCAATGGTATGCCACAGGACGATATCCGTTTCTTTAATGGATCCGTTGTCTCGGGTGAATTCTGGTAGGCCTTTGCCCGGCTGGCTCAGGGTTGGAAACTCGCCTGCCGCATAACGCTCGTTCGGATCGTAAGGCGTAATCCAGAGATGGTAATCGATAAACCCGGCCCGTCTTCTTGGGTAATCGTCCTCACTGAGTAAGGTCAGTGCATTGCGTCCAGGTTTCAGCTGGTAGCTGGTTGGATAACCCACATGGTTTTTTCGGCTATCACTGAATACTCGCCATAATGCAGGCTTGTGTAGGTTGATATTTAGCTTGGCCGTGGCCTCTGAGGTCAATGC
>CAZGCW010000311.1:0-3668 GCA_964524295.1 uncultured Pseudomonadales bacterium
CGGAGAAAAGTAGGTGGGGTTGTATACAACGCGATCTCCCTGTGGATGCCTGCATGCCACCATTGGTCCTGGTCTTCAATGTAGCTGGCATCACTCCAGCGGATCACCTTGAGCGCGATCACATTGCTGCCTTGTTTAAGGTGTTGTGTCAGGTCGACCTCGGTGGGTAGACGTGAATCTTTACTGAATGCAATTTCAACTCCATTTAGGTAGACGAAATAACAGCTTTCGATGCCATTGAGCATGAGGATAGTGCGTTCGTCGTCACGCAGTTGGGCGATGTTAAGGGTATACCGGTAAAGGCCCGTTGGGTTTTCTTCGGGCACCAGGGGCGGTTCTTTCCTGAAGGGCATGCGAACATTCGTATAGATCGGCTGGTCTTTTACGCGCTCATCCATGGTCCACAGTGATGGGAGAACCACGGGCAGGAAGTACCCATCATCAAAACCCAGGGTATTCCAGCCAGTCGGGGCCATATCCGGACTCGCGCAGCGATGGAAGAGCCAGTGTTCACAGAGTATCTGCTTGCGAGGTTGCTGGTTTGCCTTGGCATCTTTAATTGATGCGTATCGCTCAAAACTGGCTCTGGCGGGTAATCGACCAAAGCCAATTGTTTCAGGATTTTCCCAGAATGGATTAGGCATTTTCAGTCCCATTGGGTGATGGATTTTGACTCATCGCTCAGTCTAGGTCCCGGTAGGCTGGCACCATAAATAGTAGCAGGATTAACACGATGAGGCCGACGGCTGAAAGACCCACCGCTAGCTGTGGACCATAATAATCAGCGAGCAGGCTGATAGGATAGATGCTGACCGATAGGAAAGCCATTTCAAGCATATAAATGCTCATGACCCGGCCGCGGAATTCATCGTCAACATAAGATTGTATTAATACATTTGAAAGTGACATTCTTGCGGACTGGCCAAAACCGACCAGCGTTAATAAAGCCACGGATAGCCAGTAATGCGTTGATAGGGAGAAAAAAATCAAGGCGGTACCCATGAGCAGGGCGCCATAAAGGAGCGCTTTTGCTCTACCCTTATTGCCATAGGATGCGATGTACAGGGAGCCCAATAGAGATCCAATACCGGAAATAGAGATGAGCAGGCCGAGTCGATCAGGCCCTGCTAGAAGAACGTCTTTCGCAAAGCCTGGTAGTAACATGAAGTAAGTCATGCTGAAGAACACCATAAGGAAATTGAAACCCAGCAGCATATAGATTACCGGGGTATTCAGGACATAGGAAAAGCCGAGTTTTAACTCGTTGATGACAGAGCCGGTGGGCAACTCGTGACTCGGTTTATCCTTTACAGAGATCATGATCAAAATGAAAACTGCCCATAGATAGAGGCCAGTCATAATAAAATAGATCCATTTTGCCGGCTCGATGTTGCCATCTCCACCGCCCAGTGACGCCACCAGCCCTCCGGCTAATCCGGGTAACAGTAAACGCGCTGTGTTCATTCCTGAAGTGCTCAGCGCAATCGCATTAGTGAGTTTATCGATACCGACGATATCTTTGGTAAAGGCCTGTCTGGCCGGCATCATGGTGTTCATGACCATACCCTGAAGGATGGAGGACCAGAGGAGGTGATAAAACTCAAGTTTACCCAGAGCAATCAGTACGGCGACAGACAAGGTGATTAAGGCGTTGGCAACCCCGCTGATTTGAAGCACGAACTTTTTCTGTTTGACTCGATCAGCGACAACACCGCCCAGTGGCGCTGCAATCAACCCGACCAGGCCTCCGGCTGCCGTCATCCAGCCTAGTTTTTCGTAGGAGCCTGTAATCTCGTAAACCAACCAGCCTCGAATGAACATCTGTATGTTCATGGCTGCAAAATTGCCACACAGAGCGACAAAGAACCATCGGTAGTTCGGTATACTGAAGGCATCGAAAGTGCTGCTCCATTTGGAGGGCGGTTTGACGATAGTTTCCCGCTGGTCAATTGAATCGGGGTTTAAGGAATTTTGCATCAATAATAATATAGCAATTGCGCATCCACTTAGATATGACATTAATCTCAGCAGGAGAGGTAATCCATGGCTTTATTCGCCTGCGGTGCTCAAGAGATTCCTCGACCTGATGAACCGTGTGATGTGAAAGAAACGGTCAAATGAATCCGGGTTTGTTAGCGGATTGTGACAATAACTAAATACCCTATGACCTGATGATCCGGACACCGTTTAAATTAGCCGATGATGGGTCGCTGATGGGAACTGTATTCCAGTCAGGGTTATCCTAGCAGGAGAGGTATGGTCGCCACCTTGACCTCGATGATTTGATTACAGCCTGGCTGTGATGCGCGTGGCAATCGAAATAGGGATTGAAGACTTGGGATGGACACCCGTTTTTAGTAATTGGCTCTGATAGCCCTGTAGGTGAGTTAAGAACAGGGTTTTTTCAGTCGACTTACCCTGGCTTTCGAATCGAGCAACGATGGTGAGTTCGCTGATTTCTATGGGTGTTGCGTTGGTCACCGTTAATATAATTTCGTGATCCCTGATATGGGTCTGGATCTCGATGTAAGACTTTGGGTTTTCCTCTAAATCCAGGGTAATAAATTGTTGTTTAGCGACTTCGGCCAGCCCCCCAGAACTACCCATTACTTCTTTAAAGTATTCTTTGGCAGTTTGGTTGTCTCCCTGTTGCAGACTGATTTCCCCCAGTGCGTTGGTTGCGACAGCATTGGGAAGTAGTTGGTTGCTTTTTTTAAGATCTGATTTCGCGGCCTGGGTTTTGCCCATCTTCATGAGTACCAGCCCTTTTCCGAGGTAATACCCGTAGTAATTTGGGTCTTTTTTAAGGGCCGCATTGTAATGGTTAATGGCGCTGTCATATTGCGCCTGTTGATAAGCAATATCACCCTGTAAGCCTCGGAATCTGGGCTCCCTTGGTTCGTCTTTTAAAGCAGTTCGAATTTGTCTGTTTGCCAGCGAATAGTCACCTGAATTAGCCGCTTGCTGGGCCTTATCAAAGGCCAGGTAGGCTTCTGATTTGGATGCTAGGTAAGTGAGTTTTCTCTGGTAGCGATCCGCGCCGGTTTCAAAATCACCTCGGACCGTTTTTTCCAGTGCCAGGACGGTTTGCCTGTTCCTGGCCACTCTCTCCTGGGAAGGAGGGTGACTGGCAAACAGTCCGGATAGCCAGTTTTGTTTGCTTGATTCTGATAGTAGTACAAAGGTTTCCTGCAGACTGACGGCAGCGTTGGGATCATATCCGGCCCGAGCCATGTAGAGAATGCCGAAGTAATCTGCTTCGAGCTCTGCTGAGCGGCTGTACCCTTGGCTAATTAACTGGGCGCCCAGGTTTGCACCCTCCATAACCCTATTGCTATTTCGGGTCTGGTTTTTATCCAGACCGATTGACGCGGCTATGAGTGCGCCCTGCAGGAGGGTTCCCCTTTCAATCGTTTTAGCGCCGTGCCGAGCGGCGGCGTGTACGATTTCATGGGCCAGTACAGCGGCGAGTTCGGCCTCGCTGCCTAACCTAAGCAACAGGCCCCGATTAACAGCGATTTTCCCGCCAGGCAGTGCCCAGGCATTGGGAACGCTGTCGTTTAATACTACGAATTCATACGGCAGGTCTCTGTCGCTGACGCGGGCAAGCCGCTGGCCCACTTCGTTGATATAGTCTGATAGGGCTTCATCAACGAGATAAAGGCCGC
>CAZGCW010000312.1:0-3645 GCA_964524295.1 uncultured Pseudomonadales bacterium
CGATATTAATGGCCACAGAATGGTCAAAAGCAGCACTGATAGACGAGGAACCAATGCCTCTTAATCGCAGACCGGCACCATTACCCGAGCCACCTTGAGCGATCACCATGTTTGGGACCATTTTTGCCGCATCTACCAGCGTTGTAATGTTATATCGATCTAGGTCTTCTTCGGTAAATGCACTAATCGTTACCGGCACATCCTGAAGTGATTCAGCTTGCTGTCTGGCGGTTACGACAATTTCTTCCAGGACGTTTTGTTCTGCTTGAGCCAGGTTCAGGCCACCAAATACAATCACCATTGTTATCATTTTAGTCAAACTAGATAGACGCATTAACCATCCCATGCTGTTCCCCTGATTACATTGGATTCTCTTTGAACCTATAACTATGACTTGATGGACGGAAAAAACAAGCTAAACCTGTTTTGGAGACAGATTTATCTGCCTGCGGCTGCTGAAAATAGTGAGGGCGGTGTGGCTGGAATACTATGGTGATAATGGTGTGGGAGAAAGCCTGACTCGACCCCAGGGAGTCCCATAATGGATACGCCCTTGTTCATCGAGCAAAGTTGCTGAAAACAAGACGTTGTAACGTTGACCACCAATAACATAATGAAACAGTGCTTTGCCGGTTTGCCAATCCAGGGCTTCTAGTGTGAAGCGATTATTGCGGGCGCCAATCAAGTAGACAGCGTTAGCTGCTGCACTGACAATGGGAACTGAACTTGGCGAACTGATCTTGGTATTGACCCAACTGTTTTCCAGTTGTCGAGTGGCAGTGTCCCACCTGAACTGCTGCACGCCATAGGGTTGATGTCGTGGATTACTACCGAGCAGGCTGATTAATAAGGCAGAAGCGCGCTTAGGCAGATACCAGGGGATGTTCCTTGGCATATTGTTGACAACCAATGCGCCATAGCCATAGACCACGACGGATTGCTGTGATTGTATAGAGGAAAGCTGCAGTTCCCCCATATCCACGGGAATCATACCGGCGATGCGACGATCAGGCGAAGCCCTGAGACCCGGCCAGTCTTCTGGGATAGGGTTGCGCCAGAAAAGCACCACATTCATCTTGGGCTCTCCATCGGTAATGACAACGAACTGGTCTTCACTACCGAACCCCATCAGGGAAGGAGTGGCGCCGGTACCATCGCCGGTGCCGTTGAGATAGTCAGAAGTCCACGCACCGTCTCTGGGGTCAGTGGATAATTTTGAGCCTGTCCAGACTACATTGTGCATATGGGCCTGGGAGGCGATATAAATACCATTGTCTGCGTCTATGGCGAAAGCATTTCTCACCCAGCCTTTTCCAACCGGACCAGTGGCTTTTTCTTCAGCTCCCTGGCTGTGCTGCATGCGAATGATGTGATGTTCGCTGAAATCCTGGCGCACGGCTATAACCCAACCGTGTTCGGTTACGGCTACGAGCCAGCCGTCAAAAGTCATGTTGAGCCCCATAACAGGGCCAGTCACCTGAGTCGGTAACTGAAATCTGGCTTTTAGTATGATCTCAGAGGTTGAGTCGTTTGGGTCCGCGTCAGCATAGGCCGTTATAAAACCCTGGCTATTGGCAACAAAATAGGTGTGGTCTCGGCTCAGTAAAGTATAGAGATTGGCCAGATCACGGAGTTTGTTCATTTCCTGGAAAGCTCGCATAAGCGCTATCGGGCCGTCGTTGCTGTTGTCAAATGCGCTGATCGAAGCATCTGCTCTGGCTTCATCAAAGATATCAACCTCAGGAAAGAAGTAGGTCGCCAGTACCTCATAAGAATCATGGTCGATTTTGACGATGCGGTCGATACCATTCCCCCAGAAGACTCTGCGCCCGTCGGGATAGATACCTGACACGGTTGTGCCGAAATGACCTGGGCCGACAGGGTTATAATTGATTTCATTTGCAGCAAGATGTCGGGATTGATCGTGCGGGCCGGCTTGGGCAACGGCATCCTGCTGAGCTGGATCACCATGTGCCATGGGGTAACTTGAGTCGGCCAGATGCGGGTTTTTCGGCGGCAGGTTGGCTGCGTGCAGGGTTATCGATGTCAGGATTGCATAAATCAGTAGAGCCGTTGATTGCGCCACTAGCCTGTAGGGGGAGTCTGATACTCGGCGGATTACTCGTTGCGTAGGCATAGTCCAGCCAGATACCATTTAGTCTCACAATCGTAAACCAAACGCCCTCTTTCACCGTGTTGCTGGTCAAGAATTTTTTCCAGTCCTGGCGGTGGCATGCCAGGGGCAGCATGGTCCTGCAGTGTGTCTAATTGTCGCGGATAGCTCGCCCAGTCCAAAGGAGCTCGCCAACCGGGTGGTGGCATGAGATGCGAACGGGTTCCATTGATGGGATAGAGAGCTCGCCAGGCACGAATCCGGGCCGCTAGATCTGATACCACCGAGGGATGAGCCGACGCTAGATTATTGTATTCGTGGGGGTCTTCGGATATGCGGAACAGATGATTGGTGACAGTGGTCGTGACTTGTTCCTGGTCGATTTCTTGTACCAGTTTCCATTCGTCATTAAAGATGGTGAGATTAAAGTGGCCAAAGATAGGTGTTTCAGAGGCAAAAAAAACATAGTCGTTGCGAGGAGCCGGTCTATCGTTGGCAATCGCCGGCCATAGACTGCGGCCATCCAAGGGAAAGCCTTTCAGCAACGGTATATCAGCGGCTTCAGCCAGTGTTGGCATGACGTCCATGACCGTCATGATGCTGCTAAGTTTTCCGCCGGGAGCCAGTTTTTTAGGCCAGCGAATCATTGACACTACCCGAATACCGCCCTCGAAAGTTTCTCCTTTGCCCCCCCTTAAGGGCGCATTGTCGGCACCGCCAACGGAATAGGCAGCGCCGCCATTATCACTGAAGAAAACGACAATTGTATTGTCTGCAATACCTTCTTCATCCAAGGTGCCGAGCACTTGACCAATTGCCTGATCCATCGCATCAACGACTGCAGCGTACATGGGCCTGGCGCTGGGGCGCAGAAGCAGCGAAGACAGGCGTCGGGTACCATCAGTTTGGGCACTGCGAGCGGGTGCTAAATCAGTATTGATATCTTTATATTTATCCTGCAAAGCTTGTGGTGCATCCAGAGGCGTATGCGGCGCTAAAAAGGGCAGGTATAAAAAGAACGGTTTGTCCGCATCCCGCTCGCGGATATAACGCGATGCTTCTTCGGCGAGCAGATCGGTTTCGTATCCCTGGTCACTGATAGAAACCCCATTTTGTTGGAAATCCTTGCCACCCTGATTTGCAAATGGGGGGTAATAACCTACTTCGGTGTGCAAGTGGCCATAGAAATGTTCGAAGCCTCGGTTGTTCGGATGAAAGGTTTGTTGAGCATGCCCGAGATGCCATTTACCGACCATGGCAGTCTGATAACCTGCCGCCAGGAAACTCTGTGGCAGGAATTTCTCGTCGGGATGTACACCGGTATTGTCCCAGGGGAGAATCACACCATAAGCCAGGCCAAGGCGCATTGCATTTCTGCCGGTCATCAGTGCTGCACGCGTTGGCGAGCAGATTGGCGTGGTATAAAAACGGTCTAATGTCACACCCTGCTCAGCCAGTAGATCAAGGGACGGGGTATCTATGTCGCCACCGTGAAATCCGACGTCATTCCAGCCCAGGTCATCTGCCACGAT
>CAZGCW010000313.1:0-3642 GCA_964524295.1 uncultured Pseudomonadales bacterium
AACAGCGGCAGAATGATACCACTGCCAACATGATGTTCCCGATAAAATACCAGATAGCCTATATGTCTCAGTTTTTCAATTTTAAACCCGGTGACATCATAGCGACGGGAACCCCGAATGGGGCTGGAGCCAGGTTTGACCCGCCCATTTTTCTCAAGTCTGGAGATCGTGTTGAAGTCGAAGTTGAAGGCGTGGGTATTTTGTCTAATGAAGTGATAGACGAGTTTGCCTGATGGGGGTTACTGCCGGTAAAGAGCTACGCGGTTTTAACCGGTCTTTACCCATGGCCCTGCTTCGTGCCCGGGAAGCGGTAATGAAAAAATTCCTTCCATCCTTGCGTGAAAATGGCCTTTCTTCCCAGCAGTGGCGGGTCATACGCGCACTCAATGAAGAACAAGGGCTTGATATTACTGAACTAGGCGAACGCTGTTTTCTGTTGATGCCAAGTCTATCCCGGATTATCCAGAATCTGGAAAAGCGCCTACTGGTCACACGTAGCCAGTCAGAGGCGGATAATCGGCGATCTATGATTTCTCTGACTATGGCTGGAGAAAAACTGTTCAAAAAGATAGCGCCTGCCTCTATGGAACGTTATAACCTCATCACGGAAAAATTCGGATACGGTAAACTAGAACTGCTTTATGAACTGCTGGATGAATTAATCGATAAAATTGATGATGAGCAAGCCGTTAATGGCAGTGAGTAGCCGTTAATAACAGTTGAATGAGAACACTGCATAAAGAACGAGCTAAACTTGGAAAAGAGGGGTCAAAATGAGCCATACGAATTTAGGATCGAAACGCCCCGGAGCGCTTGATGAGTCATAAAAAGTCGGATGCCTATCATAAAATCAGCGTTCCGCCTGCTGCCGAGCCGAGTGGGTGTCCTGTTGACCCTGCGTTTACTCCCTTTAGCCCGGATTATCTGGCTGATCCCTATCCCGAGCTTGAACAATTGAGCGCTGAGAAACCCATTTTTTTTGCCGAGCAACTCGGATATCTGGTTGTGACGGGAATGGATAACGTCATGCAGGTACTCAAGAACCATGAGGTGTTCTCATCAGAAAACGTTCAGGATCCTGTGTTTCCAGTCTGTGAAAAAGCCAGGACCGTCATGTCTGCCGAGGATTACAATCCCCAGGCGGTCATGTCTAATTGCCAACAGCCGGAACATACTCGAATTCGTAAATACACGCGTGATGGTTTTAATGGCCGACGCATGAAGTTGTTAGAACCTTATATCAGGGAAACGACGGATAGATTGCTGACGCACATATTTGATCAGGGTAGCCCGGCGGAATTTATCTCGTCTTTCGCCCATCCCCTGCCAGGCCAGGTCATATTCAGGTTTATTGGTTTTCCGGAAGTCGATGATGAGAAGCTCATTTACTGGACTTCGAACAGGCTGATCTTTACCTGGGGTAAACCCACCGATCAGGAACAGGTAGAGATTGCTGAGAATATGTTGAGATACTGGCGCTATTGTCGGGACTTTGTTGCCAAGAGAAATTTACACCCCGCTGATGATCTCACCTCTGAGTTGCTTGCTGCCCATAAAGCGGATCCTGAAGAACTCAGCTACAGGGAAGTTGAATCGATCATCTATGGGTTGTCTTTTGCCGGCCATGAAATTGTCAGTAATTTTATCGGGCTTGCACTGCGGAACATCCTGCCTCGGCGCGACCAATGGAATGCCTGTTGCCAGGATCTGTCTCTAATACCGGGTATGCTTGAGGAGGTGCTTCGATTTGATTCTCCTCAGATAAGCTGGCGCCGTGTTGCGATCCAGGACACTGAATTAGAAGGGGTCAAGATACCCAAAGGAACGCGCGTATTTATTAGTCTGGGTGCTGCTAATCGTGATCCAAGCCTTTTTCCAGGACCTGCTGAATTTGATATCGATCGACATAATGCCAGTAAGCATATTGCTTTTGGTTATGGGATTCATTTCTGTCTCGGGGCAAGACTCGCTAGACTGGAGGCACAGATTGCACTCGAATCATTGGCGACCCGGGTGCCCAGCCTGCGGTTGGTTGAAAACCAGAGTTTTTCGTTTGCCCCGAATATAACCTTCCGAGGACCTTTAAAACTTTACGCTGAATGGGATAAGAAAAAATGACTGCAGCCCCTTTAAATATTAGTGAATTCATCGATCAAGGAGGCTTCTCCGCAAAACAGATCATGATTGTCGGGCTTTGCCTGACCTTCAATATGATCGATGGCTTTGATATCACCGCGATGGCGGTAACCGCCCACCAGATCGGTGAGGAAATGGCGCTGAGCCCGGATAAACTCGGGCTTGTGTTCAGCTTTTCGCTGGCCGGTATGATGATGGGGGCTATGTTTTTGGCAACGCTGTCTGATGTGATCGGTCGACGTACGATGATTATTATCACGCTGTTGCTGGTGGGGTCGACCGTCGTGCTGACTTCCCTGGTTGATTCTCTGACCTGGTTGATTGTCCTCCGGTTTATCAGTGGCCTGGGTGCCGGTGCCATGCTGGCAAGTGTTGCCACACTCGCCTCGGAATACAGTCCTGAGCGGTTTCGAGCGCTGTCGGTGACCGCAGTGACCGCGGGTTATCCCCTGGGGGCAATGATGACGGGGATGGTGGCGAGTAGTATTGTGCCCGAATTCGGCTGGCGCGGTATGTTTGTTGCCGGCGGCTCAGTCACCCTGGCGCTGGCTATCGTTGCCTTCATTTTTATCCCGGAATCGCTTCAGTTCTTGTGTAAAAAACAGCCGGGAAATGCCTTACAGAAGGTCAACACTATATTGAGCGGATTTTCGATGCAGCCGTTAAACGAATTACCCATGATCAATGAGGTAGATGGCGCCGTTGAAGCGGATCGGCAAGGGATTCTTGAAAAAATGCTGTCGTTACTTACCCCGGAACTAATTCGTTCTACGCTCACATTATGGGCAACCTTTTTCTTCTGTATCAGTACACTGTATTTCCTGATGAGTTGGATACCCAAACTGATTATTGACCTGGGCTACTCTGCAGAGTCCGGTAATCTCGCCTTTACCTTGTTTAATTTTGGTGGTGTCGTAGGAATCTTTATGCTGGGATTTATGGCTTCAAGGTGGTCGTTGTCTACCCTGATTAGTATATTTGCGATTACGGCAGCGGTACTCATGTGGGTTTTTGCCGCGGCAGCATCCTGGGCTGCTGTCACTGAGGGCCTGCTCATGACGCTTATTTTGCTGATTGGTATTAGTCTTCAAGGAGGCTACACCGGTATGTATGCGGTCGCTGCCAAGCTATACCCGATAGAGATTCGCAGCACCGGTGTCGGCTGGGCCATTGGTTTGGGGCGATTGGGCGCGGTTATCGGTCCGGGATTAGCGGGTTATATGCTTGCCACGGGTTTTTCAATTACCGACAACTTCCTCGTCTTCGGTATCCCCATGTTGATCGGCGGACTTTTTGCATACCAGTTAAGGGTGAAATGAACCCGTTTGCCCTCCGAGGCAGTTTTGATTCGTTGGATCGTTTGACGGCAGGCTAGTATCTGCCCGGCAGAGACGAACTCAGCTCTGAATGAGGGAGGTTCTTTGGTGCCGCAACGAGACGGTCGGCGGTCTGCTATGGAAATAAAGATACTCGCTTGCCAAGACCGGGTGGTGCTCAGCTCATCTT
>CAZGCW010000314.1:0-3623 GCA_964524295.1 uncultured Pseudomonadales bacterium
TTATGAAAATGAGTGAAAGTAAAACGAGCAGTAAAGTCCTTTTGTTAATGGCGGTCTGTATGGTATTAATCATGGCCTTCAGTCCGCTGAGTTATCGCTTTGGCTGGGTGCCTTTAATTCCTTCTCTGGGAAGTTTAATGGTTGCTATTTTGGGTTCTGCGCTGATCTGGATATCGGGTCTGGTGATGCTGTTCTCAGCGGTACGGAAACAGTTAGCCGCGGATCGAAGAGTTTTACTTGTCGCATTGGTCTTAGCTACGTTGCCAGTTGCCGCTATGATTCCCCAGTTGCTTAAGGTAGGTAGTGTGCCACCCATCCATGATATATCGACCGATACGGTAGTACCGCCTGAATTTGATCTGATGGTAAAAAGACGAATTCATGCAATGAATGATCTCGTTTATGGCGATGCCGATCATACAGCAGAGGATATGGCCGCATTGCAGGAGGAATATTATCCAGGTGTTCAGTCACTGGTTAGTGATCTGTCTGTGCAAGCAGCTCAGGTGAGAGCGCAGGGTGTCTTGGAAGAGATGGGATTAGATATCATTGCTGCTGATCGTCTTGGGTTGATTGAAGCAACGGCAACGACATTCTGGTTCGGTTTCAAAGATGACCTGGTGGTTCGTATTCGTGAGGAAGGCAACAAGTCAATCATTGATGTCAGATCAGTATCCCGGGTGGGACAAAGTGATCTGGGTGTCAATGCAGCTCGAATATTGGATTTCCTTGAGAAATTTGGCAGCGATTAGTGGACTGAATCGGCTAAAATCAGGTGTCTTCCTGCAACAGTCGTTTAATGATTTGGTTGACTTGTTGTGGGTTGGCCTTGCCTTGAGTTTGCTTCATAACCTGGCCTACGAAGAACCCCATTAATTTGTCTTTACCTGAGCGCAGTTGTTGGCGCTGTTTTGGGTTCGCCTTCAGGATTTCGACAATAAGCGGTTCAAGTGCTGATTGGTCGGTTACCTGCTGCAAACCGTGCTGCTCAATATATGTTGTAGCTGAGGTGGCTTCACCTGCCCAGAGCGCTGAAAACACATCTTTGGCGATTTTCCCAGATATGGTCTCGGCTCGGATCAGAGAGACCAACTCCCCAAGTTGGTTTGCGCTGACTGGAGAGTTCTTAATACTCATGGAGGCTCTGTTGAGATGGCCGAGTAGTTCGACTTTGATCCAGTTCGCAGAAAGTAATGGGTCCTGTGAGTCCTCTGCAGCAACTTCAAAGTATTCAGCAAGGTTTCGGTCATTGGCTAATAAAGTCGCATCGGCTTCAGTCAGCTTGAATTCATTGATAAACCGTTGGCACCTTTCCGCCGGCAATTCCGGCATTTCGGCTTTAATGTCATTTATCATTTCATCTGTAACGACAACCGGTAGCAGATCGGGTTCAGGGAAATAACGATAATCTGTTGCTGTCTCTTTACTGCGCATGGGTCTTGTTTCGTCTTTTCCTGGGTCATACAGGCGAGTTTCCTGGGCGACACGGTTGTTTGCCTCAAGCAGGCCAATTTGGCGGTCGGTTTCATAAATGATGGCGCGTTCAAGGAAACGAAACGAATTCAAATTCTTAATTTCGGCCCGGATGCCCAGCGTAGCAGAATCTTCTCGGCGGACCGATATATTGGCATCAAATCGGAGTGATCCCTGAGACATATTACCGTCACATATATCCAGATAGGTGACCAGCTGATGTATCTTCCTGGCATAGGCGACCGCTTCGTAAGCAGATTTGATATCCGGTTCTGAGACAATCTCCAGGAGGGGTGTCCCAGCCCGGTTGAGGTCAATCCCGGTAAAATAATCAAAGTCCTCATGAAGTGATTTGCCAGCGTCTTCTTCAAGGTGGGCCCGGGTGATTTGAATACGCTTGGTTGTGCCATCCTGCAGGAGGATATCAATGTGACCACCGGTGACAATGGGTAGATCCATCTGAGTGATCTGGTAGCCTTTTGGCAAATCCGGATAGAAATAGTTTTTCCGATCAAATGCTGAAATCTGTGCAATTTGCCCTGATACACCCAGGCCAAAGCGAATGGCTTTTGCATATACCGCTTCATTGACTACAGGCAAAACTCCAGGCAGAGCCAGGTCTATTGCGCTTGCCTGGACATTTGGTTCGCTACCAAATAGGGTGCTGGCCCCGGAAAATATTTTGCTCAGGGTATTGAGTTGAGCATGAATTTCAAGGCCGATATCTATTTGCCAGCCATCTGGAATACTCATCAGAGGCTGTCCTGTGGTTGTTGTTGATGCCAGTCGGTTTGTTGCTGGAATTGATGGGCTATCTGCAGCAATTTTGCTTCCTCCAGATAGTTGCCAATGAGTTGTAACCCGACTGGCATGCCCTTGCTTAACCCCACTGGAATGCTCATGGCTGGGACTCCCGCTAGGCTGGCTGCAATGGTATAGATATCCTGGAGGTACATGGATACCGGATCGTTTGTTTTTGCTCCTAGTGGAAAAGCGGTTCCAGGCGCAGTGGGTCCAACGATTACATCAACCTGCTTGAAAGCGGATATAAAATCGTTTTTGATCAATCGTCTGACTTGTTGGGCTTTACGATAATAGGCATCGTAATAACCAGCGCTGAGTGCAAATGTACCTACCATAATCCTTTTCTTTACTTCAGCGCCAAAGCCCTCGCTGCGCGATCGTTTGTAGAGGTCTTCCAGGTTGACGGGGTTTTCGCATCGGTAACCATATCTGACACCATCATAGCGAGATAAGTTAGCGGAACATTCAGCGGGGGCAATAACATAATAAGAGCTCAGGCTGAATTGGGTATGGGGCAGTTCTATTTCTGATACGTCTGCGCCCATTCGACTGAGTTCTTTAATGCCGTCGAGAACCAGGGTTTCTACCTCTGAATCCAGGCCTTCCTTGAAATAGTCAGAACAGATGCCGATTTTCAGCCCTGATAGTGGCGCAGTGAGGGTCTGAGTATACTGGGGAACGCTTAAGTTAAGGCTGGTTGAGTCTTTGTTATCGTGTCCGGCCATGCACTCCAGCAAGATGGCGGCATCCTCGGCCGTACGGGTGAAACACCCAGCCTGATCGAGGCTAGAGGCAAAGGCAATCATACCCCACCTCGATATTCGACCGTAAGTGGGTTTCAGGCCAGTCAGTCCGCACATGGACGCGGGTTGTCGTAGGGATCCTCCAGTATCTGTGCCCGTGCTGGCTGCACATAGTGAAGCGGCAAGGCTGGCAGCCGATCCACCTGAAGAGCCTCCGGGAACCTTGGTTTTATCCCAGGGATTGCTGACAGCGCCAAAATAACTGGACTCATTGGATGAACCCATGGCGAATTCATCCATATTCGTTTTCCCTAGTGTGATACTGCCTGCGTTATCTAAATTGTGGATGCAGGTTGACGTATAGGGGGCGACAAAATCAGCCAAAATTTTTGAACCGGCAGTCGTACGGACACCATCGATGCAGAAGATATCTTTATGTGCCAGGGGAATGCCAGTTAACTTGGTATGCTGACCATTAGCCAGGGCGAGGTCAGCAGCTTTGGCTTGTTCTAATGCGACATCGGGGGTCACTGTGATAAAGCTGTTGATCTGGCCATCGCATTCAGCAATTCTATTGAGAAAGTGCTCTGTGAGTTCCGTTGC
>CAZGCW010000315.1:0-3606 GCA_964524295.1 uncultured Pseudomonadales bacterium
AACGCAGGCTCGGCGCCAGCTGCCCTATTTGTCCTATCTGTCCTAGTAAAAAGGAAATTAATACTCTTTCTCCTTGGTTGGTACCGGATACGAAGAGCATAATTCTGCAAGTTGACAAATTGATAGGACAGATAGGACAGATAGGACAGAGAGGCCAGAGAGGCCAGATTCGGAAAGATGGCCGATTAAACAGTTAGTCGAAGGAGTCCACTATTATATGGAAGATGGGTTGATGGTATTGACTGAACATTATCATCGGGTGAGAGGAAGTTGTTGTGGCAATGCCTGCAGGCATTGTCCTTACGACCACCGGAACGTAACCTAATTGCGAGTGATCTCCCTGGTTCCCAGCTTGACCGAAACCCTCATAGACTGTGGTGTGGAGGTGGTTGGCCGGACTCGTTTTTGTATTCACCCTCAGCCTGGCGTTGCCAGTATTCCGGTTGTCGGTGGCACTAAAGAAGCCAACTGGAACCGATGTGTGGCTTTAAAACCGGATCTTATACTGATGGATCGTGAGGAAAATACGCTGGAGATGTCTCAATCCTGCCCCTTCCCATGGATTGCCACTCATATAACCTCTGCCGCTGTGGTCGGCAGGGAGTTGGACAAGGTGGCAGAATCCATCGGCAATCAAGGGATTACCGATTTAGCCAGGGCATGGGACGCGCTGGTAGCCAGGCCGGATTTAGTTTGCCAGCACTGGCAAAGCATTCCAGGGCTGCTTGGTAAAGTGGGAGACCCTGTTTTAGAAGGTGCCCGGCTTGAGTATATGATCTGGCGAGATCCCTGGATGGCGGTTTCCAGGAATACCTTTATTGGTTCGATATTGAGCAAAGTAGGCATTGGAGGACAGTTGGCTGAACATAGCACTGCTTACCCGACCCTGGATGATCAGCATCTTCCGAGAGCCGATACTTTTTATCTGTTCTCCTCAGAACCATTCCCGTTTCAGCGTTATGCAAATGACCTTACCCAGCGAGGATTCAATGGTGCTATTGTAGACGGTGAATACTATTCATGGTTTGGAACCCGGAGCTATCGGCGGCTTAAGCAGACCCTGCTGGGGTGTGACTGAGCGCCGCGTTTTTGTCAGCCTCTTAGGGAGAGGGGAGAGGGGAGAGGGGAGAGACTGACCGAATGACTGGGTCTATTCGGGTAGACCCCTTAGGCTTGCGTTTACTTTCTTTTTTAACACAGGACAGCGGGATTTAACCCCTCTTCTCAGCTGGAAGGAGCCATTCATGCTAAAAATTTTCATCTTCTGTTATTTGCTGTTATTGCCGGTGACCGCTTTGGCAGCGCTTAGTTATCAGCAGCCCGTCGATGCGATCAAGACCCTGGTGGAAGCACCACTGGCGCCGCAAGTCCGGGTAGACAGTCGTGGTGAGTACCTGCTTTTGCTTTATCGCGATCCGTATAAGACGATTGCTGAACTTTCCGAGCCGGAACTCCGTCTGGGTGGATTACGGGTTAATCCAGTGGTCAATATCGGTAGCAGAACACGCTACTATAATGGCTTGGCTGTACAGGTGCTTGATCAAGATATCGATGCGGGTAGTCCTGTACGACCGGTTAAAGGACTCCCCTCTGAGCCGCGGTTAGCGCACTTTACCTGGTCACCGGATGAACGCTACGTGACGTTTACCCATGCAACGGATCAAGGCGTTGAAATCTGGTTGCTGGAAGTTGCCAGTCAAACGGCAAGGCCCCTCAGTCAGGCTAAGGTGAACGCGAACCTGGGTAACCCGGTCACCTGGTTTGCCGATAGCCAGTCCCTGCTGGTGAGAATGCTGCCAGAAAACACGGGCGACTTGATCGAAACTAGCACCGCGGTACCCACAGGGCCGACTGTGTCCGACAGTGATGGTGCAAAAGCGCAGAATAGAACCTATCAGGATCTGCTTAAGTCACCGGCAGATGAGCATAATTTTGAACAGTTGGCGCGCTCGGTAATCGATCGTATTGATCTCAAAGGGAATTCAGAGCCTTGGCAGGCAGCTGATCTGTATCGAGATGTGGATATGTCGCCTGATGGCCGTTACGTTTTAGTGACGCGGATCAAAAGACCGTTTTCTTATCTGGTGCCCTTTTACCGGTTTGCTTCGCGGACGGACATACTGTCCCGCTCGGGAGAAAGCATTAAGCAACTCCTGGATAAACCGGTTGATGAAGTCCGCCCGAAAGGCTTCATGGCAACAACTAAGGAGAAACGCGGCTTTAGTTGGCGTGCGGACCTGCCGGCGACCATAACCTGGGTCCAGGCACTGGATGGCGGTGATCCAGCCAATAGAGTTGATTATAGAGACGAGCTATCTGAGCTTAGCGCCCCGTTTACGGGCGAGCCCAGATCACTGGTTAAAACCCGTAATCGGCTGAACGCCATTCACTGGGGTAATGGTCAACTCGCCGTGGCTGAAGATTTCTGGTTTGACAATCGAAATACCAAGACTTACGTGTTCAACCCGTCGGATTCTTCTCTTGGGGCAAAGTTGATATTTGATCGTAATTACCAGGACAGGTATAGCGACCCCGGTGCTTTTATGAAGGTTAGGAACGCGTTGAATCAGAGTGTATTGACCCTTGACGAAGGCAAAGCATTCCTGGCCGGGGAAGGATTCACGGCCAAGGGCCAGTTTCCGTTTATTGACCAGATTGAACTGGCTGAAGGTCGACGTCAGCGCTTGTATGAATCAACCTACACTGATCAGCTGGAACGGTTGGTTCAAGGCATTGATATGAAAGCAGGGCTCATTTTAGTCAGATTGGAATCGTCTTCTGACTACCCTAATTACTATCTGAGAAACATTCAAAACAACACGCTGAAGCCGATCACGTCTTTTGAGAATCCCTACGCTGCGCTTAGCCAGGTTCATAAAGAGGTGGTTACGTACCAGCGCGATGATGGTTTAGATCTTTCTGCCACACTTTACCTGCCAGCCGGCTATGATCGTAGCAAAGTCAAAAAATTACCCCTGCTGGTCTGGGCTTATCCAGTGGAATACAAAGACAAAAACAGTGCTGGCCAGAATACCTCGAATGCAAGTGAGTTTATCTATCCTCATTATGGTAGCCCAATATTCTGGGTCATGCGTGGTTTTGCCGTGCTCGATGACGCTGCTTTTCCCATCGTCGGTGAAGATGGCAAGCAACCGAATGATAGTTTTAGGCGGCAGCTCGTAGCCAATGCTGCGGCAGCAATTAATGCGATTGATGCCCTAGGCTATATTGACCGACATCGGGTTGCTGTGGGTGGTCATTCCTATGGTGCTTTTATGGTGGCAAACCTGCTGAGTCATTCAGACTTGTTTGCGGCCGGCATTGCCAGAAGTGGAGCCTATAATCGAACGCTAACGCCCTTTGGGTTTCAGCGAGAGGAAAGAAGCTACTGGGATGCACCGGGAGTGTATTACGGCATGTCCCCATTTATGCATGCGGATAAGATGAAAACACCGCTACTGCTGATTCATGGCGCTGCAGATAATAATTCCGGGACCTATCCCATGCAGAGTGAGCGATATTTCAATGCGCTTAAAGGCTTGGGCGCGCCGGCCAGGCTTGTTGTTTTACCGAAGGAAAGCCATGGTTACCGTGGCAAGGAAAGTA
>CAZGCW010000316.1:0-3598 GCA_964524295.1 uncultured Pseudomonadales bacterium
GGGTGGGGGTGCCCTGTATTCCTTGGCGCTGACCGTGCTTTCAGATCATCCCCAGTCGGTTAGATTGTTTGGTCTGTCGATATCTGCGCAGGTGTTTTTTCAGGTGCTGGTGTTATTAAGTATGCCCTGGTTTATGGTTCCTGGTGGATTGACTGATTGCCTTTATGGGTTGCTTGGCTTGTGTCTCATGGGTGGTTTGTTAGTTCATCTGTTACCCAAGCAGAGCAGTATCTCAGCTAATCAGGAAACTATGTCGGTCACGGAAGTGCTTAATCAGCCAAAGGCACTTCTGGCCTTGTTCGGATGTCTGGTGTTCTTTGTCAATATTGGTGCGGTGTGGGCTTATGTCGAGCGTTTGGGTACCTTATCGGGTTTTACGCCGGTTGACTTGAGTCAGGCACTAGCCGGCGGGGTAGCTGTTTCCATACTCGGTTCACTGACAACGGTATGGCAGGGCAACCGATATGGTGATTTAGTACCCCTCGGGTGCGCTACAGCCGGGATGCTTGTTGCGGTGGTTATGATGCAGTTACCTATGTCCATTGGGCAGTTTTTTGTCTCTTTTGCCATCTTTAATTTCTTCTGGAACTATTCGATTACGTATCAATATGCGGCGGTTGCTCGAGTTGACTCGAGTGGTAGGTATGTTGCCGCAACGCCGGCTTTTCATTCCATAGGGGGTGCTGTGGGACCACTGATTGCAGCTGCTTTTGTCACATCTGAGCAGTTGATTGCGGTAAATATGGTAGCGGGATTTGCACTGCTGATGAGTTTTATGCTGTTTTATCTGGCCTTAAGGCAGCAGCGTAATCTCTGAATCCTGGGCTGTTTTCATGAAATGTTGGTTGATTGCATGGGGCTTTGTGCAAGCCGACAGTGATTATCCGGTAGCCAGGTCATGATGCCATCGCTGCGGATTTAGATTAGAGAATCTAGTGGTAGAACCGTCGTATTTTTGATTTCCGTGACCGCAATGTGCGAATGAACCTCGCCAATATGTGATAAGCGGGTTAGCTTTTCTCGTACAAAGCGCTCGTAATGCCGAATATCTTTGACGACGATCTTCAACATGTAGTCCCAGGTGCCAGCCATGGTATAACACTCCATTACCTCGGGGAGGACTTCCACCTCCTGCTCAAATAACTCCAGCTTATCTCTGCCTTGAGTGGTTAGATTAACTGTCGCGAATACAACCACCTCCATACCGAGTCTTTCTCGGTTCAGCAGGGCAACTTTTCTCTCAATAAAGTGCTTCTCTTCCAGTCGATTGATCCTTCGCCAACAGGGTGACTGAGAGATATTGATTTTGTCTGCCACTTCTTGCGTTGTTAGGCTGCCATCTCTTTGCAGGGCGTCAAGGATTTGGATGTCAGTTTGATTTAGCTCTGGCATGGCTTGATTCCCTTTGTTTGATGAAGAAGAAATAATTATTCAATATAATTAAATTTAAAGGCAGTTTTATTCAATTATAACCTATTAACTGGTCTATAAAACATAATATTTTTGCTGAATACGAACTAATATAGTTTCCCATTGGAGTCACTCACAGAGCCTAAAATCGTGCCGGTACCTTTGAGATCAGTTTCGCTAGACGACAAATATGCCTTGGATACCACGCGGGCTTACATGACCGGTATTGAAGCATTGGTTCGGTTGCCGATGCTTCAACATCAGCGCGACCGGCAGCGAGGGCTGAATACCGCAGGTTTCGTCTCAGGCTATCGTGGCTCTCCGTTGGGGTCGGTTGACCAGGCCATGTGGAAGGCCCAGCATTTTCTTGATCAACACCATATCAAGTTTCAACCCGGTATTAATGAAGATTTAGCGGCCACGGCCGTTTGGGGTAGCCAGCAGGTCAATTTATTCGAAGGTGCCAACTTTGATGGTGTTTTTGGCCTGTGGTATGGCAAGGGGCCTGGACTGGATCGAAGCATGGATGTGATTCGCCATGCCAATGCCTTTGGCACCTCCAGATATGGAGGTGTCCTGGCCGTGGTGGGTGATGATCACGCTGCAAAGTCATCGACTCTCCCGCATCAGTCGGAACACCTGTTTATTGGTGCATCGATACCGGTACTGAATCCGGCGAATGTCCAGGAAGTACTTGATCTGGGGATATATGGATGGGAGTTGTCCAGATACTGTGGAGCCTGGGTCGCGCTCAAGGCGATCACAGAAAATATGGATTCGGCGATCTCAGCTGAGGTTGATCCGGGCAGGGTTAATATGGTGACTCCGGGTCAGTTTGCCCTGCCAGAAGACGGCGTTCATGGTCGGTGGCCAGATACAGCGCTGGAGCAAGAGCTACGATTAAATAAGTACAAAATATATGCCGCGCGCGAGTTTGCTCGGGTTAATCGTCTCAATAAAATCGTGATTGATAGCGACCAGCCAAGACTGGGTATTATTACCACTGGAAAAGCTTATCTCGATGTGATGCAGGCGCTGGAAGATTTAGGTATAGATGAGCGCAAGGCAGGTCAGATCGGGTTGCGGGTATTTAAGGTCGGTATGAGCTGGCCGCTTGAACCTGTTTCTACCCATGAATTTGCCCGAGATCTTCAAGAAATACTGGTGGTCGAGGAGAAGCGCTCCATCATTGAAGATCAGTTGACCGGGCAGCTTTATAATTGGCCCCTTGAACGTCGCCCCCGCGTCGTTGGAGAGTTTGATCAAGAAGGTCGTGATCTGTTGCCGAATATCTCTGAACTCACACCAGCGACGGTCGCTCGCGTTATTTCGAGTCGATTGGCCCCTTTTTACCGAGATGAATTAATTGAGAGCCGGCTTAAGTTTTACGATAGAAAAGAAAGAACCCTGTCGCAACCACGAGATAGGATAGAACGATCACCTCACTACTGTTCAGGTTGTCCGCACAATAGATCGACCCGTATTCCTCAAGGAAGCCGTGCACTGGGTGGCATCGGTTGTCATTATATGGGCATTTTCGAAGTTGGAGACAGGCAAGCGCAGACCTATACCCAGATGGGTGGAGAGGGGGTAACCTGGGTTGGCCAGGCCCCTTTTACCAAGACGAAACATGTCTTTCAAAATTTGGGTGATGGCACCTATTTTCATTCCGGGTTACTTGCCATTCGGCAGGCCTTGGCCGCAGAGGTCAACATCACCTATAAGATTCTCTATAACGATGCGGTTGCCATGACCGGCGGGCAAAGCGTTGATGGCGCCTTGTCTATTGAAAAACTGATTCAGCAGTTGCGGGGAGAAGGTGTGCAGCGCATTGCCCTGGTCACTGATGACCTGGCAAAACATAAACAGGTTGCCCGCTGGAGTGGTCTGACCCTCAGTCATCGTGATTATCTCATTTCGATTGAAGAGGAACTTAGAGAGACCGCAGGGACAACCATTCTCATTTACGAGCAAACTTGTGCGGCAGAGCAAAGGCGTCGTCGAAAGAAAGGTGAGTTAGAAGATCGTCCTGTGCATGTGCTGATTAATCCGGAAGTCTGCGAAGGTTGTGGTGACTGTGGAGTCGAATCCAACTGTCTTTCCGTCTTGCCCCTGGAGACCGAACTTGGACGAAAGCGACAGATTGACCAAAGCGCCTGTAATAAGGATTCCAGTTGCCTTAACGGCT
>CAZGCW010000317.1:0-3556 GCA_964524295.1 uncultured Pseudomonadales bacterium
ACGGCCACAATCATAAATATATCGAGGTCATACTCGCGCCCATAGACCTGCTCATCCCAGGACATGGCCTGCTTCAGACTCGCCATCGCAAAATCAACTTTATCGATATTATGATGTTCTGTGAAAATCTGCAGTGTAATCTTACGGCCGCTCGCGGTTACAAATTCATCTTCGCGGCAGTCCAGGTCCCCAGCGACAAGGGCAAATAAATAAGCGGGTTTCCTGAACGGATCATGCCAGGTGGCCCAGTGCCGATCGGACTGTTCACCCTGGTCAATTAAATTGCCATTTGACAGCAACACAGGGAACTGCTTTTTATCAGCTACAATCGTCGTTTCAAATGCTGCCATGACATCCGGGCGGTCCATATACCAGGTAATATTGCGAAAACCCTCAGCTTCGCACTGACTGCAGAACATATCGCCAGACCGATAAAGACCTTCCAGAGCAAGGTTATTCTGGGGTTTAATCTCCACTACACTGGTGAAGGTAAACTTCTCCGGGACATCGGCAATGGACAAGACTTCGCCATCAATGGTGTATTCATTCGACATTAACGCTCGTCCATCAAGGGCCAGCTTTCTAGTTACCAGATCCCTGCCCCCATCCAGCACTAATTGCCTCGAACCGGACTTATCTTCGGCATTCCTGCTGACTTCTAATGTGGTCGTTACCGTGGTAACCAGTTCACCGATATCAACGTGTAACTGCGTTTTATCAATGCCAAAAACAGGCACCTGATAGTCCTTTAACCTGATTGTACTAGGCTTTCCTTCCTGCATCTCATATTCCCTCTAACCGTTTCATATTGAGCTTTTAAAATTCCCCGCCTTTTTGCTTTTAGGCCTTTTGTTCAAAGCCCTATTACCCCGTGCATTCTATGGGTCGGTCACTGCTTCAACAAAGCAACTACCGGGCACAGCACGATCTTACTTCTAGCTGGATTCCAGTGCCAGAACAGCTTACTTTAGTCAGACCCAGTCATTGATTTCTGCTAGTATCAGCCTATGCGCGGAAAACTCAAAAAAATGGCCTGTAGTCCAGGTCCAACAGTACAATATCAACTACGCTTGGATAGCCAGCAATTACACCTTAACCCGCTTATAGGCAAGACCATACGGATCCGCTTCCTTGAGGAAATCCGCTGCCAAAACTGTGGACGAAAAACCAACAAAAGTTTTAACCAAGGCTATTGTTATCCCTGCTTTAAGCAACTGGCTGAATGCGATATCTGCATTGTCAGCCCAGAGCGCTGCCACTACAGCCAGGGAACCTGCCGAGATACCCGCTTCGCCCAGAATTTCTGCATGCAAGACCACAAAATTTACCTGGCAAACTCCTCTGGCCTGAAGGTGGGTATCACCAGGGAAACCAATCTCCCTACCCGCTGGCTTGATCAGGGTGCCCATCAGGCCATGGTCATCATGTCTGTAGCAAGCCGGCACCAGTCCGGTCTGGTCGAAGTTGCCTTTAAGCAGTATGTCAGCGATCGAACTCACTGGCAGAAGCTGCTCAAGGGCAAGAGTGAGCGCCTTGATCTTGCCAGCAAAAGGGATGAACTATTTGAACTCGCCGGCGCTGCACTATCCGGGCTTCAGGACACCTATGGCCTACAGGCCATTCAATTTACACTGGATGCGCAGATTGAACAGTTTGAATATCCTGTCCTGGCCTACCCGGAGAAAGTGAAATCACATAATCTGGAAAAGCAGCCACTCCTGGAAGGCCAGTTAATGGGCATTAAAGGCCAATACCTTATTCTCGATAACTGTGTCATAAACATGCGGAAATACACTGGCTATCTTGTCGATTTCAGCGCCGATTAACCCCCAATTTCAGCAATACCCCGGCAGCGCCCATAATCACACCTGCGATGGCACCTGCCAGGTGAGCACCATTGGCTAACTTACCCAAACCAAGAAAATCGAATGCCCCAGTGAAGCCGATGACCAGAAATACCAGCATGCCGATATAAATGGGTCGGGCAATACCAAAGCTTCGTTCTGATGAGAAGGTGTCCCAAACCATACAATAACCAATAAAACCAAACAGAACGCCTGACATACCGCCAAACAATGAAACGCCCGCAAGCCAATACTGGCCCAGATTCGCCATCAATCCACTCAATATCGTTAACAGAATATAGACAGAGGCACCATGAAGGAATTCGATCCGTCGACCAATCTCCCAAACCCAAAGGAGGTTAAAGGTTAAATGTAACCAACCGAAATGAATCAGCATAGGTGAAATCAATCGCCAGTATTGACTGCGATCAAAAGTGTACAACAGGTCTGCAAAGTAAATTCGATCGCCTCGTATTTCAAAAGCGACCAGCATCATACGCTGGAACATATCGCTGTACTCGCCATTGCTCGCCGCCAGGCCCAATGGAAAGGCAATCAGATTAACCAGGAGCAAGCTTATCGTCAGCGGGAATCGAGCTGCATTGGCGCGCAGCCGGTGCCACAGCGCCATCAATGTAGCGGTATTGGCAGGATTCGCTCCGGATAATCGATGATGGCCCTGCCATTGTCGAAAAAAAGAAACCACCTGGGTCTGCTCAATATCCGAGCCAACCCAGATCACTTGTTCAACACCCTGGAGCGTAATGCGGTGCTCGACACCCCTGGCTTCGAGGAACCCAGAGAAACCACTCAAATCAAGATCCGACGGTAACTGCATAGCTGCATAAAGATGTTTATCCATAGCCATTCAAACTGTAACAATTGGTTAAAAAAGATGTAAACTGATGTCCATTCTTGAATTGTAACCGTTTGTACCATGCCAATGGAAAATGCTGACCAACAGGTCCTTAAACAACTCACCGAATGGGTGTCAGGGGGTCAAGCCAGCTGGCTTTGCACTGTGGTTAAAACCTGGGGCTCATCACCCCGCCCAGTAGGCTCTCTACTATGCTGTAATGCCCAAGGCCACCTGGCCGGATCTCTTTCCGGGGGCTGTATAGAAGAAGACCTGCTTGAAAAGCTCCAGACCGGTAGCATGGCACGTGATACGCCAGAGGTATTGGTGTACGGCGTAACCCAGGCCGAAACCGAGAAACTAGGCCTGCCTTGCGGTGGTCAGTTACATGTCGTTGTTGAACCCTTCCCGGACAAAAAACACTTACCCACATTAGAAGCGCTGGTCAGCCGAATTGAAGCTCGTGAATGTATCGAGCGGACCGTCGATATCGCCACAGGTGATATGACGGTAGAGGACAAACAACGCTTCCAGCACCTTAAATTCAATGGCGAATTCTCAAATACATCCACCCCCGGTGAGAAATCACTGCGCCAGACTTATGGACCCCGCTACCAACTGGTCCTCATCGGCTGTGGTCAGGTATCACAGTATCTGGCCGAAATGGCAAAAGCCCTGGACTATCAAGTTATCGTCTGTGATCCACGAGAGAACCTGATGGAGCAGTGGCCCGTTGAGGGCATCCAACTCGTCACCGGCATGCCAGATGATGTTGTCAGGGACCATGCCAATGACCCATTTTCAGCCATCATCGCCCTTACTCACGACCCGAGAATTGACGATATGGGGCTCATGG
>CAZGCW010000318.1:0-3552 GCA_964524295.1 uncultured Pseudomonadales bacterium
TCCTCTTACTCAATTGCAACTAGCCAGGTGAATATCGAAAACTACCCTGAGTCGTCGAGGTTAACGTATTACTGCAAAGAAGCTGTCACTGGTTTTACAAAAAATCGGTTCAACGACTTCAGCAGCATTCCAAGACCATAACTCACTGTGTTCTACGAATGCAAAATTATCGATACTGTTGTAGCCCGAATCTCATTAGCTGAAACAGCACACACCGTAAAGTGCACTTTCACACAATTACCTAGGTCGATACCTCTGGATCTTTTAGAATTGACCCTCGAAAACGGGGTCGTCTAGCTGGTGTCTAAGGTTGGGCTGATTGAAACAGTTTCCAACTAATAGCTGCTCCGGGGCATGCTAAAGCCCATGCCTTTCTACCCGATGCTCGGCCAAGTTCTCTATTTGGCGCTATTTCGTTTAATCGTTTTTCGCTGTTCCCGTGATTATCCCAAGTGAGGGTGGAGCAACAACGCTAGTCAGAAAGGGTTATGGAACACGGAAAATGAGTAGAGGAAAAAACCAAGGCTATATTGGGCTTTGAAATTCTAAAACACTTTATTTTGACGATCGATGATTCGGATTACAGAGCACATATCGTCACCCCCTAGAGTCGCTTTATAGTGTAGTATTTCAAAGCGAAGGCTGCCCTCACAAATGGAAAAGGTGCAGGAACTAGCTAGAAAGACGGTGCATCAAGATGTCCGCGCTCACTTTCGAACAGAAAAGAGAATCAACTAAAGGTGCTTGTTTGTTGCGAAAGGAGATCTAACCCGCCTGCTACTCCCAGAGGCTCTAGAGTAGAAGGCAGACTCGTTTTCTAAACCAACGCGCGCTATTGGAGAAAAAAATGTTTTCTAAACGTCTAGTCTTTTTGGCCCTGATTGATATTTGCGTGCTTGTCCTTAGCCCAGCATTGTTTGCTCAAGACCCAGCCTCGGTTGAGCCATTCAAAGTCGGGACTTTTGCGATCAATCATACGCCAACGGTAGGTCTGGTTTTGCGTAACGACCAACTGATTGTTGATCTGGCGGCTGCGAATCAGGCCATCGAGTTACTGCCGGAATACAAACAAACCAACATGCCGGAGGATATGCTTGGCCTCATTTCTCAATATGAATATGGTTTGAAGTTCAGGGTCTATGAAATTGTAAACTGGCTTGTGGAGAAAAATTTACTGAACCGGGATCATCACCCGCACTATGTGCATCAACTCGATTCAGTAGACATTCTTGCGCCCATTCAATACCCGAGCAAAATCATGAACGCAGCCGTTAACTTCTATACCCATGCGTGCGAGGGTTGCAGTGCTGCCGAACTGGCGGCGCGCACCCAAGAGCGCCAGGACAACCGGGGTGTCCCCTACCTTTTCCTCAAACCGACTCGCGGTGCCGTCATAGGCGACGGGGACGACATCATCATGCCCTTCGGCCGTGATCGCATAGAATGGGAAGTCGAATTGGCCATCGTGTTCGGTCGCTCGGGTAAGTACATCTCCGCAAGCCGTGCCTATGATCATGTGTTTGGTTACATGGTCGCCATGGATATTTCCGACCGGGGTGGCCGACCTCCTGGCGGCTTCAACGCGGGTATAGATTGGTTTGTTGGTAAGGGCCACGACACCTTCGCGCCACAAGGGCCCTGGATCGTACCAAAAGAATTCTATGGCGATCCCATGAAGCGCTTGCACCAAACACTGGTTATCGATGGGGTTACGGTTCAGGATGCCCGGGCAGGGGACATGATCCATAACATACCCGAATTAATCGAGTATGCTTCGTCGCTTTTGACGGTATTCCCGGGGGATGTGCTACAAAGTGGAACATCCGGCGGAACCGGGGCTGGCCGAGTCCAGCGGACAACCGGCTCAGGTTATCTGGTTGACGGAGAAACGATCTCTGCCAGCATCGAAGGCATCGGCTCCCTGACGCACAAAGTAAGACTTGAGAACCAGATCCCTGATGACTTATCAGGGGCCCAGCTACCCCCGGTCAGGAGCTATAGCTCCGATGATTGATTGGTATCCGGCTCAGCTAAACAAGCCACAATCAACACTAAGTTAATGGACTTATAAAACAAACCGCCGACAACAAAAAACCAAGATCTTCACATCAAAAATGAACCGGTGATATTTGTGTACAGGCTCAGCCCCACACTAGAAAAATGTGAGTTTAGTGCCACTAGAAGTCCCACAATTATCGCATTCTTTGCACGAACATGAGTCACATGAATGCGCCCCACAATTATTACAGCAGGTGTTGCCATCCTTTGTATCGCATGAATGGGCCCCATCTGACGCCATGAATTTTTTCATACCATATCCGCCGAGTGATCGCACACCGCCTGACACATCGCTTAACTCTTCCTCTGACAGCTCTTCGTTTTGTGATCCAAAGTCATCCTGATTTATGTCTATACCGACTTGATCTGCGATATAGACCAGATTTTCAAAAGTCTCTGCATTGTTCAGTTTTCGAGTCAACCCCGGATCATTAGCCGCACGTTCTCTAAGCTTTTCAATTGTCATAATATAGGTCCAATAGATGCAAATGTTGCTATTGTGTTTAGTTTAAAAACCAGAAAAAGTCAAGACCTTTAAATGCTACCCTATTGTTTATTCCCTGGACAAGAAAATGGAAATGGACCGCAGACAATTATATAAAGCCTGGATCGAAATTTTTGCCGACAACAGCAAGAAATCAACCTTGCATTCAAGGTTAAGGAAACAACGCCGTTACTGGCTCTATATATTAATGACCATTCCCTACCTGCCAGCCATCACAGAATGGCTGTTATTCAAGTTTATGCCCAGATCAATCCATGTGCTGGGAAAGCGAGCCTCTAAACTTCTGGGTAAAAGTGACCTGCCAAGCGCTTACTGGCAGCGATTGCTGATCCTGGGAAATCTACCATCCGATGTATTGAAAATTAAACGACCTAACCTAAAGCCGGCCCCAAATCAGTTTAAAGCCAGAAAATATTGGTTACTATTTGGTCTAGGCTGGCTGAACTATTATAAAACCTCAAACCTGTTTTCTGGCGATATTGAAGAATCCAAACTGATCGTAGCCCCACTTTTAAACCATATACGTAACGGGCTAACTAAACGTGAAATCATTATTTTTGATAAATTTTATGCGGATTTTCAGAAGGATGCCTGCGTTCAGTTGATTAAAATATATCAACTAATATTTAAAGGGGAGATAAAACTCAGAACGTTCAAAACCGCATTAGTAAAAAGCAATCCATCAACACTCAACGGGTTTATACCATCAGATATTATCAACATAACCCGAAATCATCCGGGACTAGCGGCGGCAATAAACACATGGAGTCACAATTGTGAAGGAAATTACGGAGAACTCTGCCGCAGAATATCCAAGAATAGTGAATCAATAACGAGAAAATTCAAGATCGACATCGAAGACTTAGATAGAGTCGAACTTGAATACGGTGATAGACACCTTAATAGCCAGTCAACGTCAATGTTAGTGTTTGATAACGGTTATAAACTATTCTACAAACCAAGACCACTAGCACTAGAAGAAGCCTTTT
>CAZGCW010000319.1:0-3517 GCA_964524295.1 uncultured Pseudomonadales bacterium
CAGTGACAATGCCGAAGCCACCGCAAACGCCGACGCAATCTTGATTTGCGTTAAACCCGACCAGGTCAAAATAGCAGCAACGACCCTGGGAACCCTCAATTCAGGACAACTGGTGATCAGTGTTGCTGCGGGCGTCAACACCACTTCCCTCAAAACCTGGCTGGGGCACACAAACCTGGTGCGCTGCATGCCCAACACACCTGCCTTAATCGGTGAGGGTATGTTGGCGCTATTTGCCGAGGCCAATTTACCGCCATCATCCCGTTCCCTGGCAACAGAGCTCATGTCCTGCGTTGGAGAAACTCGCTGGTTTGAACAGGAACATGATCTTGATACCGTCACCGCCATCTCCGGTAGTGGCCCAGCTTATTTCTTCTACCTAATGGAAACACTCATTAATGCAGCGATGACCTTGGGTATGGATGAACATGCAGCCAGGCACCTGGTTCTGCAAACGGCATTGGGTGCAACCAAGATGGCCAAAAGCAGTACACATTCACCCGGACAACTCCGGCAGCATGTAACCTCACCTGGTGGGACAACGCAGGCTGCCTGCGCTATTCTCGTTGATGAGGGGCTTCAGTCTATAATAGAAAAAGCGGTAACAGCAGCACAACAACGTTCCGTTGAATTAGGACAGAATTAAAGCCAATTCTTTTAGGCATGCTCAATAAAAAGGATCAAAATCATGGCAGACAATTGGACAGGCGCCGGTATTTTTATCGTACAGAACTTTTTTGGTCTCTATGTTCTTTTTTTAGTCATCCGGTTTCTTATGCAAGCCAGCAGAGCAGACTATTACAATCCCATCTGCCAGAGTATCGTCCGACTGACCGATCCAGCGATAAAACCGTTTCGCTTGTTTTTACCGCCACTGGGTGTGCTTGATACTGCAACGCTGGCAACCGCAATCATAATCCAATCATTGGCAATCGCTTTGATCATGGCCATTGCGGGTAATGCCATGTTTAATTTTATCTATCTTGCCTGGGCAGGGGTTGGGATTCTTTCCGATATCCTGAATATTTATTTTTTCTCTCTATTAATTCTGGTCATCGCAAGTTGGATTGCACCCTACTCTAGTCACCCCATTATCCTTTTGGTCCAGCAAATCACAGATCCGCTATGCAAACCGGCCCGCAAACTCATTCCACCGATGGGGGGACTGGATTTCTCCCTTATTTTAGTTTTTGTCGTTGTCAACCTACTGGATAACTTCCTGATAGTCAGGCCTCTCGCCCTCTTTTTTGGCGTCCCGAATGGGCTCATTTCAGGACTCTACTAAATTGCTGAAATTATTTGGATGGGTGCTAATTTCCACCTTTTTATTGTCCTTTCATTCACATCTATCTGCCGAACAACGGATCGTACGTGGACCTTACGAAATTCACTATACTGCCATTCCATCAACCTTGATCCCAGCCCGTGTTGCTGCAAAACATGGGTTGGTGCGTTCTGCAAACAGAATCATCACCAATATTGCCATTCGTACCGCAGATAGATCGGTTAGCGCGGTGATCACAGGTACTGCTGAAAATATCCTGAACCAATTGCAGCCACTCAACTTCCTTGAAGTCATCGAACAAGACACGGTGTATTACCTGGCAGAACAAATTATTAACGAAAAAGACCGCATTCGATACACTATCCACATTCAACCCGTAGGTAGTGAGGAAACTTATGAACTCGCATTCCAACGACAATACTTCTAAATACAGCTTTAAGGAGCTGGTCATCGCCAGCAGTAATCCGCATAAACTATCCGAACTACGGATGCTCTTGCCCGATGAAATCACGCTGCATGATCAATCCAAATTTAATCTACAAACACCAGAAGAAACCGGTCTGACATTTCTAGAAAATGCCCTGTTAAAAGCTCGCTTCGCTTCTCGAGCAACCGGGTTAGCTGCACTTGCCGATGATTCTGGCCTGGCGGTCGCCTGTCTCAATGGGGCGCCTGGGATCTACTCATCAAGATATGCCGGTGAAAAAGCAAGCGACCTGGAAAACTGCAACAAACTGCTGGACCGAATGAGCCTGGAAGCGTATCGCCAAGCCCATTTCCACTGCAGTATCGTTCTTGTCCGGCACTGGCAAGACCCTGACCCAATCATCGCCCAGGGAAGATGGCATGGTGAAATCATCACTCAAATGCAGGGCTCAAATGGCTTTGGCTATGATCCTGTGTTCCTGCCCGCTCATCTCAGCCAGACAGCGGCACAGTTGGATTCACTGACTAAAGCTGATCTAAGTCACCGAGGTCGGGCGCTATCGAAACTCAAAGCCCAGCTAGTTAATGAGTAAAATATCAACAGGACCGCGCTCCTTGACAAACATCAATGCGATTGCCCTGTACATCCATATCCCTTGGTGTATCAGGAAATGTCCCTACTGTGACTTCAACTCCCATGCCATAAGACAGCCCCTGCAATCCCTGTCAACACACCTCGAGCCAGAATTGGAATCAGCTTATATTCAGCGCTTGCTAAGCGATTTGAAAAACGAGGTGTCTCAACTTGAAACCCCTCGCAAATTATCCAGTCTATTTGTTGGCGGTGGGACACCCAGCCTATTATCCGAAGGTGCAATCAACCGGCTGTTTAGTGGTATTGATAAGCTACTTCCCCTACAAGCAGATACTGAGTGCACAGTGGAAGCAAATCCTGGCAGTAGTGATATCAACTGTTTCAAATCATTTCATCAGGCCGGCGTGAATCGCTTGAGTCTTGGCATACAAAGTTTTTCAGATGCGGCTCTCAAAAAACTGGGACGAGTCCACAATAAGGCGGCCGCTTACAAGGCATACGAGGCAGCCCGTTCTGCCGGCTTTGACAATATCAATCTAGACTTGATGCAGGGCCTTCCCGGGCAAACACTCGAAGCCGCCATCAGTGATCTCGACCAGGCCGTCGCTCTGGCCAGCGAACACCTTTCCTGGTACCAGTTAACCATTGAACCCAACACGCTGTTTTATACTCAGAGGCCTGATCTGCCTGCGGAACAAGCGCTGTGGAGCATCGACCAGGCCGGACTCGAATATCTAAACAACGCCGGTTTTCATCGTTATGAAGTCTCTGCTTTTAAAAAACCCGGTAAAGCGTGCAAACACAATCTCAACTACTGGAATTTCGGCGATTACATCGGGATCGGTGCAGGTGCTCATGGCAAGATCAGTGTTCAAAAACCCCGGCCGGCCATCCAAAGAACACTGAAAACCCGCGTACCCAATGATTATCTGAACAACCCCAAACGCATGGCCAACTTGATTAAAGATGAAGATCTATTGCTCGAATATCTTATGAATGCTTTGCGCCTCGTCGAGGGATTCGCACGCTCCGACTTTTCCGAGTCAACCGGTCTTTCACAAAACCAATTACAACCTTTCTTAAATCGCAGCAAAGCAAAGGGGCTGGTCGAATTCGATCACCAACGCGTGAAACCTACGCCACTGGGTCTTCGCTATCTTGATGACCTGCTGCTAATGATCTGAAACCATGAACAAAGAACACCGATCATA
>CAZGCW010000320.1:0-3478 GCA_964524295.1 uncultured Pseudomonadales bacterium
GACTGGTGAGGTTAGTCACCATTGCGTCTAGCCCAGCAGTCAATGGAGACAGTAGCAAGGACAGGCTAACTAAAACGAGCATAAGGAGGATCAGCAGATTTCGCTTCAGTTTCACGGCTGCCTGTTGCTGCGTCGCCAGTGTGAGGACGTAGAAACTGAGTAAATCCTTGTTTTTGTGGGTATAAGTCGTTCTTTTTTCCTTTTCTACCATGGCTTCAAATGGATTCATTTAAGCTTCTCCATTGCACGACTGATTTTTGATTTTATTGTGCCTGCTTTCATGTTGATCAAGGCGGCGATTTCGCTGATCTGGTGTTCATAGATGTATCTGAGTATGAATATAATTTTTTCATCTTCCTCGAGCGGGAGAATCATGCTGAAAAAATCTTTGTTGCATTGCAAGTCGGGGGTATAAGTTGCTTCTTGGGCATATTCAAGAGCGGTATATTGATTCTCTTTTTTAATCATATCTCGATAGCAGTTGATAGCGATACCGGTAAGCCAGTGTCGGAAGTTTTTCTGCGAATCAAAGCTTTTTAGATAGGTGAAAGATTTCAGGAAGGCTTGCTGACAGATGTCCTCGGCAAACTCACGTCTGCCCGCGCTCAATCGCATTCCCAGGCCAAACAGATAGTCAGCGTGTCGTTGAATTAACAATCCGTAATAGTGATTGCCTTCATTGAGGGTTCTTAACACCAGTTGTTCATCGGTTTCCATTAACCAGCAGGATCTCCCGACTGACTTTGTTTCTGATAGATGCCGTAAATCAGTAAGCCGAGTCCGATAGTCGCAACCAAGAGTCCAAAACCAATGCACAGCTTCTCATCCAGGCCAATAGCGCCAAAGATAGCGATGCCCGCACCGACACTGACGGTTATAATGCCCCTGCGTAGGTCATTGCGTTGATGGTGTTCAATTTTTTTGTAACCAGGTATGTTTTGCATCACTTCCGGGGCTATTGCTTGATTGCTTTTTATCAGATCTTGCAGCGTTGTATGAAACCGTTCTTCACTTCTGCCAGTATAGGCGAGGTAAATCCAAAAGATGAGGACGGGTGCCATAAAAACACCGCCAACGGCTAAGATTGCTGTTGATTCCATTGCTTGTTCCTTTTTTTAAATTAGCAATTCGGTTTGATGCTGCCACCAGAGGTCGTGCGAATATGGGTCATTTGGGTTGTCTCTGCAACTTCAACCTTACCGCCACTCGATGCCTTGCCAGAAATCGCCAGGGCACCACAGAGTTCAGCCGAAGCGCCGGATGAAATGCTGACGTCGACTGTACTAATCAATACAGATGGACTGGTCTCTAACTCAGCACCAGACGAGGCTTTAAGTTTAAGGTGGTTGATATTAAAGGTCTCTGCAATCTCTATCTGGGAACCAGATGAAATACGGATACCCATTTGGTCTATTGACCCGGCATTACCTTCTAGTGTAAATAGGCTACCGGCTTTGATGACCAGATCGAGATTACCCCCTTCGTCACGGTAACAGTTTGAAATCCCTATTTCCGAGCCAGCAGACATGTCCATATTCTCGGGTGGTCGAGTGACGGTCATTGCTACATTGATTGGAAAGAGACCCCAGAAACCATTCTGACGAGATACTATCTTCAGTTTTTTGTTTTTCCGGGATAGATTGAAACTGTCCTCACTATCAGCAGTAATCTGTAATGAGTTGACTGAGGCGCATCGGAGCTGCAGGTCAATACCTCCCGCTATTTCTAGATTTTCAAATTCTTCTATCGGATAGGTAAATTCCGCCGCATTCAGGTGTGATGCCGCGCAGCCGAGGAGGGTAAGGATGAAGGCGTTTCTAATGCTCATGTTCTTTTGACTTTTTAACGATCTATATTCTTGTATACTGGCGTTGTTGGAAATCGGTTGCAAAAAACTTGATTAATTTCTGCGGCGCATACCCGGCACTGACCTGCTGATCATCGAAAACAAGTGAGCCATGACTCTGGTTCGTTTAATGCGTCGCGACTGGGTTGAGTTACCGGCAGCCATTTTTCATAAGAGCAACCAGTGTAGTGGTACTTTGCTTCAAAGGACAGAGTAAACTGTTTTGCGAAGTTGCACTAAAGATGACGGAGTGATTCAGGGTGAGAGTGATCCTAAAAGGCTTTATCGAAGTGCCCAGAGCAGATCGAGATCGCGTAATCGCGCAGCTCGATCAACATATTCGGCTTACCCGGGCGGAACCAGGCTGCCTGAAATTTGAAATTAACGCATGGGAAAATAATCCTTTCTGCTTTGATGTTGAAGAAGAATTTGTCGACAGTCAGGCCTATTGGTTTCATCAGCAAAGGCTGAAGGGCAGCACCTGGGCAACGGCGACTGGTAATGTCAAGCGAGACTATACGGTGAAGGGTTTGGAAGAAGATTAAGTTGGAGTAAAAACTGAGCCTGGCGGTATTGGGTTTCGCCATTAATAAATTGAAAACTCGATCACAGACAAGCTCAAGCGGTAGGATAGGCACTGAGTTAAAATCGAAGTGATGAGGGGTCGACTGTGGTCGATCAATACAAAAAAGCAGCCTGGTGAATGAAATTTCGCTGCGATTGCCTGTCAAAGTTAGTTTACTTGGAGTGGTGAAGCATCCGCATTGGATAGGAGATGCTTTGTATTGGAAATGCATCTCAAAGAACCCCTCGGGTTAAATTCTGGGGCATTTCAGTTTTTGCATTGGAAGGTGGGTTAAGGTGTGAGGGTGTGAAGGAGGAATCATGTGATCTCAAGGTGTTTAGTGTTTTTATTTGTTTGTTTTTTCGCCAGCCAGGCAAGTGCCGAGGATCGACGGGCAGAAGCATCTTTTGAGTGCGTCATTTTACTACATGGTCTGGCGCGAACCAGTCGGTCCATGCAGCAGATAGAATTGAAGCTGGTGGGAGAAGGGTTTCACGTGGTTAATCTAGATTACCCGTCGCGTCAGCATGCAATTGAAAAACTCGCTGATTTGGCCGTTAGCCAGGGTATCTCCGAGTGCCCCAAACACAGTAAGCTCAACTTTGTTACACATTCGCTGGGAGGTATTCTGGTTCGCTATTACTATGCAGAAAATCCCAAGGCTCGGCTGGGGCGGGTGGTTATGCTGGCGCCGCCGAATCAAGGTAGTGAGGTGGTAGACAAACTTCGGCAAGTCCCGGGATTTGAGCTGATTAATGGACCAGCTGGTTCACAGTTAGGCACTGAGGGCGGGAGTATTCCGCAGGGCCTGGGGCGGGTGGACTTTGAGTTAGGCATTATCGCTGGAACTCAAACCATTAATCCGATTCTTTCCCAGTGGTTACCCAATCCAGATGACGGCAAAGTATCGGTAGATAGAACAAAAGTAGATGGCATGAAGGACTTTATTACGGTACCTCATTCGCATGCATTGCTTATGGATGCACCCGATGTTCTAGATCTGATACTCGTCTTTCTTAAAAGTGGAAGTTTTGACCTGGTGGCAAATTAATTAGCAAAATGCTCCA
>CAZGCW010000321.1:0-3451 GCA_964524295.1 uncultured Pseudomonadales bacterium
TGAATGATGATGTGTTGGTTTATGGCACAGTATCCAACGGCTTCAAGTCGGGTGGTTTTAATGGCGCTAATTCTAACGGTACTCGACAGTTGCAGCCAATTCGGGAAGAGGTCCTAACGGCTTATGAAGGGGGTATTAAAGCAACCCTAGCTGAAGGTCGAATGCAATTGAATGCTGCCGCCTTCTTCTATGATTACAAGGACAAACAGGAACAAGATGCCGCCGTGACATTTGTTGGCAATATTTCAGGGCTTGCTAATGTCGATAAGTCTGAAATACAAGGCGCCGAACTAGATCTGCAGTGGACGCCCGCTGATGGCTGGATGGTTCTTTTCGGGCTGGCCTTGCTGGATACGGAAATAAAGGAGTGGATGGCAGTCGACCGCGACCTTAGCGCATGGCCGACAATCGTTCTCAAAGATGTTTCTGGCGGTGAGCTGGCGATGTCTCCCGATATGCAATTCAATGGCCAGATTGGTAAAGAATGGTCCGTTGGCGATGGTAAGATAATGGATGTCGCTATTGACTACAGCTACACGGATTCAACCACGGGAGGTAGTCAGCCTTCCGATGCAACAGACTCATACCATATCGCTAATCTCAGGCTCGGTTACGGCTCTGATGATGGTCAGTGGCGGGTGTTACTTTGGGGCAGGAACATCACCGATGAAGACTATTACCCGGCTGCTTATCAGGGTGGTAATGGACCCTGGATTAGAGCGAATGGGATGCCGCGTACCTGGGGTGTTTCGTTAGACTATAAATTCGGTTCTAACTGATTCGGTATCATTAGCCGCGTTTGTTAGGGGCATTTGATGGTGAATCCAGCGACCTCATGGTGCGCCTTAATGGGCGCTCTACTGATTCTGTTGCTAACAGGCTGTCAGCAACAGGAATCAGCCGACCTGGTCTTGCAGGGCGGCATGATTTATCCCGTAACAACCGATCATACCCGTACCGAGGCTATGGTGGTGTCCGATGGCAAGATTGTTTTTATCGGAGACCAAACCACTGCTGCGACGTATATTGGAACCGATACAGAGGTGGTAGAACTTGGTGGCCGGTTGCTGTTACCCGGTCTGATTGATGCGCATCTGCATCCGCTGGGGGGGGCTGTTAAGGATCTATACCAATGTAACTTCCCATTTTCTGCTGATCCTGATCTGATCAAGAAAACCATTACAGAGTGTGTTAAAAGCAGGCCGGATGCTGAGTGGATCACCGGAGGGCAATGGGACAGTGGGTTTTTCGAGCACTTTGAGATGGTATCGCCAAGGTCATTTCTTGATGCGGTCTCAGGTGACACGGCTGTTTTTCTAAGTGATGATTCCGGCCATAATGGCTGGGCTAATTCAAAAGCGCTGCAACTTGCCGGGGTGGTTGCTGCTACACCCGACCCAGTCGGCGGGACGATTGTACGTGAAGCAGATGGCGCGCCCAATGGTATCCTGCTGGAAACAGCCCAGGGCCTGGTTTATTCATCGATTCCCAAATTCTCGGGAGAACAGTTCGCTGAAGCGGCGAGATGGTTCTCTGATTATGCTAATGCTTATGGCATTACCGCTGCCAAAGCGGCAGCAATTGAAGAAGAGGAAATGGCTGGACTGGTCAATGCCGATAAAGCCGGTGAACTCAATGTCCATATGGCCACTAGTATTCGTACGCCCTACGGGCATCGCAGCACAGCTTTGGACTATGATGAAATCGATCGCATTCGTGACCGTTATGCGTCTGAGCATGTCCATACAGGATTCGTCAAGATATTTCTAGACGGTGTCCCCACCCCAGCCAGAACAGCAGCGATGCTTGAGCCTTATCTTCCCGATAAGGCCCACGGCAATGAGTTTTACGGCGGCGATTTGCACGTCGGGCTTGAAACACTGGCCAGCGATCTTATCGAACTCGATAAGCGGGGCTATACGGTCAAAATGCACGCGGCAGGAGATAGATCCGTACAGGTGGGACTTAATGCAATAGAAATTGCCCGCCAGGCACTGGATAACAGCGAAAAGCGCCATGAACTCGCTCATGCAGGTTATATCCATCCAGATGATATTCCCCGCTTTGCTCGACTGAATGCGGTCGCTGATCTCAGTCCGATTCTCTGGCACCCCTCCCCCATTATCGATGCGGTTGTTTCTGCAGTCGGCAAGCGAGGAGAACAATACTGGCCGACTAGAGATTTGCTCGATGCTAAAGCGCCGATTCTAGCTGGCTCTGATTGGCCATCTGCTGTACCTAATGCCAATCCCTGGCCAGGTATAGAGGCATTTGTTACCCGCCGTGACCCAAGGGGCAATGCTCGAGGCTCGCTTTGGCCAGAACAGGCGATTTTGCTTCGAGAAGCCATTGAGATTTATACTATTCACGGCGCGCGAGCCATGAAAATGGAAGATCGCATAGGTAGCCTTGAAGAGGGTAAACTGGCTGATTTCATTATATTGGAACGAAATATTTTTGAGATTCCTATTGATGAGGTTGCTGATACAAAAATTCATCAGACTTACTTTGAAGGTAAGCTCGTTTACCAACGTAATTAACCAGGGCGGGAACACCGGAGAAAGACAAAATGAAGAATAACACCCTGCTAATCATAACCACACTAATAGTGATGGGATGCGAAGCACCCAATGAAGCCACACGACCCCAGTTAGCAGATGCCGTTTATACCAATGCGAAAATCTATACAGTTGATGCGGATAACAGCTGGGCCAGTGCCATGGCGGTCGGCAATGGCAGGATCATTGCCGTTGGCAGCGATGAAGCAATCGCGGCGCATATCGGTGATGATACTCGCGTGCATGACATGGCCGGTAATATGATGATGCCGGGTATCCATGACACGCATATTCACCCATATGATGGTGGTATTGGTAAGACTGTGCAGTGCAGTTTTCTGACGACCGTTCTTGATGAGGCACTTAAAGCATTACAAGACTGTCTGGTCGACATTCCTGAGGGTCAGTGGTTGCGTGGTGGCCAATGGAATGATGGGCTGTTCATCGGGACGACCAAAGCACCTAAGGAGATTCTGGATGAAGTTGCACCCAATCATCCTGTTTTCCTGATGGATTGGAGTGTACACAATGCCTGGCTTAATTCCAGCGCTCTGGAACTGCTTGGTATCAATGATGATACACCTGACCCGAGTGGGGGTGTTATTGTCAGGGACCTTATCACTGGTGAAGCAACCGGCATACTACTGGATAACGCCGCGTATGAACCTCGGCGGACGCTACCCGCATACAGTTTGCAGCAAAGGTCTGATGCGCTGGCCTGGAGTATCAATGAGATCAAGAGTTATGGCATTACTACGTTTAAAGCTGCGCTGGTAACCACTGAGCGCATGGAAGCCTATGCTAATTTGCAAGACAATGGCGCCCTACCCCTTAATGTTAAAACCAGTTTGTCGTGGAAGAGCGCCTGGGCTAAATCACATCAAGACGATCTC
>CAZGCW010000322.1:0-3436 GCA_964524295.1 uncultured Pseudomonadales bacterium
GTTTGTGGGTGTCGCAACGCGCACTGAAGATGATCTGTACCAGAAATATACTGCTGAAGATTTAGAAGAAGAAACCTTTAAAGTATCTTTAACAGGAGGGTATATCGCATTCCTCCAGCACTATTTTTTGAGTGCCTGGGTACCAGACCAGGATAAAACTTCAAATTTCTATGCCAGAAAACTGAGTGATCGGGATATTTTGTTACTTGGTTTTACCTCCCAACTCGTTGAAATCAAGCCGGGGGCAACCGAAGTTTTAGGTGGGTCTTTTTACATGGGGCCAAAAAACCAATCGCGTTTGGATGACATTGCCGATGGATTGGGTCTAACGGTAGATTACGGTTTTCTCTGGTGGTTAGCCCAGCCTCTATTTAGTGGATTGACGTTTTTTCACTCCCTGGTTAATAATTGGGGTTATGCAATCATCTTGTTGACCATTCTAGTTAAAACGCTGCTTTATCCGTTATCAGCAGCGAGTTTTAAGTCCATGGCCAAAATGCGTAAATTACAACCAGAGATGGTCAGGTTGAAGGAACGTTTTGGTGACGACAAACAGAAATTCAGTCAGGCCATGATGGAAATGTATAAGAAGGAAGGGGCTAATCCATTAGGGGGGTGTTTACCAATCCTATTGCAAATGCCCGTGTTTCTGGCACTTTACTGGACGTTGATGGAAAGTGTTGAACTCAGGCATGCGCCCTTTATCCTATGGATTGACGATTTGTCGGTAATGGATCCCTATTTTGTTTTACCTATTTTGATGGGTATCTCGATGTATTTAACGCAGATGATGCAACCGGAACCGCCAGACCCTATACAGGCGAAGGTTTTCAAGTTTTTGCCCATTATGATGACATTCTTTTTCTTGTGGTTTCCATCTGGATTAGTTCTTTACTGGTTAATTAACAATATTCTTAGCGTATTACAGCAGCTATATGTAACGCGAAGCTTAGAAAAAGCAGGTTAAATTCTTGAGTCAGAACCCGGCCGTTTCTGATCTTTTAACCATCGTAGCCGAAGCAACCCCAGCCGGTCGGGGTGGTGTTGGTATTATTCGATTATCTGGACCCAGTGTTGTCGATATTGGCAGGGCACTAGTCGGTGACATTCCAGTCGAGCGAAGAGTAGCAAGCCGGGTTTTTAAAGCCGCTGATAACAGTGTCATTGATCAAGGTCTGGTTATCTATTTTCAGGGTCCGGCTTCGTTTACCGGAGAAGACGTGTTGGAATTGCATGGTCATGGTGGTCCGGTTGTGATGGCGATGTTAATGCAACGCTGTATGGAACTCGGCGCCAGACAAGCTCGACCTGGGGAGTTTACAGAGCGAGCATTTCTTAATAATAAAATTGATCTTACCCAGGCAGAAGCCGTTGCTGACTTAATTGACAGTGCCAGCCAGGCGGCGGCTCGAAATGCCGTTAAATCACTACAGGGTGCTTTCTCTAATCGGATTAATGGCCTGGTTGCCAAGGTCACGCAGCTGAGAACGTTTGTTGAAGCGTCCATAGATTTTCCCGAAGAAGAAGAGGATTTCCTCGCTGATCAGAATTTAACGATTCAACTTGAGCAAATGATCGATGAGGTGAGCTCTATTCTTAGTAGTGCGCAGCAAGGGGTTATTTTGCAGGAAGGGGTGCAGTTGGCCCTGGTTGGAGAAGCCAATTCCGGCAAGTCCAGCATGATGAATTTGTTATCCGGCCAAGAGACTTCAATCGTAACCGAAATACCCGGTACCACCAGAGACGTTATTAAGGAGAATATTGTTTTAGACGGTGTCCCGGTTAAAGTCTTGGATACCGCCGGTATAAGGGCTAGTTCTGATCCCATCGAAACAGAAGGTATACGACGAACAGTACAAACCATAGAGCAGGCAGACGCTGTATTATGGCTGGTCGACTGGTCCGCACAGCTGAGCCAGGATCAGGCCTTGCCCACAGGTGAATTAAGTGTATTTATGCATCGCAGGCTAATGGACCTGAAACGAGATTTGTTTAAAGGGATCGACATAGAAAAACCGTTGGTTGTGATTCTCAATAAAGTTGATCTACTTGATTCAGCCCGCTTGCAGGGAGACCCTACTGAGCCTGATACCGTTTATTTCTCTACTAAAACAGCCCAGGGATTATCCAAGATGATGCGAGTATTAAAAGAAAAACTAGGCCTGAATATCCACTCAGACGGTTTGTTTTCTGCACGTAGGCGACATCTTTCTGCACTCAAGCTGGCCAGTGACCACCTGCAGCTCGCTTTTCAGAGATTGACCGAGGAAAGTGCGGGAGAGTTGATGGCTGAAGAACTCAAATGCGTTCAGGACGCATTAGGTGAAATTACCGGGAAATTGCGGAGCGACGAATTATTGGGCGAGATTTTTTCAGGATTTTGCATTGGCAAGTAAAACCGGATTAATGCAGCTGCGATGATATACTTGAAAGGCGCGGAACAGGCAGCAGCAGGAACAGGACAGGAAGTCTTGATGATATTGATATTAGTGGATGAGGAATAGCAGCAGGTATGACTCGATTCGATGTGATAGTGGTAGGTGGAGGACATGCAGGTACCGAAGCAGCCCTTGCGGCTGCGCGTATGAATGCCAGCACTTTATTGATTACTCAGAACATTGAAACGCTGGGACAGATGTCCTGCAACCCTGCCATTGGTGGAATTGGAAAAAGTCATCTGGTCAAAGAAATTGATGCGCTGGGTGGGGTTATGGCGCAGGCTGCGGATGCGGCAGGAATTCACTTCAGGGTTCTCAATGGCAGGAAAGGACCCGCGGTTCGAGCAACCAGGGCACAAACCGATCGACAGTTGTACAAGGCATTTATCCGCCAGAAGCTCGAGCATCAAGAAAACCTTAAATTGTTTCAACAATCCGTAGCGGATCTAATCATTGAAAAGAATCGCGTTGTTGGGGTTGTCACGCAGATGGACCAGCAATTCAGAGCAGAGGCCGTCATCTTGACAGTGGGGACTTTTCTGGGCGGTGTTATTCATGTTGGTTTGAATCAGCAGAGTGGGGGTAGAGCCGGCGATAGTGCTTCCAATAAGCTGTCTGAGCGTCTAAGAGAACTTCCTTTTGAAGTCGGGCGCTTAAAGACGGGCACGCCGCCACGCATCGATGGAAGAAGTGTCGATTTCAGCTTACTGGAAGAACAGCCTGGAGATACACCGCGGCCGGTTATGTCATTTTGGTCAGATGCTGCCGTACACCCTGAACAAAGACCCTGTTATATTACGCATACCAATGAAGCAACCCACGACTTGATTCGCGCCGGTCTGCAGCGTTCGCCCTTGTATTCAGGAGTCATCGATGGGGTTGGACCTCGCTATTGTCCCTCTATCGAAGATAAGGTTGTGCGTTTTGCAGATAAGAGTACGCACCAGATTTTTGTTGAACCGGAAGGATGGAATACGGTAGAGGTTTACGTTAATGGT
>CAZGCW010000323.1:0-3423 GCA_964524295.1 uncultured Pseudomonadales bacterium
CGATTGGGTCCGCTACCCAGATGTCTTTGCTGCTGTAGCCATTTTTCATTAGCCCGCCGACGATGGCAGTGGCAATATTACCCCCGCCCAAAAATGCAATTTTGTTCATGGCCTATCCTTATGTCACCTTAGAGGGGCTGGTTGTTGTTGCTCTGGCGCCAAAGATGGCGGTTCCTATCCTAACCCAGGTTGCCCCTTCAGCAATGGCTGCTTCAAGATCACCACTCATACCCATGGACAGTTCAGTAAAGCTGGGCAGGTCAAGTTGACTGGAGATTGACTGGCGTAAAAGAGCCAGTTTAGCAAAGCCGGTTCGCTGCGTCTGGAAGTCTTGCGATGGCCTTGGAATCGCCATCAGGCCCATTAGGGAGAGTCGCGACAGGGTATTACAGCGGTGTATTAAATCACCCAGCCTGTCTGCACTGGCACCCGACTTAGTGGCTTCGTCGTCGATATTCACCTGGAAGAAAATACCCAGGGGTGGAAGTGCTGGGGGACGTTGATCATTGAGGCGTTTAGCAATTTTGAAATTTGAAACACCGTGAACATAGGAGAATTTCTCTGCAATAATGCGGGTTTTGTTTGATTGGATAGCACCAATAAAATGCCATTGAGCCGCAGGCAAGGCAGCGATTTTTAGGGTTGCTTCCTGCAGATAGTTTTCTCCGAAATGCGACTGACCTGCAGCGAGAGCAGAGGCAACATCGGCGGTTGACTTTGTCTTGCTAACGGCAATTAAATTGATGTTCCGATGGTCTCGCTGATGTTCAGCGCAAGCGGACCTGATTCGCCTGTGCACCTGGCTAAGGTTGTCTGGGATCGGGTTCATTGGCTATCAAGTTTGTGGTGTATTGGATTGTCGCATACTACTATAACGGTACAAGGCAAAAGTGTTGAATATTATTGCCAACTCAAATAAATCAGGATTCTTTAATGGATATCACCGAACTACTTGCATTTAGTCAAAAACAGGGTGCTTCTGATCTGCATCTGTCGGCTGGTTTGCCGCCCATGATTCGAGTCGACGGAGATATTCGTCGAATCAATGTTCCTTCGCTTGATTCCAAAGAAGTCTATTCCTTGATATACGAAATCATGAATGATAAGCAAAGGAAAGATTTTGAAGAGAATCTGGAGTGTGATTTCTCGTTTGAAATACCCGGCGTGGCAAGATTCAGGGTTAATGCCTTCAATCAAAACAGGGGCTCTGGTGGCGTATTTCGGACCATCCCATCGACGGTTCTAAGCATGGAAGATCTCGGTATGGCGGATGTTTTTCGTGGTATAGCGGAGACAACACGAGGATTGATTCTGGTGACGGGGCCGACCGGTTCAGGTAAGAGTACGACACTGGCTGCCATGATGGACTATGTGAATGCTAATCGTTATCAACATATTCTCACCATTGAGGATCCCATCGAATTTGTTCATGAAAGTAAAAAGTGTCTGGTTAATCAAAGGGAGGTTCATAGGGATACCTTAGGATTTGATGTCGCACTGAGATCAGCGTTACGTGAAGATCCAGATATTATTCTGGTGGGTGAGATGCGGGACCTGGAAACCATTCAATTGGCCTTGGAAGCAGCAGAAACCGGGCATATGGTATTCGGTACCTTGCATACTTCGTCGGCTGCAAAAACGATCGATCGTATTGTTGATGTTTTTCCGGCAGCGGAAAAAGCGATGGTGAGATCCATGTTGTCAGAATCGCTGCAAGCGGTCATTTCACAAACACTGTTGAAGAAAAATGGCGGTGGTAGAGTGGCCGCCCATGAAATCATGCTCTGTACCCCGGCGATTCGTAATTTGATTAGAGAAGATAAAGTCGCTCAAATGTATTCGGCTATCCAGACAGGGGGTCAGATAGGCATGCAGACTTTGGATCAATCCTTGAAGAATTTAGTGCAACAGGGAACGATTTCCATGGAAGCAGCGAGGGCAAAGGCGAAGATACCAGATGATTTCAATTGATCGGGATGCATTTTGGGAATACGGCCCGTCAGTTCATGATTGGTTAAGCCAGGTTTCCAGTATTAATGCGGCTGAAACATCGTCTATTCGCTCCGCTCGCGAATAGTCTCTCGCTGCCCGGCTGCTGAGTCGTTCATCGATCATGATATGAGGTAGTCGATAGCGAGCAGTCAGCCTATTTGCAAATTTTTCGGCACGTCGAGTCATGAGGCTACGCGAATCATCCATGTTTGTGGGAAGCCCCACGACCATGAACTGCGGTTGCCACTCGTTCATGATTGCATCAATGTCGGGCCAGTTCGGTATACCGTTGTTGGCGGATACAATGGCCAAAGGAGTGGCAGTTCCTGTCAGACGTTGGCCGATGGCGATGCCGATGTTATGGCTTCCAAAATCGAATCCGATGGCGAGCTCTGAGTTCATTCATCCCGCCCCGAGTGTTTGCCAACCAGATTTAAATCGATTCCGAGTTGCAGAGCGGCTCTATTGGGTTTGTCGGCTGGATCACCGTTAAACAGGATGTCTCTATTAAAGGGAGCGACCAACCATGCATCTCGTATTATTTCATCTTCTAGTTGTAGGGGAGCCCAACCCGCATAACCCAGTATGGCAAGCAGGTTATCTGGGTTGGCGCCGTCTACAGATTGCTTGACCAGATCTTCGGTTGCGGTCAGGCTGACGTGCTGGTTGATGTTGACCGTTCCGGTGAATGCAGCATCAGGGCTGTGCAAAAAAAACATCTGATTAACCCCCACTGGGCCGCCTAAAAGCACGGCCTGGTCAGCTTTGCTGTGGCTCATTTCGGGGATCAGATCACTGAGAAGATAGTCACTGGCCTTATTGATCGTCAGACCGAAAGCACCATCTTGATTATGTTCGATTAAAAATATAACGGTCTGTTCAAAAAAATCACCGGTAAGGCTAGGCATGGCTACCAGGAAGGATCCTTTCAATTGCTGTTCATTCTGCATTAGAAACTGCTCAGCTTCTCGTTCTTACGGAATTGCCAGGTACGGATGATTTCCAGGATATCGGTGGTCTTTCGTAATTCATCTGGAAAGGGGGCATAGGGGGCAGCTAGATGGACAATCCTGATGGCGGCTTCATCTAAGATAGTGTGGCCTGAGCTTTCCAGGAGAACGACTTCTTTTAAAGAGCCATCGGGAAGTAAAGCAACCAGGAGCCGAAGATTACCATAGATGTGGGCTCTTTTTGCTTCATCTGGATAGTTCAGATTACCAATATTTTCAACTTTTCTACGCCAGGAGTTGAGGTAATAGGCAACCGGACTGGCCATGGTAGACAAGCTGTTAACTCGGGTAACCCTGGGTCGACGAGTCAGTAGTTGGGTTACGTCATCCCGTTCGTGGTATGGGTCGGATCGGATGCCGGACAGCATCATTTGCGCAGTTGACCCAAGGGCGCGTGTCGAGACTTCCTTGGCCGCTAGCG
>CAZGCW010000324.1:0-3406 GCA_964524295.1 uncultured Pseudomonadales bacterium
AAGCCATCTGCCATTTTGTTCATCACGTATGAAAAGCTGAGTTGGTTGTCTTGATCGATGATGGCACGGGATCCACCCCAGCCACCCCAGAAACAAAGGTTACGGGTGTTTTTCTCAGTGGGGATGAGGCCGAAGCCGAGGCCAAAGGCCATCGGTGTACCAAAAACCAGGTCGACACCCTATATTCTTGGCATCATAACCGAACGACACGTTTCAGGGGAGATAATCTGCTGGCCGTTGCTGGTGCCATTATTAGCCAGCAGGGTGTGTATCTTAGCCACAGACCGAGCATTGCCGTGACCATTAGCTGCGGGTATTTCCGCTCTGCGCCAGGCATCGGTTCGACTATCAAGGGCCGAGATTGATGGGCTTTTAAATGTTTTAGCCGCAATAGAATCGACTGCTGCTTCACCACCGATGACATTGGAGTTGGGCGGCGGTACTAGGTTACCTATGCGTGAGAATTCCGAATCCGGCACTCCGATATAGAAATCCGCTTGCATAGGCGTGGCAATATGATCGTTAAAAAAGCTTCCCAGCGATACACCCGTGATTCTTTTAACTACCTCACCGATAAGGTATCCCTGAGTCAGGGCGTGATAGCCTGAAGCGGTACCCGGTTCCCACCAGGGGGCTTGGTTGGCCAGGGCGTGAGTGACCTTATCCCAGTCGTAGAGATCGTCGCTAGTCATGTCCTCGTCCAGGCCCGATAGGCCCGCTGCGTGATTCATGAGGTGCCAGGTAAGAACCTGGTTTTTTCCGTTTGCGGAGAATTCAGGCCAGTAACGGCTTACCGGCGCATTAAAGTCCAGTTCTCCTTGGTCAGCCAGTAACAGGGCGCACAGGAAGGACATGGTTTTAGTCGTGGAAAATACATTAACAAGGGTATCTTCCTGCCATTCCATCTGCTTGTCCTCATCCAGGTAACCGCCCCAGATGTCGACTACGGTTCGACCTTTCCAGGTCGCGCAAAATGATGACCCCAGGTCAGCACCACTAGACAATAGTCCGTTGAAGACCGTCCTGACGTTTTCAAATTCGGGATCGCAGAAACCGCCGGTTTTAATTTCCATAATTCGCACGCTCGTTTGAACCGCTCATTGGATAGGCTAACAGATTTTCTAAGACAGGTGGGGGGTTGACTGAATTGAATCCTGTCGCATAGTCGAGTTGAGACGAACTGGTTCCGCGAGCGGATAATGTGCAGTGAAAACAAGTCAGGAGGGAATGATTGGATTTGGCAACCGTTATCTGTTAACGGGACTCTAGAGGGGTTATCCTGAAAGAATGAATCTGGTAAGTTGAGAGTTCGTACTATTTCAAGCTCAGGAGGGCATGATGAGGATAATCCATCGTAGTCTAACGCTTCTTTTAGGTGCTCTGTTTGTAGTGGGTTGCCAGGATTCATCGACTGAGCGTGACGAGGGCCAGACCGGCACTGGAGTCACTGCTTGTGAGCCAGTTGATGGTATTACCCCCATCTGTGGTTTCAAAAACCCAGAGGACCTGGTGCAGTTGCCTGGAACCCAGCAGATACTGGTGAGTGAAATGGGTGCATTCATGACCGACGCACCGGGAAAGCTGTTAATCTATGATATCGATTCCGATCAGCAGATGGATCTAGCCATAGATTGGTCCTCCGGCGAAGAGATCTGGGGAGAGGCAACTTGTGCTGCGCCTGAGCCTGATTTATTCAGTCCCCATGGTATTGACTTGAGTTCGAGGCAGGATGATCGTCTCCAACTACTCGTGGTCAATCATGGTGGCCGTGAGTCCATTGAGTTTTTTGAGGTGTTAACCGAATCTCCTGGCTGGGCATTGCAGTGGAAGGGCTGTGCGCAGCCACCAGGCGATCCCTTTATCAATGATGTGGTGGCTTTGTCCGATGGCGGGTTCCTGGTTACCCACATGTGGAATAAGTCGATTGCATTTGAAGAGGTGGGTCGTCGGTTGCTTGCCGGAGAGAAAATGGGCTGGGTCTGGGAATGGCAAGCTGAATCCGGCTTTGACTTCGTTGCAAACTCCCAGGAGGTCATGCCCAATGGTATTACCGTGAGCAAGGATAATAAGAAAATCTTTCTTAATATCTATATGGGAAATAGAGTCATTAAACTGGACCGTGGGTCAGGGATGGTGGAAGGTTTTTTTCCCATAAGACAGCCGGATAATATTACGCTCGATGCTGAGGGGATGCTCTGGATTGCATCCCATCAACAGGACCCGCTGAATGACACCTGCACGGTTGAAGAAGGTCCCTGCCTACTGCCTTTTCAGGTGGCTCGGGTTGATCCCCAGACCATGCTTGGTGAGATCATGCTTGAACACGAAGGGGCCCCTATGGGCTATGTCACGGTGGCCTTGAAGGTGGATGATCAGATTTATATGGGAAGCGCTCATGGGGATCGAATAGCCAGGATTTCGCTGCCGTAAGTGAGATCGGTGAGCCTGTGAAGAAGTTCGTTGCCGTGAGTGGGTTGCGTTGAATTGGTGCAATAGGCCAATGGTTTCGAATCAGGTGCAATCCTGTTATCAGCGGTGTGGACTAAGGCACAGCTTTTCTGACCTCGTTAATCGTTATGTTCTGCGCGCCAGGCCTTGAATTTTTCGAGCTCATCGCTTACCTGATGATAGATGTAGGAAACAACAGCGATATCGTCGAGGAAACCCCAGGCCAGGATGAAATCGGGTATAAAGTCGAGTGGCACTAGAAAGTAGAGGACTGCGGCGGCGATGGCGACCAGCGTTTCATTAGAAATGCCTCGATAGATTCCTCGCAGGTAACAGTTGAGTAGATCCAAGAACAGGGTCAGGTTAGCCTGCGCGTCCGAGAGCCTAGGATGGTTGGTTTCAGCTAATTTTTTACCCGCTTTGGAAATCACTTGCTTGAGCTCGGCCGGGCGTGTCAGCAGCTTGGAAGCTCTTGGGAGGAACCGCTTAAAGCCTTTAGGTGGTTTCTGGTTCATTGTTGTATTGCTGTTTATCTGTTTATCTGTTTAAGAACATCTTGGTGTTAAGTGAGTTTGCGACTTCTAAACAAGAATATCCCTTCAACATTGTGACCCATGTTATCACTAATGGACAGTTAGGTTGGTCGGTCCTGCTTCACTTCACTTTGGGTTGCTCACATACCCAGCCTTCTTAATCGCATGAGTAGACGCAGATCCGGTGGGTTAGATGACGGTGATTGGGTCTCTATCATATAGTGAATGAGTTAAAGCCGGGCTGAGAGCGACTTCCCGAAGTCGGTTTGAAGATACCTGAGACGAGGTCTAAACCCAGGTACATAGGCCTGATTTGGGCTGTCCTGGTGTATTGCAGTTAAAACTGATAGCAGGTTTAACCAGGGCGCTTTTCAGTTGATGATCATTGCTGCAGGGACCTTCGCTCATGCTATTATGGTCGCGCT
>CAZGCW010000325.1:0-3394 GCA_964524295.1 uncultured Pseudomonadales bacterium
AGACAAAAATTTCTATAACCAGGTATTCAGGCAGTATGGTTACGAAAAAGAAGCCGAGACTATCCAGGACCTGTATCTGGAAGGCCGGAAGTCAGAAGCCGAAGCCGCTGTCCCCCAATCTTACCTGGATGCAACCTCACTGGTCGGCACGGCAGAATTTGTCAGAGACCAAATTGTTACGCTCAGGGAGCATGGCGTTACGTCGCTCAACGTCGGATTCCTTGGCACAACCACCGAAGAACGGATCAAGAATTGTGAAGCGCTGAAGAATATCATCGAAAAAATTTGAATTGGTTTAGTCCCGACAGGACGCGTATACTTGAGTTCAAGCTCGTTCGGATTCATGCAGATGTATAGACATGAACAATGAAACTAGAAAGCTGCAACAACCAGCTGCCCCAACGATCATGGATGCTGATTTTTACCTTAGCTTAATTAATCGTTTTGCTATTACCTTACTAGGTAAATCCACGCTGGATGATATTTTCTGGCTCATTGCCCACAACACAATGGAAGATCTGGGGTTCGAAGACTGTGTCATCTATCTGGTTTCCGAAGATGGTACTCACCTGAACCAAAAAGCCGCCTATGGCCCAAAAAATCCAGCCGGAAAGCTGGTCAAAGACCCCATCGTCATACCCATGGGAGAAGGGATAGTGGGTTCCGTCGCATCGAATGCGACGCTCGAAATTGTTCCGGATACCCGATTGGACGACCGCTATATTATCGATGATAGCTATCGTCTCTCTGAATTAGCCATACCCATAGTATATGAAGGACGCTCCATCGGCGTCATCGACTCTGAGCACAGCAAGGTCAATTTTTATACTTCAGAGCATACCAAAATTCTTACAACCATCGCCAACATGTCGGCAGCTAAAATCGCCGACGCCATGAAAGCAGAGGTCCTGCTAAAAACAGTGGCTCAACTACAATTATCCCAATCACAGTTATTGGAACAGGCCGAGGAGCTCATTTCGGCAAGAAACTCAGAACAGGCTGCCAATAAAGCAAAGTCTCAATTCTTGTCAACGATGAGCCATGAAATACGCACACCGATGAATTCCATTATCGGTATGGCGGACTTGCTGACAACAGATAAAGAACTGAGTCCCTCGCAATCACAACAGGTCGGTATCATCGGTAACGCAAGCCGGTCGCTATTGCACTTGATCTCTCAAATTCTGGATCTAAGTAAAATGGAAGCGGAGGAAGTAGAACTTCAAACCACGCCAGTTCATTTTCGAAACCTGATCAAAGAAGTAACCGATTTCGCAAACCAGGGTAGTGACCAGAGTCGTACACCACCGGTAATACATATCGACTCGGCGATACCGGAAACGATCACCTTAGATGGCACAAAGCTCAAGCAAGTACTATCGGCATTACTAACTAACGCCTATAAGTTTTCACAGCAAGGCAGTATCGATTTAACGGTGGAACTTGACCAAATCAGCGCGGATAAAAGTTTAGTTTTTTCCGTTAAAGACGAAGGAATAGGTATTGATAATACTAATTTAGAGTCAATATTTAATCCGTTTACACAAGTTGATGGTTCCTTTACGCGACACTATGCTGGAACGGGTCTGGGCCTCGCAATTACCAAGCGGTTATGCCTTTTAATGAATGCAGAAATAACCGTAGAAAGTGAACTAGGAAAAGGAACCACCTTTACTATCGTACTCCCTTTGTAAGAATTCAGGGGTGAACTCGCCGCACTACTTTGCACTTGGATCCCGCCAATCAATCCTGGAAGTTAGCTCCATTTAAAGGAGTTGACCTCGGTCTACGCTCAGCGCAGGCGTTTTACCGCTCACATTGGCCTAATCAGCTTGCTCCCAAAGCGTACTCCCATAGATAGCAAGACAGACGATAGGTCCTCGCATTGAACAAAGCGACTCCGCTTATCCGTCCTGACTTAGCTAAGATGACTTAAGGTAACCTGATCATTGCGTCACCCTCTAATAAAGTTCGAGCATTTTTACCGAAAATGCGTAAACTAGCGCACTTTTAAAGGAGACCTTGACCGTGTTGAAACTACTCGCCCTAGCATTTCACTTTAGCGCTGATCGACAAGGCGCCATCGATCCTTATGCGAGTCACTTGTTGCGGGAACTGGCGAAGAGAAAACCATCCTCTCCCGGGGTCGTATCGCTAACAGAACAATCAGGACAGGCTGAACCAGATAAATCTAATCAAACTCTACCAGGGAAGCCTGCCCTCCAGAACCCCGAGCACGATAAAAAGGCCGCCTAGGCTTTAACTGGCTTATACGCATTATAGGATAAAACTATAAAAATCTATTTTTCTGCTGTTGCCCAGGTGTGAGCCTCTCAACCACGAATACGCCCAGCAGTTGGCAGGTCCATCGCTCACTTCTTTTTTCCATCTACTTGCCCTCGTCTATGATGTCCTATTGCCAGAGTTCTTTACTTCTGGTTATTCCTCTGTATGCATTGGACCTGGGCGCGAGTCCGGGCCTAACTGCACTCATCTTTTCTCTGCGAGGTCTCGGCAATATGGTGGCAGATCTCCCTGCCGGTTATATCACGGCACGGTTAGGAGCCAAACCGACCATGGCGCTTGGGTTAGCTCTGATGGCTATCGCGGCGTCGCTTGGGACGAACATAGACTCATCACAGCACCTAAGTCTATTCAGCCTTACGGCCGGTAGCGCGATGGCCTTCTGGCTTTTGGCTAGACTGACGCTCATTAGCGATGCCGTACCAAGCCATCACCGCGGCAAAGTGTTATCTACGATGGGCGGAATACAAAGAATGGCAGGACTGCTTGGCCCAGTCACTACCGGTTTCATGGCCTTAAACTATGGATTCAGCACTGTTTTGATCGTCATTGCCATCACTTCAGGAAGCGCTCTTATACTGCTGTTGTTCACCCTGGAAATTGGCAGGACTAAGAAACCCCTCACCAGAGCGTCTGCGAACCCAGTGCCATCCAGGAGCCGCCTGATCAAACTGAAATCTCTGCTGCACGCACATAAAAGCATTTTCATGACGGCGGGTTTAGCCGTTTCACTATTAACGGTGGTCCGGTCCGCTCGCCAATTGTTGATTCCTCTATGGGGTGCCCATATCTCCCTGGACCCGAGCACCATAGGATTACTGGTTGGCTCTGCTGCTCTAATCGATACTTGCATGTTTCCCTTAACGGGGTATTTAATGGACCGTTTCGGACGCAAGTATGCCGCTGTACCCTGCCTATTACTGCTAAGTTGTTCATTACTGTTGATTCCACTGAGTCAAAATGCCTTACAACTCACCCTCATAGCAATGTTCGCTGGCCTGGGTAATGGTCTTGGTAGCGGTGTTACGATGACATTAGGTGCCGATCTCGCGCCCGAAAACGACCGAGCGCCCTTTCTTGGTGTCTGGCG
>CAZGCW010000326.1:0-3373 GCA_964524295.1 uncultured Pseudomonadales bacterium
CAGGGACCCAATGATTAACAGTCATTTGCTCTACCAACTGAGCTATCGGGGAATCGAATCAAGAAACGGATTCTAAGGGTATGTTCATGCATCGTCAATATCGCTGTACCAACTGACTGCAATAAGTGCGAATAAGTCGGTAATAAGATGAAGATCCCGGGCCTAAACCTGTTTTCTTGAGGATCAGCCGAATAAAAACTTGGTTCAGAAGAAAACTCGTTTAACTCAGAAGAAAACTCGTTTAACTCAGAAGAAAAATCATTTAGCTCATTAGAAATAGAGATTGACCATAGAAGTCGGATGCAAGTAGGGCATAATGTTCTTTTCTCCCGTGGTATCGGTAATTGCGATGAAAAGTGAGTCTTTTAGAGTGGTGTCTAAATTTGCGCCCGCTGGTGATCAACCGCAGGCCATTGAAAAGCTTTGCGATGGCATTGAATCGGGTCTGGCGGCACAAATGTTATTGGGTGTGACTGGTTCAGGCAAAACATTCACGATTGCTAATTTAGTACAGCGACTGCAGCGTCCTACGTTGGTCATGGCTCCGAATAAAACCCTCGCAGCGCAGTTGTATGGAGAGTTTAAGAGTTTTTTCCCGAACAATGCGATTGAGTATTTCGTATCTTACTACGATTATTACCAGCCAGAAGCCTATGTGCCTTCTTCAGATACCTATATAGAAAAAGATTCGGCCATTAATGACCATATAGAACAGATGCGCTTATCGGCGACTAAAGCATTACTGGAGCGCAGAGACGCGCTCGTCGTTGCATCCGTTTCCAGTATTTATGGCTTAGGTGATCCAGGCGCTTATCTGAATATGGTGATGCATATTGACAGAGGCGACCGGGTGGACCAACGCTGGATCCTGCGGCGTCTTGCTGAGCTGCAATACACGCGTAATGAAACTGAATTGCGGCGGGCTACCTATCGAGTGAAGGGGGATGTAATTGATGTGTTCCCTGCTGAATCCGATAAGGAAGCCATTAGGATCGAATTGTTTGATGACGAAATAGAGCAGATCACGCTGTTTGACCCATTGACTGGCGCAGTTAACAGGAAGGTGCCCCGTATTACAATTTTTCCGAAGAGCCACTATGTGACACCCCGGGAAACCATAGAAAAAGCCCTCGATCAAATAAAAATGGAACTTGATGTTCGGCTTAAGCAGCTTCATGAAAACAATAAGCTGGTTGAGGCGCAACGCCTGGAACAGCGAACTCGTTATGATATCGAAATGATAAAGGAATTAGGCTATTGCAGTGGTATCGAGAATTATTCTCGCTATCTCTCTGGTCGACAAGCGGGAGAACCGCCACCGACACTGTATGATTATCTACCGGATGACGCGCTGTTGGTTGTGGATGAGTCGCATGTGTCAATTCCACAGATTGGTGCTATGTATAAGGGAGATCGATCCAGAAAGGAAACCCTGGTTAACTATGGATTTCGCTTGCCATCAGCGCTTGATAACAGGCCCATGCGTTTTGAGGAGTGGGAGGCTCGGGCACCACAAACTATATTTGTTTCGGCGACGCCAGGTCCTTATGAAGCTGAACGCTACGGGCAGTTGGTGGAACAGGTTGTGCGTCCGACTGGATTGACCGATCCCAGGCTCGAAGTCAGGCCCGCAAAGAACCAGGTGGACGATTTGCTCTCAGAAGTGCGGTTACGTGCAGCAAAACAGGAACGGGTGCTGGTTACGACGCTAACAAAGCGAATGGCGGAAGACTTGACCGATTACCTTGATGATAATGGCGTTCAGGTTCGGTATCTGCATTCGGATATTGATACCGTTGAACGGGTCGAAATCATTCGCGATCTACGTTTGGGACATTTTGATGTGCTGGTCGGCATTAACCTGCTCAGAGAAGGCCTGGATATGCCTGAGGTCTCTCTGGTTGCCATTCTGGATGCGGATAAAGAAGGCTTCCTTCGTTCTGATCGATCGCTTATTCAAACCATTGGTAGAGCGGCTCGAAATATTAATGGCATGGCCATTCTATATGCCGATAGAGTAACGGGCTCAATGCGGCGGGCGATGGATGAGACCGATCGACGGCGTGATAAGCAGCTTGTGTTCAATCAGGAGAACAATATATCGCCTGTGTCTGTGGTCAGAGAAGTGGCCGATATCATGGAAGGTGCGAGAGATTCCAGCAGTAAGGGTGCTAAGTCTAAGCGGGGCGGTAGAGTGGCGGAATCAAAAAGCCGGTACGGTCCGTATACAGGTCCTGTTGACCTGGAGAAGCGCATCGTGAAGCTCGAGAAAGAGATGTTCAAATTCGCTAAAAATCTTGAATTTGAAGAAGCCGCTAACGTCAGGGATGAGATTGAGTCCTTGCGTGAGCAGTTTGTCAGAAGCTAGAAATCTGGCCGCTTTCCTGATATATTTCCCGCCCTCACGGGGGAGCGTGTTGATGGGTTGTGAGCTCAGAAGCTGAACCTTATAGGAACGTAGCTCAGTTGGTTAGAGCATCGCCTCGACAAGGCGAGGGTCGTCGGTTCGAATCCGACCGTTCCTACCAGTTTCCAGTGCATTTTCCCGTGAAACTATAGACCTGCGAATTTTGTTCGCGCCGCAAGTGGCCTTTGGTAAGGGTCACCACTGACAAGGAGCTCGATCATGCCATTGATTACCCTGCCGGACGGCACTGAAAAACATTTCCCTGAAGCAGTTACTGTTGATGATGTAGCGCATTCAATTGGGCCTGGCCTTGCCGAGGCAGCGCTGGCGGGTCGGGTGAACGAGGATCTGGTGGACACTGCTTATCTGATAGAAGAGGACGCTTCCCTGGCAATTATTACTGGCAGGGATGCTGAGGGTCTTGACGTGTTGCGTCATTCTTGCGCTCATTTAATGGCCCAGGCAGTACAAGAGCTTTTCACAGGAGCTCAGGTCACCATCGGTCCAGTGATTGATGATGGGTTCTATTATGATTTTGCCTATGAGCGAGCCTTTACGCCTGAGGATCTGCAGCGCATCGAAAAAAGGATGACCGAACTATCAAAAGAAAAATTAGGTGTTAGCCGCAGTCTGATGTCTAGGCAGGATGCCATCAAGCTGTTTGAGCAGAAAGGTGAGCAGTATAAGGTTCAGATTCTGGAAAGTATTCCCGATGAGGAAGACCTGTCGTTTTACCAGCAAGGGGATTTTATCGACCTTTGCCGTGGGCCCCATATTCCCGACACAGGGAAATTACGGGCTTTTAAGCTCACCAAAGTGGCCGGTGCTTATTGGCGTGGAGATTCTAAAAACGAGATGCTACAGCGGATCTATGGAACCGCCTGGGCTGATAAAAAAGCACTCAAGCAATATCTCTATCGTCTGGAAGAAGCGGAAAAGCGGGATCATCGCAAGCTGGGGAAGAAG
>CAZGCW010000327.1:0-3367 GCA_964524295.1 uncultured Pseudomonadales bacterium
AGAGTCACTACCCTCTCGACATGCACCTCAGGTTTCGCAACCGGCGTCGAAGCCATGTCACCCCCAGAGAAGATAGTATAAGCCGAAAAGTGTAGGATAGCTGCCTAAATTTACCTGATAAAAAATTCACCCACTGCAATTGACGCTGGACGATCAAAGCAAAGCACGTGCATGATTGGATTGAACAGAGGAGAGAAATTTGGCCAACGGGAAAAAAACGGCTGTGATTCTGATTAATCTGGGTACGCCTGACGAACCCAGCAGTTCCGCCATTAAACGTTACCTGGGCGAGTTTCTATCAGATGCCAGAGTGGTCGACTTGCCCCGCTCGATATGGCTACCCATTCTTTACGGTGTGATACTCAAAGTGCGGCCGAAACGCCTTGTACCGAAATACCAGATGGTCTGGGGTACTCACGACGGCCCCATCCGCAATATCACCGCTGCCCTGGCCCGACTGGTACAGCACCAGTTCACTAGACAAGAACCCGACAGGTCCATCACCATCACCTCGGCCATGACCTATGGTAATCCATCCATCACCTCGGTAGTCGATCAACTCAGTGAAGCAGGCTGCAATGATTTCCTGTTTATTCCCCTGTTCCCACAATATAGCAGCGCGACGACGGGTGCCGTCTTTGACCAGATCACCCGGGCATTACGACAGCGAACCACGCCCACCCATCGATTTCTTGACCAATACCATCAGCATACGGCGTATATTCATGCCCTGACAAAATCAGTAGAAGCCTACAATCAGAAAATTAACGAAGGAGCCTATCTAGTCTTTTCCTTTCATGGTATTCCAGAATCACAATCTGCAAACGGCGATCCCTACTACCAGCAATGCCGTGCAACAGCAGAACGTGTGGCCCATGCCCTTACGCTTGATCAGTCTCAATGGCAAATCTCGTTTCAATCCCGATTTGGACCTGCCGAATGGCTCAAGCCATATACCAGTGACATCATGGCTGAACTGCCCGGTCAGGGGAAAAAGAACCTACTGGTAATCTGCCCTGGTTTTGCAGTTGATTGCCTGGAAACCATTGAAGAAATTAAAGTCCTGAACCGTGATATCTTCCTGGCCGCTGGCGGTGAAAAGTTCACTTACATCAAGGCCCTTAACGCGACCAAAGACCATGTTGAACTGATTAGCACCCTGATAAACCAACATAGTTAGTCAATACACAGGCCTGCTTAGCTTTAGCAGGCAACTACCGAACACACGTATTGACGCTGAAATCTAGGGTGCAGAACCTGCCTTTGTCTATTCGCATCTCCACGCAACGAACCCGTTAAGCTGGATATCGAGCGTTTTCTTACCTGGCTCAACTGCCGTTATTTAAGGTAGCAGGCTTAACCAAAATAATTCCCGAGCGGGTCAACACAGGCTCATGATGGACAGACCCATGTTTCCAGGGGTTTTTATGCTATGCCGATGGCATACCCCTCACGATTTAAACTATAGTGAGACTAAACTAATCAAGGGATCGTGATCATGAATCAATCGTGGCTATTGGGCGATACTCGAGTGACTCGCATCGAGGAACTGACCGGACCACTATTTGACCCTACCCAGTTCTTCCCAGCCTACCATGCTGATGTTTTCAAACGACATAGCGACTGGCTCTACCCACATCACTGCGATAAAGACAGCGGCCGTATCATTGCCAGCATGCACTCCTGGCTGATCCAGACACCGCATCACACTATCCTCGTTGATGGTTGTATCGGTAATGATAAAGAGCGCATGCCCTATCGAGACTGGCATCGTATGCAATCGCCCTGGTTCAATCATTTCACGGCTGCGGGCGTCACCCCAGAGGATATTGATTTTGTTCTCTGTACCCACCTGCATGTAGATCATGTTGGCTGGAACACCCGGCTCGACAATGGCGAATGGGTCCCTACCTTCCCCAATGCCAGGTACGTTATGTCGGCAGCAGAACTGCAGTTCTGGCAGAAACAACATGCCAGCGCCTCTTCAGAGGATGCATTTGCAAGCGTTAATAAACAGACTTTTGAAGACAGCGTGCAACCGATTCTGGGCCAAAGTCAGCTGGTGATAAACGATGAAGACCTGATTAGTGACCGCTTGTTTATCGCCAATACGCCAGGACACACCCCAGGCAGCGTAACCCTTCGGCTTTCGGCACAGCAGGACCGAGCCTACTTCTGTGGTGACATCTGTCATCACCCTATCCAGGTGTATGAACCTCACTGGAACAGTGCCTTTTGCGAATGGCCTGATCAAGCCATCAAAACACGACGACAGCTACTTGAAACCTGCGCAGCCGAAAATGCGTTACTCATGCCAGCGCATTTTGGCCCCAGCCATGCTGGTTTGGTACAGCGACGGGGAGAAGATTTTAGCTTTCAATGGCAGTCATAACGGCCGCCCTAGTCATCAGCCGGGGCCCGCCAGTCCGGCACCAATAGGCTGAAAAAATCATTAAGCATACGAAAGGTGAGCCCCCATACCACCTCGTCACCGACCTGATAGCCCGGAAACACAGCAGACCGACTAAATTGCGGAAAGCTGCTGTGCGTTAACAACTGCCGATCCAGCATCTTGCCCAGATCTCCCCACAGGATATCTGCAACTTCATAGTTAGGCTGCAGTCCTTCTGGCTTCGCTTCCAGAGAAAATACCTGGGGTACGACCAGCATGTCCATATTCCCCCTTGGATTCGCTTTAACAGGGGAAAATTCGCCGAGATAATGACCTACCTTGGTTAAATCAAGCCCAACTTCCTCCCGGGTCTCTCGCTCTGCAGTAACCCTCAGATTATCATCCCCGGCTTCATAGTGGCCGCCCGGAAACGCCATCTGACCCGACCAGGGATCGCCTTTTTTTGCTGCGCGAAGAATGAACAAAGCCTGCGTGTCAAACTCATTGGGGACCAACACAACAGCCACTGCTGCTCTTCGGCCGGGTGAATTGAAATCGATGGAAACACTGGGTTGCGCGGCAAGGCAATCCTTAATGTACTCAGCTCGGAAAATTGACATCTAACTCCTTTGCGACCACAAGCCTGTAACTTAGCTCGTCTTGCCCAATATAAAGCAGACTTGCACTGAGTTCAGCAAAAAAGTCTTGCTAACACTAGATCAGGCTAGATCAGGCCGTTAATTTAGGCGATCATTCTTATTGTATTTTGCACTGGTACTGATTCCCTCATAGGTGCACCATACAACGTTTAAACTAACAGTGGGTTTTATCATGAAGACAGGTTCGAGGTGGTTATCTGTTTACTTTTCCGCCAGCAACTCAGTCTCTCTGCAGCCAATACTGGTCACCATACTAACGCTGCTACTGGTATCCAGCTGCGCAGTTAACCCGGTTACCGGGAAAAGCGAGCTTTCT
>CAZGCW010000328.1:0-3359 GCA_964524295.1 uncultured Pseudomonadales bacterium
CCTTGGATCAGTATTTTGGGCGTGAAACTGCTCGAATGGTCGTCAGGCAACCCCTACAGTTAGTCGATTTGATGGATAAATTTAGCATCCGGGTCACGGTTAAAGGTGGTGGTGGATTTGGTCAGGCAGGTGCGATACGTCATGGCATTACCAGGGCTTTACTCGATTACGATGAGACGCTGCGGCCAACCTTAAGAAAGGCAGGTTTTGTGACTCGGGATGCTCGTAGTGTTGAAAGAAAGAAAGTGGGCCTTCGGAAGGCTCGAAAGCGGCCACAGTATTCCAAGCGCTGATCTTTCAGCAACGCTGAACCAAAGCGAGGATATGATCCTCGCTTTGTTGCATCTGGGGGTTAATTTTTGTAAATGATGAAAGCCATTTTTTGGTGACTGTGTTAGAATCGCCGAGCCTTTAGGGTGTGATCGGCGTTCAGGTAGGATGTTCGGCTTCCCCTTATGAAATTAGAGATGGAGAGTTGCTGTGAGTGAAAACGACGTCAACCCGGATAGAAGAAATTTTCTTTTAAAAGTGACCGGAGTTGTAGGGGCAGGTGGCGTAGCTGGCCTAGCCGTTCCGTTCGTAGGTTCCTGGAATCCGAGTGCTAAAGCGCTGGCAGCAGGAGCACCCATTAAGATTGATATCAGTAAATTGTCCCCTGGGGAAATTCTAGGGCCGATCCCCGCCTGGAGAGATAAACCGATATTTGTTGTCAAGCGTTCTGAGCAGATGCTCGAAAAACTTAATATAAAGAATGAGCGATTAGCTGATCCATCATCGGAGCGAGTCCAGCAACCTTCTTATGCCCAGAATGAAACACGCTCTATTCGTCCAGATGTATTGGTACTGGTTGGACTTTGCACCCATCTGAGCTGTTCACCTAAGTTTAGGCCCGCAATAGCACCTCAGGAATTCGATTCTGAATGGGTGGGCGGATTTTATTGCCCCTGTCACGGTTCCAAGTTTGATTTGGCCGGTCGGGTTTATGCGGGTGTGCCCGCGCCGTCCAATCTGGAAGTTCCTCCACATTTTTATGAGTCGGAAGGGGTTCTGGTGATAGGTTTAGATGAGGAGGTTGTCTGATGTCTACAGTTCAGGAATCGTTTAAGAATGTCATGTCCTGGATAGACGCTCGTTTACCAGTCACTGAAGCCTATGAAAAACATCTGGCGAAGTATTATGCGCCAAAAAATTTAAATATCTGGTATTACTTTGGTATTTTTGCTTTTGTGGTTCTGGCGAATCAGCTGCTAACGGGTATTTGGCTGACAATGAATTATGTTCCAACCGGCGATGGAGCATTTGCGTCGATTGAATATATTATGCGAGATGTTGAGTATGGCTGGCTGCTCCGATATATGCATTCCACCGGTGCATCCGCATTTTTTGTCGTTGTTTATCTGCATATGTTCAGGGGGTTGATGTACGGATCCTATCAAGCACCACGAGAGTTAATCTGGATTCTTGGCATGCTAGTGTATGTGGCTCTTATGGCAGAAGGTTTCTTCGGTTACATTTTACCCTGGGGCAACATGTCTTTTTGGGGAGGGCAGGTCATTGTTTCACTAGTGGGGGCGATTCCGATCATCGGTGATGGTTTGGCGGTTTGGGTTCGAGGTGATTTTAATATGTCAGGGGTTACGCTGAGCCGGTTTTTTGCCTTGCATGTGGTTTTGGTTCCGCTTTTACTTTTAGTGCTGGTTGTATTGCATGTGCTGGCTTTGCATGAGATAGGATCAAATAACCCTGATGGTGTCGATATTAAAGCCAAGACGGATGCGGATGGGAAACCTCTGGACGGCATGCCTTTCCATCCTTATTTAACGGTAGGGAAACTACCGCAGATTATTATTTTCATGTTTCTTTTCGCTGCAGTTATTTTCTTCTATCCGGACGGCGGAGGGTATCTTATAGAGCACCCGAATTACGAGCCCGCTAATCCCCTGAAGACACCCGAATTGATAGCACCGGTCTGGTACTACACACCTTTTTATTCCATGCTGAGAGCAGCAACCTTCCCTTTGTTTGGCATGGATGCGAAGTTTTGGGGATTGGTCACGATGGCTGGAGCCATTGTGCTGCCGTTTATTTTGCCCTGGTTGGATAAATCGCCGGTTAAGTCAATTCGTTATAAAGGCCTGGCTAGCAAACTGTTTTTGACCTTTTTTGTCATTTCGTTTTTTATCCTGGGGTACCTGGGTACAGTTCACCCGACCCCTATTAAGACATTGATAGCACAGGTGTGCACCGCTATCTATTTTGCTTACTTTCTACTGATGCCATGGTATACGAGTGTAGAGAAAACAAAACCAGTACCAGAACGAGTGCCTAGCTAATGCGATTGATAAAGATTTGTCTATTACTGTTGTTCCCACTTACAGTAACGGCTGTGGAGTCAGGCTTTCCGCTTTATGAGATGGAGCCGGATCTGCGTGATCAGGCTTCTTTGCAGCGCGGAGCGAGAACTTTCATGAATTACTGTATTGGATGCCATTCCTTAAAGTATCAGAGATATAAGCGGACAGCTGAAGACCTGGGTATTCCAGAAGCGCTGATGATGGAAAATCTGGTGTTTGATCCTAATGTAAAAATTGGTGATTTGATCGTTAACCCGATGAGTGATGATAATGCCAAGGTTTGGTTTGGCGCTATTCCTCCTGATCTCACCTTGTATACTAAGTTAAAAGGTTCTCCGGATTTTCTGTATACCTATTTGCTGACTTTCTACGAAGATGCGTCTCGGCCATTTGGGGCGAATAACCTGGTTTATGAAAATGTCGGCATGCCACATGCCTTATTGGAATTGCAAGGCGTCCAGCAACTGAAAGAATGTAAGGAAGTGAGTCGGTTTAATCCCAATGGTAGTGAAATGAGGGATCCGGTCACTTTTGAATTTCTGACAGATACCTTGTGTGGGGATGAGTTGAAACAAAGTGGTATCAATCCATTCGAATTGGTTCAGGGTAGCGGTTCACTTTCTGAAGAAGAGTACCGAGAAGTGGTTTATGACTTGACTAACTTCCTGTACTACATGGGAGACCCCGGGCAATTGGATCGAGAACGAATCGGTGGCTGGGTTTTATTGTTTTTAGCATTCTTTTTCGTTCCGGCTTTTCTTTTAAGTCGTGAGTATAAGAAGGCAATCCACTAAATTCAGCACGCGGCACTAGACACTATAGGGAGAGAGCATGGGCGTTATTGCTAAACACTCATCGATGGTTTTTTATTCTGATGGGAAGGATCATTACAGCCAGAGAGTCAGATTGGTACTCGCCGAAAAAGGGGTTGCTGTTGACGTCATTAATGTCGAGAAAGGAAACCTTCCAGAAGATCTGGTGGATTTAAATCCTTACAATACGTTG
>CAZGCW010000329.1:0-3340 GCA_964524295.1 uncultured Pseudomonadales bacterium
GGTGGCCTGTTTTGGATACGAGGCACAGACCCATAGTGGCTGCAATCCGTTGATAGGGGAGTAAAGTAGGAAGCAGAAGGCCTTTGGATAGATTCGTTCAGCATGGATAGCGGTTGGGTCTGGAGTTGGCTTTATGCTGTTGCCTCCGGCTAGAGTGGGTGATTCAGCGTTTGGTTGAGAGTGTCATAGTCTAATTTTGGAGGTTCCGGTTTGGATATCACGGTTGGGTGTCAGTTAACGTTGTTTTTTCAGTTCCCAACGCCTGTCATTTTCAGGCTGAAGCCTCACACTGGGAATGCGCAGCGTATACACACAGCGGTTTTGTCGTTTAATCCTGATCTTGAAGTGAATGAATTTAGGGATTCCTTTGCCAATACCTGCCACCGGGTGGTGTTACCTACCGAACCGGTCTACATCAGCCTTGATGTAACCGCATCAGTCGCAGATGACCTGGATACGAATCGTGACGCTGGTTTTGTTCGTATTCCCGACGTACCCATTAATCAGTTAGTATTCCTGCTTCCATCTCGCTATTGCGAATCAGATCGACTTGGCAGATTTGCAGCAGATCTTGTCGTCGGTCTGAAGCCGGGTTATTGCCAGGTTGAAAAAATATGCAGTTGGATTCGAGACAATTTTCCCTATCAACCTGGAACGAGTACGCATCCGTTATCCGCATTGGAAGTTCAGCACCAGGGGGCGGGTGTTTGCCGAGATCTTGCCCATTTGGCCATTGCCCTGGTGAGAGGGTTGAGTATACCCGCTCGATTTGTAGTGGGTTACCTACACGGCCTTGAGCCGCAGGATATGCACGCTTGGCTAGAAGTTTTCGTCGGTGATCGCTGGTATGGATTTGATCCCAGTCAGACGGAGGGTTGCGGGGGCAGAGTAGTCGTTGCCTATGGCCGGGATGCAGCTGATGTCGCCATTACGGATCAATTTGGGCCCTTGCCCAAATTGAGTACCCTGCGGGTTGAAGTCAGTCAGTTACTTAATTAAGGCGACGTTGACAGTCACCTGCATTGATGAAGACACATCAGGGGCCGCCAGATAAGATCCTGAAACTGCCGATACGGCATCTGGAACCAGACTGCTCGCGACGGCAATGTGCTGACCTGAGGAACTGCTTTTGGTTGTTGGGTCAAATCCCGTCCAGCCGTATCCAGGTAGATAAACTTCCGCCCAGGCATGGGTGGCACCTTTTTCAGGTTGGTTTTGATTATTGATGATATAGCCACTGACAAACCGCGCGGCAAAACCCAGTTGCCGACTGGCACAGACGAAAAGCCAGGCCAGATCCCGGCAGCTTCCAGAGCCTAACTGAATGGTCTGGTCGGCTGGCTGTACGCCCTGTTCTGCTCGGTGCTGGTATTGGATTTCCATGCCGATGACGCTGCAGAGACTGAAGAGGTCAGTAATCGAGAGGCCCGACCGCAGGTAACGATGCTGCAACAGCCAGGCTGTTAGGTCAGTATTGTCTTTCTGTGTAAATGCAAGATAGGCTTGTAGCGCCGATTTCTCAGGTTCCCTATAAGTGAAGGAGTGGTGGGGCGCTGGATCAAGCGCTTCAGTATAATTCGAATGAAGCTGATATTGCTCTACTTCCAGTTGACTGATGATCTCGAGTGTTTTGGTACGCTGACTAAAGGTCGCAATGGCAACACTATTGTCTAACTCATCTCGAAACCACAGCAATTTTGCCTCGGGCTTGATGGACAGTGTTGATCGGCAGATTCGGACATCATGCCCATCCCTGGGTCGAAGGTAGAGTCTGTGGGGTTTTAACTCTACCGCCTCGCTAAACTGGTAGGATGTTGAGTGATAGATGCTGATTTTTTGCACTCAGGGCCTACCCTGACCTGACACAGCGTGGTAAAGACAACGTAGTTTGCTGTCGTCATGGCCAGCTTGTTTCTGGATGGCTAGAAGGCCTTTGATATGGCTCTCTACCAAGGCGTTAACTGAGGTATAGGTCATCACAGCCAGGCCGTTTTGTTCGAGCACGATCTGGCCGTCTTTACCCTGGTAGTAGAGCTTGGAGGTCATGTTAAGCTGATTGCGATTGGAGGTAGTTTTCGAGGCCGACTTTTTCGATTAAGCCCAATTGCGTTTCAAGCCAATCTACATGCTCTTCTTCGGCCGCTAGGATTTTTGCAAATAGATCCCGACTAATAAAGTCTCCATGGCTTTCACAGGCCTGTATTGCTTGCCTGAGATCAGGTAGCGCAATGAACTCGAGCTTTAAATCGCATTCGAGCATTTCTTGGATATTTTCTCCGATGAGTAATTTACCCAGGTTTTGCAGGTTTGGTAGGCCTTCCAGGAAAAGGATCCTTTCGATGACCCAATCAGCGTGTTCCATTTCTTCAATGGATTCTGATTTTTCTTTTTTGGCGAGTCGCTCGAAACCTTGATCTTCGAGAATCTTAGCATGCAGGAAATACTGATTAATGGCGGTCAGTTCATTCTTAAGTACCCGGTTTAAATACTGAATTATTTCCGGATGTATTGCTTTCATGGGGACACTCCTCCTTAACTCTGGAAATCATTATGATAACGCAAGTGGCTCGCATGATCAGGGATCTGTGACAAAAATCTATGGCCAGTCGGGTTTGATGGCATTTCATTGTGCCCATTTGGCAACAGTTGTTGCAATTACGAATCGTTCTCATTTACAATGAGGCCATGATCGTTTGTATTTGCAATCAAATTAGTTCCAGCGACATCCAGTCTTATCTGGAGCAGGGCAGAGGTTTGAATGCGGTTATGGCAGATTTAGGGCTTGCCAATAGCTGTGGAACCTGCCTGGAAACTGCGCTGGAACTCGCCGCTGCTTCCCAACAACGGCAGCACTATCAGATTAATGTGATGCCCATTGCGGTTGTTGCTGTCGCTTAATCCGATTACCCCAGATTCTATTCCCCAACGCGATCTCCCAATGCTATGCCCCATTGCGATTGTGAAATAGAAAAGCGATGTTGGCCTGCAGCGAATCGGTTGAGTGGCCCTTCATAGTGAGCGTAATCAGCTCACTGAGGGGACTGGATTCGATGGGGTTTCCCAGTCATGTTTGATTTCCCTGGTTGCAGTTTCTGGCAGCGACCTGGGTCCGACTTAGTATTGGAATTCGGGTAGCTGGATAGTGATGCCATCGAGATCTTCACTCATTGGGATCTGACAGCTTAACCGTGAATTGACCTCGCGATCAGGGTTCAGGTCCAGCATAGAGTTTTCAGTTTCTGAAATATCAGCGAGCTTGTTGACCCAGGCATCATCAACGATGACGTGGCAGGTGGCACAGGAACATTCTCCGCCGCAATCAGCATCGATTCCCGGTACC
>CAZGCW010000330.1:0-3282 GCA_964524295.1 uncultured Pseudomonadales bacterium
GGTACATGGCATGCGCAGCGTCGCCTGCCAGGGTGACGCGATCAAAGCTCCACCTTTCCACCGGTTCGCGGTCAATCATGGGGAACTTGAAGATGTCTTGCGCGTCATGGAAGAGTTGATTGGTTTTCAGCCAGGGGAAATCCCACTGCCTGAACCGGTCTGCGAATTCACTCAGCTGACCTTTACCACGCCAGTCATCGGTCCTCAGGGTGTCTTTCGGCACCCTGAACTCAGCCACCCAGTTAATGAGCTGCTTACCGTTCTCATCTGGTGGTGTCAGCGGGTAGACCACTATTTTCTGGCTGTTATGGCCGGCCATGATCATCGAGCGGCCACTGAGAAATGAATCGCTGTAGGTCGCACCGCGCCACAACATCAGGCCTGCAAACTGAGGATCACCCTGGTCCGGATAGAGCTGCTGGCGAACCGCAGAATTAATGCCATCGGCACCAATGAGAAAGCCAGCGGTTGCGCTTGATGGCTCGTCGGTTTCGCTGACAAAGTTACCGGTCACTGAGCTGTCGTGCTGATAGAAATTGAGCAGTTTTCTGTTGGTAATGACTGACTCAGGCCCCAGCGTTTCCAGCACCTTTTGCAGCAATATCTGCTGTAGCCTGCCGCGATGAATAGAATACTGGGGCACCTTGTAGCCTGCCTCCAGGCCTCTTGGTTCGGTCCAGATCAGTTTGCCCTGCTTGCAATAGAAACGAAGTTCTTTGGTCCGTATCGCGTTATTATCAAGGGCCTGTTCCAGGCCATGCGTGAACAGATGCTTAACGGAGTGAGGCAGCAGGCTGAGGCCAACGCCGAGTTCTTTGATCTGCTCAGCAGCTTCAAATACCTTGACCCTAAAACCGGCTTTATGGAGTTCCAAAGCCAGGCACAGACCGACAATGCCTGCGCCAATAATGATGCCATCAGGGTTTGGTTTCATAGGCTGGTCTGCTCTAACTTCATTTCTTTCAGGCTGATTGCTTTTCCAGTACAGCGACGGTCAGGCGAGATTCACAGACAAGCCGGTCATTTTCATCGGTGATTTCGATACGCCATACCTGTGTTTTTCGTCCCAGGTGTATCGGTCGCGCGGTTGCAGTGACCGTCCCGGCATGGGCGGGACGGATGTGATTTGCGTTGATATCCAGCCCCACGCATCGATAGGTTTCCGGGTCCACGCAACAGGTCGCTGCATAGCTGCCCAGTGTTTCGGCCAGTGCCACGGAAGCACCGCCGTGTAATATGCCATGAATCTGCCTGGTGACGACATTGACTGGCATGGTTGCAGTCATTGAATCTGCATTGATCTCCGTGATCACAATCCCCAGTGTCGAAACCAGCGTTTCCTGGTGCAGCGTTCGAGCATCCTCAAGGGTGGGTGTTTTGTACCAGATTGGCATCAGCGTCTCCTTTTGCGCTGCGCGCAATTACAGCGCATGGTGGATCAACAATCAATCAGTTCAGCTTTTCAAACCCTTGGCCCTTCGGCCCTGGTAATGGTTGTCAATCAATCGTTTAGGGTGCATACCATTAACATAGCCCATAAACCCAGGGTTGGTAACACTGTAGCCGAGCATGGCCTGGATTCGAGAACTATACTGGGCAGCGGTCTCCGCTGGTATGGCCAGTACCATGTTCTCAATCTGACGAAGCCAGGGCATACAGTATTGAGGCGTGACCGCCAGGCGCGTGGTCGTCGAGGTGTTAGCACCGCCTCGGTGCAGCACATTGCCGAGAAAGATCAGCACAGATCCAGCCGGCATGGTTATTTTAAGGCGGTCAGCCTCTTTTATTGGGTGGTTATCCTGCCATTGATGGCTGCCAGGTAGGATTTCCGTTGCACCATTATTTTCGGTGAAATCGTCAAAGGCCCAGATCGTGCTGATACCCAGGTGGGGTCTTGGTAGCGGAACCATACCACCCGCAGAATCGTCTCTATGCCAGTTTTGCACTGTTTCCCCGGGATGGATATTAATGGCCAGGTTAGCGGACAGCAGATAGTTAGCGGGTAGCAGTTTATCGAGAATACGGATGACCTGGGGATGCTCAATGATGGCTGCCAGGGACGGTGCCTTAGCCAGCAGCGCGTAGACGCGTTCGCTGCTGAAGCCCTCAAAGTCATTACGTCCCATTAACTTTTTCTGGAGATAGGGTGATAGCTGCTGCCTGATGTCTGCTATGAGGGGTTCATCGATCAGTTTCTTGAGTACGATATAACCCTGCGTGAGTAAGCGCTCCACCTGTTGTTTAATCGGTAATTCCTTTCGCGTTTGAATCATGGCAGCGTTCCTCTGATATGAGCCTGCTCTTAAGTGCAGTTAAGCTAGTACGGTTAAGTTAATGCACTCAAGGCCGGTTAGGAGCTTAATTTCCTGATGAGTCGATACATGAATTCGTAGCCCTCATAGAACGATGTGATGAGCAACCGTTCGTCACGGCCATGCGCGCGCACATCGTTTCGATCGATGAATAGCCCTGATACACCATAGGTAGGTATCCCGGCATTGCGCATTTTTGCGCCGTCTGTCGCGCCCGTGGTCATGGTGGGTAATACTACCACCCCGGGCCACATTGCCTCAGTCGTGTGTTCTACCGCGCCGATAATTTCCGGTGTTAAGGGAGAAGGGTCGGATGGTCGCCCACCACCGGTAAATACCACGTCAATCGCAGGGTTATCGACCACTTGCACCAGGGTATCCAGGATATCCTCCACATCCTGTCCAGGCATCATTCGCACGTTAACGACGGCGGTTGCACTTTGTGGCAATGCATTGGGTGCGTGCCCTGCCTCTAACATGGTTGCCACCGCGGTGGTTCTCAGTAATGCGTTGATGGAGGGAATCTGGCCCAGTCGGGCCAGTGCCTGAGGGTCCGGGGGTTCACGCAGGATGGCTGTTAAATCTTCACCTAACTGGCCTGGACTGATTTGAGCCAGGCGTTCGAATCCCAGGCGCATAACATCATTAAAGATCAATGGGAAATCATGTTCGCGAATCTTGAGTAGAGCTTCAGAGAGATCATAAATAGCGTTGTCCCGTCGCGGAATACTTGAATGGCCGCCAGGATTGGTGGCCGTTACGGTAAAGCTCTCATAAATTTTCTCCGCAGTCTGAATTGAATTGGCAATGCGCTGGCCATCCTGGATAAGACCGTAACCGCCTTCGTTCAGGGCGAACACGCCATCGATAAGGGTTGGATGTTGCTGCAGCAACCAGTAGACACCGTTGCTGCCGCCACCCTCTTCATCAGCCGTTAAAGCCAGAATAATATCGCGATTAGGCAGGTAGC
>CAZGCW010000331.1:0-3269 GCA_964524295.1 uncultured Pseudomonadales bacterium
TTTGACAGCGGTTTTTGCAGGAATTCAGGCAATTAATGAATTGTTTCCGTTCGAGCTTCTGTTCACGGTTACGGGTATAAGAAAATATAGTATAGGGAGAAATTGGGTGGCAAAACCAGGTCTCGAAGGCGTTTTTGCAGATTGGAAAGAACGTGAAGCATTAGCAGAAGCAATGATCCCGCTGATTGGTAAGCTCTACAGGCGTAATGTGGTTATTTATATTGAAGGCGTGCCTGTTTTTAATCAGTCGGTCATCGAAATCATGAAGGCGCATAGGCGAGTGCGTCAGATTGAGCAGAATGAGCTTTCCGAATTTGAAACACATCCGTTATTGGAAATACTCGTCAGCCTAGATTTGAGTCCGGCTCATATTGATCTGGGCAAACTGACCTCAGCTTTTATGGCAGATGATCAGGGGCTGACCACGCGAGAATATGTCGAGCATTACTGTGCCGGCATTATTGGCCAGCAGGATTCAGTCGGTCATGCGCCTTGTGATGTGGTTGTTTATGGCTTTGGACGAATTGGCCGTTTGGTGATGCGATTGCTGCTGGAGAAAACCGGTGGTGGTCATAACTTGATTCCCAAAGCCGTTGTCCTGAGACCACCCAAAGACGAGGCAAAGGATCTTCACAATCGCGCCAGCCTGTTGCGCAGGGATTCAGTGCACGGGCCCTTTAATGGCACGATCCGGGTTGATGAAGAGAACCAGGTGCTGATCTGTAATGGCGTGGTGGTGAAATTTATTTATGCATCTGATCCATCCACAATTAACTACAGTCAATACGGGATTAAAGATGCCTTGATTATTGATAGTACGGGAGCTTGGCGGGATGAAAAGGGTCTGTCACAGCACCTCAATAGCGAGGGTGTGAGCAAGGTTCTACTGACGACATCGGGTAAAGGTAGCATCAAGAATATTGTATCCGGGGTTAACTCTAATACGATTCTTCCGGAAGATCGGATAATCGGTGCCGCTTCGTGTACCACCAATGCCATCGTGCCTGTGCTCAAAGCAGTCAATGATCGTTTTGGAATTGTGTCCGGTCATATGGAAACCGTGCATGCCTACACCGATGATCAGAACCTGCATGACAATACTCACTCGAAATCAAGGCGGGGCCGAAGTGCGCCTTTAAATATGGTTCTGACCGAGTCTAATGCGACCAGTTCAGTGGGTAAGCTATTACCAGAGCTTGCCGGGAAACTGACGGGTAATTCTATCCGGGTGCCGGTACCGAATGTGTCTATGGCTATTCTCAACTTGACCATTGAAGAGGTGTCGTCAGTACAAGAAGTGAATGAATACCTTCGGGATATTTCCCTTAACTCGTCGATGCAAAGGCAGATTGATTATCAGGTGTCCAGCGAAGTTGTCTCGTCTGATTTTGTTGGGAACCGACATGCCGGTATTATTGATTCAGAAGCGACAATTGTCAGTGGTCGTCAGGTCGTACTCTATGTCTGGTATGACAATGAATTTGGTTATAGCTGTCAGGTTCTTCGATGTGTTCAGAAAATGGCTGGCATCAAGTATCCACTGATACCCGAACAGCCTTCCAGTAGTGATGCGAGCAACTCGGCGGTGGTTTCCCAGTTGAAAACCGCTTAGTGGATTTATAATCCAGGTAGGTTCGTCGCGATGATGTGTTATGGCATCAGTCATCGGGTGGGACTATAGCTGGTCGCTTCGCTGTGTTTTAGGCCCATTCCTTAAGGGGTATTGAGTCTGTGGTTAGGGCGCAGAAGTTAAATAATTAGCACTGAGCTAAAAAGCTCAGGCACTGGTATTCTAGAGGGTGTAATGAAAAGCCATAAAGTTGACTATGAATTGTTTGGTGATGACATGCAGACCGTAGAGGTTGAGCTCGATCCAGGCGAGACGGTCATTGCCGAAGCTGGCGCCATGAACTGGATGGAAGACGGCATCACCTTTGAAGCTAAAATGGGCGATGGTTCTCAACCCGACCAGGGCATTATGGGACGATTACTGGATGTCGGCAAAAGGGCGCTTACCGGAGAGGCGCTTTTTATGACTCATTTTACCAACCAGGGCAAGGGCAAGAAAAGAGTGGCATTCAGCGCTCCTTATCCCGGTAAAATTATCCCGGTGGACATGGCTGGGGTCGGTGGCGAATTAATATGCCAGAAAGATGCCTTCTTGTGCGCCGCATTGGGGACTGAGGTGACCATTGCATTCAGCCAGAAATTAGGGGCTGGTTTCTTCGGTGGGGAGGGTTTTATTCTCCAAAAACTCAGGGGAGATGGTATGGCCTTCGTCCATGCGGGAGGTATGGTCGTTGAAAAGCAGCTAAAAGGTGAAACGCTGCGTGTGGACACCGGCTGTATTGTCGGGTTCAGCCCCGGGATTGATTATGACATCCAACGGGCAGGCAATTTGAAGTCCATGTTTTTTGGTGGTGAGGGTTTGTTTCTAGCCACGCTCAGTGGTCATGGCAAGGTGTTCCTGCAAAGCCTGCCGTTTTCCAGGCTTGCTGATCGAGTCATCCAGCATGCCCCCGTGGCGGGTGGATCAGCTAAGGGAGAAGGATCGGTTCTAGGTGGTTTAGGCCGGATGCTTGATGGTAATTAGACAGTAGGTAACGGGCAGGTTGCCTAGTCAGTCCAGCCGGGTTTAGATTCGAACGGCGTTGTCAGAAGTTTGATATTGCTGGACTTCAAGTGATTGCATTTGACATTTTTTCGTCGCAGACTTCATAACCCGCAGATTCTTGTATACAGATATAGTTTCCGTCTTGCCGTTTTTCTGTCCAGGGTGTGACGGTCACCAGGGGGCGATTCTTTGCACTGGTAAAGGCGTCCTGTACTGTTTGGCTTTGTGCCAGGAGTTCCACATTCAGGCGGGTTGGGAAAATGATGGTGTAGTCTCCGGATTGGGCGCGCTCCAAGGCATCCTGCGGCCGGATCCAGACTGAATCAACGGATTCTCCACCATCGTGTTCTGCGATGTGGTCGAGGGGAGCGGCGGCCAGATAGAACAGGGTGTCAAACCGTTTCGGCATCATTTCTGGGGTTATCCAGTGAGCAAATACTTGCAGGGTATCGCAAGCCAATACCAGTTGTTCCGATTCCAGGAATTGCTTTAGCGTAACGCGGCCATCATGTAGTTTATCGCGATAAGGCTGAAGCGAACGGAGCCCGGTTCTAGCAGATCAAGTCATCAACATCATCTTGCCGTGGAAAATGATTGATGACGGTTACAACGGTTGCAACGATTCAATGCAATGCCGTAATAGTTCTGGGACATT
>CAZGCW010000332.1:0-3253 GCA_964524295.1 uncultured Pseudomonadales bacterium
TCGATTCTGTAGTAAAGTGTAATAACGCGATTGGCACGAGGAACCTGATTTTCGACGGAGGTAGCCTGAACGTGACTCCTCCGGTGGTCATCACTTCCAATTCATGCAATCTAAAACCGGGTGTTAGAGCAGCAGATCTGGAAGATCTCTGGAGCCATATAAGAGCAACCTTGGGTGGTATGGATGCCTATAAAAATGGAGTTTTTTATTCCTACACACCGATTACAACCAGTTCTAGCACACCCGATCTCTACCTCTATGGGGTGAGTGATACCGTAACCGACTGGGCGAACAAGAGAGCCGCCTTTGGCGCCTCGGAAGCCGGAGCAGCACTTGGAAGGCACTTCCAGGCTGTAATGGACTGCAACAATAGTCTTTGGATGGGCCAGCAGGTGATTCCCCCGCAGCAGTAACGCCTTGTCACTACTCGCTCCCCGACCCACCCTGGAAGGGGAGCGAATTTCACCCTCAACATCGATCCTTCAAAACGCGTGTTCACAACCTGGCTTGAAGAAACCTACTATGAAACTCCGCGCCATAATTCTCTTAACGATAAATATAGAAAAAACATAGACCCAAGGTGCGGCAGCTTAATGACACTTGGTTGCTTCTTCGTCTATCAATAGTAACTACAACAGGAGTCGAACCAGATGATCGATTTTAGGAGAGGGCTACACCCTTAAATTGATCCATCGCACAGGCCAAGTGGAACACGACAAATAGCTTCGCCATGATTGTTCGATATGATACGGTCTACTGGAGGATTCTGTATAGCAAAGGTGCTTGCGGCTTAAAACAAATGAATCATAGTCGTAGAGATGAGCTTCCATAGACAATTTCATGTTATGTAGCTGATACAAATCGGGTCAATAGCAGTTTCACGGAAAGTCGTAGAAGCGAGGACAAAGGCAATCGCAAACAAAGTCCAGCGGGAAATCAGCATCGAAGCATCGGCCAATTGCGTCTTCTGGTATTTGGCGGACTTTAGTCGTCACGGTGAATGGGCCGGTCACGAGATGATTTTTGAACAGACATCCAAGGGACCCCTTGGACCAGGAACGACCTTCAAGCTGTTGAATCCGTCGTTTAGCAGAGGGCAAACCAGTAATCTAACCATCCTCGAATTCTTTCCCAACGAGCGCATCATCCTGGAGACTATGGGTGAGCATGGGCGACTGCTCCATTCGTTTATACTAAGTGAAGCAGGTGGAAAGACTCATCTGACCAAGATAGCAGAACTAGTTTGGCTTCCTCTGCGCCGGAAACTGACTCAACCGCTGCTTACCTCTATAGTGTTACCCTATATACTAACAAGCCAATTGCGCCGCATTCGACAACGATGCATCGAGGAGAATGAAAAACAACCTATTACTTAAGCTTAAGCGCCTGATCTCAATGAATATGTGATTCGAGATAGGTTTTTTAGCTTTGAGGTGTTATAGGGGGTGGCTATCCCGGGATGAGACTCAGACATTACGGCAGGATTTAAAACCCAAAGGGGTGGTAGGCACGACAGCAGTCGAACCTGTATCTAGGCTTTAGGAGTGCCATTCCATATCGCTGTGGCTGGCTCTCCGCCAACCTACACCTAACCTATCGATTTCAAAAAATGTATCTAGTGCCAATTCTCTAGTTTTAACCTCTACCTACAATATTTACGTTGAGTTATAATCCTTCCCCTCACACGCCCCAGTAGCTCAGCCCGGATAGAGCGCTCCCCTCCTAAGGGAGATGTCGCAGTTTCAAATACTGCCTGGGGCACCACCTTCTTTTATCTCTTTGGAACAGCCGACACTGTAGCCTTTACGTCTTTAATAACAGAGCGTATTTTTCCTTACCTTCTGCTATCCAACTCGAGTAATTTTTTGAGTGAATTAGTAAAAGCATCCCAATCCTTATTAAAACGGCGGAACTCGATGTATTTAGTTTTGCCCATTTTACCCTTGCTGGAGCCAGGTCTAGAGGAACTAACTCGACTCCCTAAATCACCGGTTAACCGACCCTCAGCTGAATATGAGACTAAGAAAGCGAACTCCCATGCATAATTATAGAACGTGACGGCAGCAGCATCCCTAATCAAATCAACACAGGCAATGTATAGGATATAGTCAGTGCATCTATAGAATCTTATATTTTGCCCGCTGAAACACTTTTTAAATGATCAATGGAAATGAAAACAACCGATTAGAAACCAGCCAAGAATTGATAGGGTGCGATTTTTTATCAACTTCGGTAAAGTGACAGTGTGTAAATGATTGGCTGTTCTACTCACTTGCCCTGCAACTGGCTCAGCATCACCTGCCTAAAACAGGGCTAAACGTCCGGCATAACTGAAAATACGACATTCACCCAATTCGAAAAACCATTATGATCGCGGCCTGGACTATTCACCAGTCACCAGAGTTAACCCAAAAGCAGCAGCGCACTTAAGGATTCCAACCTGAATACGAAAATATACTATGGCTACTGGCTGCTCGGAGCCGCCTTTGTCGCCCAATTTGTCTCTCTGGGCATGTACAGCTATGTCCTGGGGCCATTCATGATACCGATGATTGACGAGTTAACCTGGAGCCGTAGCGATTTTGCCTTATCCCGAAGCATTGGCCAGGTGATGATGGCACTCACCGGCATTTACATCGGTGCTTATGTAGACCGCCTGGGTGGCAGAACCATGATGCTCATGGGAACGCTGGTACTGTCCACTAGCCTCGCACTGCACAGTCTAATCGAATCCCTATGGACCTGGTGGCTATTAAATGGCGTTGCCATGACCTGCGGATGTGCCATGGTCGGAAATCTGGTCGTTAACGTTACCCTGTCAAAATGGTTCGTCGTCAACCGAGGCAAAGCAATCGCAGTCGCAGCCATGGGAGTCTCCCTGGGTGGCATCCTTATTACGCCTTTTACTACCTGGTTAATAGACAATATAGGCTGGCGAGAAGCCTGGTTATGGTTAGCCCTGTTTTCCGCCTGTCTGCTTTTCCCCATTGCCCTGGTCATGCGTCGCGCACCCGAAGACTATGGTTTACAACCGGATGGTTACAGTGACGCAGAGCTGCAGGCGGGTGCGGGAGACAAAGCTGAGGCTGAAGACCGCGCCGCTTTTACCAGAAGTCAGGCGATGAAAACGGTTTCATTCTATGCACTGAACATCGCATTCGGGTTTTTTTCCAATAATATCGTCGTGATTCTGCTGTATACCCTCCCCTATCAGGATGATAGTGGTTTTTCAAGAACCGAAGCCACCTTGGCG
>CAZGCW010000333.1:0-3247 GCA_964524295.1 uncultured Pseudomonadales bacterium
TGGCCCCCATTGACCCGGTTAAACAGGATTTCCGTGTGTACGGAATCAAACGAACCAATCCCAAGGGATAGCGACTCGGCGAGTTGACCGACGACAAGGGGCTGGCCATTGCCGATGATGACGTTCATGACCCCGTCATTTTGCTCGCTGGTAACCAAACCGATCTTTTCACCCAGGCTGAGCAGCAATTGGTCACGCTGGTCCAGCAGGTCATTGGGATCCTGCCCCGCCACCACGGATTTGGCATTACTGATATCCTCATTAAGGTCAGTAATACCGACTGCGATCGCATTAATCTCGTCGATAATGAGTCCAAGCTGTTCATTAACCTGATCATTTAATGCTTCGAGCGAATCATCCAGGTACCGAAACTGTGCCGCTAAGGCGCTGGCCTCACCGAGAAAAACCTGCCGTTCTGGAATAGAAGAAGGATTATTGGAGACATCCTGCATGGCGGCAAAAAAACGTTCAAACTGTGAGGCAAGGCCGCGCTCCTGCTCCGCCACCAGATTATCCAGCCGGTCAGCCATGGTTGAATAGACTTCGAACTGATGATAAGCAGAGGTGCTGTTTCTATATTCTTTGGCCAGATAAGCATCGTAGCCTCGAAGCACTTCGACTGTTTCGACGCCATCACCCACATAACCGCCTTCACCCGGCACGCCACCTCGAGTTCCAAAACGCACTTCCTGACGGCTGTAACCCTCGGTCCCTGCATTGGCAATGTTATGCCCGGTGGTCGCCAGACCCTTCTGGAAAGCCAGTAATCCGGACGTTGCAATGTTCAGTACGCTAGGCATAACTCATCCCTCCACCAACCGGTTCACCGGTCCGATCTTGTCAACAGCGGCGATGGCTTCACCTTGAGCCATTGCTGTTGGTTATGGTCGAGTTCAATTGCCGCTTTACTCGAACTGCTCACCTCGGGTTGCTGCATCTTTAACTGCCTGACAATGACCTCGGCCAAACCAATCCCACCCTGCTCAGCTATGGTCACTGACATCTGCTGATCCAACATGTCGTTATAGGTTTCCATCTGGTTGCTATTGAATAGGCCTTCTTTAGGCACCGCCGAGCGCATGGATGAGAGCATCATCTGTATAAAAATCGACTCGAACTGTTGCGCAACCTGTTCGGCCGCCTGATCTGGACGGTTTTTAGCCTGAGCTTTCAGGCCCTGCAATGTATCCAGGTTATGATACTGGCTGGCCATGGCTGCAGCAGGGCCACTAAACTGAGCCCCGGCATTCATATCACCACCAATTCAGCTTGCAGGGCACCGGCTCTTTCAAGGGCCTCTAATATCGCCACCAGATCACCTGGTGCTGCGCCAACCTGGTTGACGGCACGGACTAATTCATCCAGGCTCACGCCCGGGTCAAACACAAACATGGGATTGGTTTCGACTTCAACATCCACCGCCGTATCCGGCGTCACTACGGTCTGGCCGCCATCGGCAAACGCGCCGGGCTGACTAACCTCAAGATTTTCGGTCACCGATACCGTCAAACTGCCATGGGCCACAGCGGAAGGAAATATCCGCACCTCCTCACCAATAACAACCGTACCTGTACGGGAATTAATAATCACTCGAGCCGAGGCCCTGCCAGGTTCAAACTCAAGGTTTTCCAGGGTAGACATGAGCGCGACCTTCGAACGGATATCCAGAGACGCCATGATCCGAACCGATGAGCCATCCATGGGTATGGCCGTATCCGGCCCTAATTCTTCGTTAATTCGATCCGCCAGGCGTTGGGCGGTGGTGAAATCAGGTTTTTTAAGGTCGAGCTGGAGCAGATCAGAGGCGACAAAGGCACTTTCAATTTCCCGCTCAATCTGACCGCCGTTGGGAATATTGCCCGCACTGGGGATATTGACGGTGACGCTGGAACCATCTTCACCCTGGACACCAAAACCACCGACGATCAAATTACCCTGGGCTATGGCATAGGTAAGCCCATCGACGCCCTTCAGCGGTGTCATCAGCAATGCGCCGCCACGCAGGCTCTGGGAATTACCAATCGACGACACGGTCACATCGACGAACTGGCCTGGTTTAGCAAAAGCGGGAATCTCCGCATGGACCACCACAGCTGCCACATTCTTCAGCTGTGGGTTCACATTCGATGGAATGGTCACACCCAGTTGCTGCAGCATACTTTTCAAGCTCTGAATGGTGAATGGCGTCTGTGTGGTCTGGTCTCCGGTGCCGGCCAGACCCACCACCAAACCATAACCAACCAGTTGGTTACTGCGCACACCCGCAATGTCAGCAACATCTTTAACACGAGCTGCTGAGGCTGTTAATGCCGGCAATAACGTCACCAGACAGGTCAAAACAACCCTGCCGGCGTGTCGATTAAATATCTGTAACAATCTATTCATAATAAGGCCTGACTAAAACGGCTGAAGTACCGAATTAAAGAATCGAGATAACCATCCCATTGAATTCGCATTGGCAGTGACACCCGTACCGCCGTAGGCAATTCGCGCATCGGCAACCTGGGTAGATAAAACCGTATTAAAACTACTCACATCGGCTTTACGTACAATGCCGCGAATCCGTATAAACTCATTGCCCTGGTTCAGGCTGATCCATTTTTCACCCTGGACCAGCAGGTTCCCCCTGGGTAATTCCTCAACCACGGTGACCGCAATGCTACCGGTCAGCTGGTTACTCTGATTGCTGCCGCTGGCGCCACTAAACGCCTGTTCGCTGTCGAGGCCAAAGCCGAGGTTAAAGTCCCGGCCCCAGAGACTGCCGAGCACTTCTCTTTGCTCGCCTCCCAGAGTCGGGTTAGCAATGGTAGCATCATTACTCTTGGCGACACTGGTATGACAGCGCTTTTTGGCATTGGTGTTCTCAGCCAGAATTACATTGATGATATCACCGACACGAGCCGCCTTAACATCTTCAAACAGGGCCATTTCCGTCGCGCTCGAATACAGTGAACTACCCCGTTGCGCTGGACTGATCTTCGGCAGGGTCGGTGCGTGAGTTGCCGCATATTGCGGGTGAATGCTGGACGGATTACCCGCACAGGCGACGAGCTGAAATACGCTGACGACGAGTATTATCTTACCAAGAGAGCATTGCATGGTTGATCCTAAGTGTTATTCGTAATGAACTGGAGCATTTGATCACTGGTGGAAATCGCCTTGCTGTTGATCTCGTAGGCTCGTTGGGTCTCAATCATGTTCCCCAGCTCTTCCCCCCCGTGTACATTTGAGCTTTCAATAACACCCG
>CAZGCW010000334.1:0-1305 GCA_964524295.1 uncultured Pseudomonadales bacterium
GTGAGTGCATAATTGCAACTAAATTCGCTAACCCAATGGGCGAGGGCCCACACCTGAGGGGCGCTTCCAGACGCTATATCATTAAAGCCATTGAAGACAGTTTACGGCGCCTGGGAACGGAATATATCGATTTGTACCAGCAGCATGTACCAGACGCCGAGACGCCCATAGAAGAAACACTACGAGCACTGGAGGATCTGGTTCGATCGGGTAAGGTTCGTTATATCGGTCATTCTAACTTTACGGGTTGGCAGATCGCGGATGCTGATTGGACAGCCAGGGCGATGGGGTTAAATCGCTATTCCTCAGCCCAGAATCTATACAATCTGCTGGATCAAAGGGTGAGTAGAGACGTTATCCCTGCGTGTGAACGATTCAATATAGGGTTACTACCTTACTTTCCCCTAGCTAGTGGAATGCTGACCGGGAAGTATTTAAGGGGAGAACCGCCGGATCCGGGTAGTCGCCTGGCTAACATGGGTAAACGGGGACTGGCAGCTTTGAATGACTCGGCTTTTGATCGCCTTGAAGTATATCAACAATTCGCCCGGGATGCAGGGCGTAGCATCCTGGAATTAGCGATGAGTTGGCTGGCCAACCAAACTATCGTAAGCAGTGTCATCGCAGGTGCGACCTCGGCAAAGCAGGTAAAGCAGAATGTCGAGGCCGGCCAGTGGAAGCTGTCGGAATCAGAACTGCTTGAAATAGGGAAGTTGAGTTAGGGGTATGTGTGGACGATTGAATGTGATATCAGACCCGTTGACCGGGTTATTGCTTGATACCTTGGGTCAGAATTATACCATTTCGACTCAATTAAATGTCGCCCCGACGGAATCGATTCCGGTGCTTCGCTATGAAAGTGATTGGAGTTTAACTGACATGCGGTGGTGGCTGGTGCCAGGCTGGTCATCGGGTCCTTCCACCAAGTTCAGTATGTTCAATGCCCGATGCGAAACCCTGTTAAAGAGTCGGGCCTACCGCGAGCCTTTCACCCGACGCCGCTGTATCATCCCAGTGAGTGGCTACTATGAATGGCGGTCTATGGAAGGTCGTCGTCAACCCATGTATTTTACGCCTGCAAATGGGCCTGGATTGTTCCTGGCTGCCTTGTGGGATGTCTGGCAGGGCCTGGATAACCCCCTGTTTAGCTGTAGTATTATCACTGCTGAAGCACCACAACAAATGCGCCGCTTTCATCATCGAGTTCCGGTTCAACTAGCGCCATCGGATTTGGTTACCTGGCTAGACAGAGATACACCGGTGCAGGCCCTTGAGGACCTGCTTCATGCCGAATTACCTGGGCCC
>CAZGCW010000334.1:1315-3244 GCA_964524295.1 uncultured Pseudomonadales bacterium
GTTGTCCACGATGTTTCAAGCTCAGTCAACAATGCCAGGAATAAGGATGACCGGTGCCTCCAGGCTATTTCTGAACCGGAAATGATTCACTGATTGGTAGTGATCAGTGCCTGTGCTACCCGTTGACGAGCCTGACGGTGATTATCCCATGTGATAGAGAACAGCTTTGTTACCATCAGCATCCCGAAAGTAACCACCGTAGAATGTTGGCATTCTCTCCCCTGAGGGTCCTTCATCGGTGGCGCCCAGCTCTATGGCACGGGCATAGAGGGTATCTACCATCTCTCTAGAGCCGGCCGGAATAGCCAGCATATTACCATTGCCCGGGTTGGCAGCCGCTCCATCATAGGGTGTACAGAGCGCCAACATGGGTTGTCCCATATTAGATCCAATAAAAGCAATTCTACCCATATCCATCAATAGCTTAGCGTCCAGGGGTTCCAGAAGTTCTGTCCAGAACTGTTTTGCCTGTTCCATATCAGCGGTGCCGATGGTCACATATCCGATCATAATAGAGATTCCTCATTGTAATTGTAGAATTGACTTGCTTTGTTTGGATCATACGCAGGTCAGTGGATTAGGTCACTGCCTATTTTTGTTTGTACCGGTTTGGGCATTGTGCATGATTAGCCAAACATGTTAATAATCACCCCTGTGATTGTTGAGAAGAGACGGGTTATGGTAGATAAATTATCTTTACAGCAGGCGGCATTGAGTGGGATGACGCTGGCATTTCATGCACAGGAAAACCCAGGAGGGTGGGCAGTCTTGTCATCCCTGGGTAATCGTACATTTGATGACTTAAACCGTAAAGCCAATCAGCTTGCCCGGGCGCTCCGCCGAGCTGGCTTGCAACCAGACGATAGTGTGGCAATGCTACTTGTCAATCGCCCGGAGTTTCTTGAGGTCTATTATGCCTGTCAACGAGCAGGCTTCCGAGTCACCCCTATCAATTGGCATCTCACTGGAGATAACGCGTCTTATATTGTTGAGAATTGCGAAGCAAAAGCCTTTATTGCCGATGTCCGTTGTGCTGAGTCCGCTATTGAGGCTTTGCAGCATAATCAGGGGCAGCTAAAAGTGGTGGCTAGTGTCGGTGGAGATCTGGAAGGTTTTAGCCAATATGACGAGCTTGTGTCCGTTGAAGAAAGCAGTAATATCGCGAACCCCGAAATAGGCTCACAGATGCTCTATACCTCAGGGACAACGGGCCGACCCAAAGGCGTTTTCCGTGAAAGGTTAGCTGTGACTGCACCGGTTACCGATACGGTCAATGCGGTTTCAATAGCCGCGGCCTGGAATGCGTCCACTGATATGGCCCTATGTACAGGACCTGCTTATCATGCTGCACCATTAGCCTTCAATATCATTGCGCCGATAGCCAATGGTGTTGGCACGGTGCTGATGGATAAATGGTCGCCGGAAGAAACCCTGCGGCTCATTTTTGAACATAAAATAACGCATACCCATATGGTGGCGACGATGTTTCATCGTCTGCTGGCCTTACCCGAGCAGATAAGGGATCAGTACGATTTGAGTCGTCTTCGCTTTATTCTTCATGGCGCGGCCCCCTGCCCAGTTCACGTTAAACAGGACATGATAAGTTGGTTGGGCCCCGTGTTGTATGAATATTATGCTGCCACTGAAGGTGGTGGGGGCTTTTTCGTGGGGCCACAGGAATGGTTGAAAAAACCAGGCACAGTGGGCAAGACACCGCCCCAGGCAAATAATCGTATTTTGGATGATGATGGTAAGGATCTGCCCGCCGGGGAGGTCGGTACTATTTATTTTAAGGCGCCTGCACTTCGCTTCAGTTATTATAAGGATGCGGATAAAACCGCTGGTAGTTATCGGGGGGATTATTTTACGCTTGGCGATATGGGCTATTTGGATGAAGAGGGCTATCTGTTCCTGACTGGCAGAAGTGCC
>CAZGCW010000335.1:0-280 GCA_964524295.1 uncultured Pseudomonadales bacterium
ATTAAATCGATTACTGATTTTGGTATATTCATCGGTCTTGATGGTGATATTGATGGCCTGGTGCACCTGTCTGATATCTCCTGGAATGAGCCTGGTGAACAGGCTGTTCGACGGTTTACCAAAGGTGATGAAATTGAAACCGTTGTCTTGGCCATTGATTCTGAGCGTGAACGTATCTCGCTGGGATTGAAACAGATGGACGGGGATCCGTTTTCTGATTACCTGGCCATGAATGATAAGGGCTCGATTGTCACCGGTACAGTAAAATCCGTAGACGCAA
>CAZGCW010000335.1:290-3228 GCA_964524295.1 uncultured Pseudomonadales bacterium
GGCCGAAGAGGTTGAGGGTATACTTAAGGCGGGTGAACTTTCTATTGAGCATGTTGCTGATGCCAGGACCGTGGTCTCGATTGGTGAGTCTCTGGAAGTGAAGATTACCAACGTTGATCGTAAAAATCGTAGCCTTAGCGTGTCGATAAAAGCCAAAGACATTGCTGAAGAGAAGACGGCGGTTAAGGAGCATCGGGAAAGGGAAGTTGCCGCAGTAACACCGGCGACCCTGGGTGACCTGATTAAGAAGGAACAGGAAAAAGTCGCTACAGAGGATGAATAGTTTCTAACATGACTAAATCTGAGCTCATAGAAAAATTGGCCGCGGTTCAAACGCAACTTACTGCCAGAGATATAGAATTGGCAGTGAAAATGATCCTGAGCCATATGAGTGATGCGTTAGCAAATGGAGAGCGCATTGAGATCCGCGGTTTTGGTAGCTTCTCGCTCCATTACCGCGCACCTCGTATAGGGCGAAACCCTAAGACGGGAGAGCAGGTTTCGCTCCCAGGTAAATATGTGCCGCATTTCAAGCCAGGCAAAGAGCTGCGTGAAAGAGTTAACAGTGGCATAGAATAGACGGTTTGAGCATGCTCTGGTTTGCTCCTTATGGTCGTTCTACCTTCCGATCCTGACGATTGCTGCAGCTTTGCTTTAGACGATCAAGCCCACAAGGTGACCCTTAGGTTTGAGCTGTCAAATAGGGCTGTGTTGTAGTGTGTCAGCAATGAGGCCACTGATTGGGTAGCGCTCTGCGTCGCCAGGGAACCAAAGCCTCACCTTCATTCGTATCGTGGGTTTATTAATAAAAGCCATGCCTCTCATGGTTCGAAGATACAGTGTACAATTCCCAGGGCAGATCAATTAAGGGTCGGTTGCCATATGAGTTGGATCAAAAAACAGTTATTAAAAGTCTCTCTTGTGATTACCTTTCTTGTGGTGGCGGTCATAGCCTCGGAAAATAGTGATGTGGTTCGTTTAAGGTTCCTGGATTTTGAGTCAGCAAACTGGCCGGTATCCTGGTGGTTATTGGCTGCTTTTGTGGTCGGTTTTGGGCTAGGGAAAGTGTCGGGGAGTTGGTCGAAGCTAAAAAGCAAGTCATCGCAGGTCCAGGGCTAATGTCTGCGCAACCTTGTTATTTTTGGTTTGAAGGTGAGCCACTGATAGTTTAATTGAGGATAGATTTCGATGGAAAGCTGGATTTTATGGTTTCTGTTCGTGCTGGCAATCGCAGCCGGCTGGTGGTTGGGGAGGCGCGAGCGAAAAAGGCCTCAATCTCTCGAGTTGGGTCTTCAATACTTGTTAAATGACCAGCAGGATCAAGCCGTAGCGGCTTTAGTCGGTGAGTTAGAGTTCCTCAGTGATAATGTCGAGACGCATCTTGCGCTGGGTGGTTTGCTTAGACGTAGGGGTGAGTTGGAAAGAGCGGTTGTTGTGCATGAAAGTATTCTTTCCAGGACCCGGCTGGATACCAAAACCCGACACGAGGTAGAGATAGAGTTGGCCAGAGATTATCTTCAAGCAGGCTTGCTGGATCGAGCTGAGGCACTGTCATTGCAGTTGGCGAAGGAAAACCCTAAATTCCAAACTGAAAGCCTTAAAATTACCTTAAGTATATACGAGCAGGAGCGGGAGTGGGAGAAAGCGATTGAGACGGCTAAATTGATGCTGGGAGGTGCTAATGAGGAGCAGATTGACCAGGCGATTTCTCATTATTATTGTGAACAGGCAGAACAGTTGTTTGAAGCCGGTAATATCTCGGCTGCACGAGATGCAATTAGCGGTGCGACAGGGCACTTGCCCAGAAACCCAAGGGTTAGCTTGATTCAAGCTAAGATGGAACTTCACGAAGGTCGATTTGATCAGGCGATTAAGGTTTTAAAGCGATTACCGGAGCAGGATGTCGACTTTGTACCGGAAGCGCTGTTGTTATTGAAAAAGACGTACCAACTCGGTGGCTTTGACCTGGGTGATTATCGGGCGTTTCTTGAGAGTTGTTTAAATAAGACGTCATCCATCTCCATTGTTCTGGCAGTGGCAGAGATCATTAAGGAGGTACAGGGTGATGAGGCAGCGGCAAAGTATATTGCTAATTACCTCAAGAAAAACCCAACCCTGAGAGGGTTAACGCAATTAATCGACTTACACGTCGAAAATGCCCATGGCATCTCCAAACAGAATTTGTATATTTTACGTAGCTTTGCCGAAGCGTTGGCGGCAGATAAACCGGCGTATCGATGTATTGAATGTGGTTTTGAAGGCAAACGTTTGAACTGGCGCTGTCCTAGTTGTAAGAAGTGGTCCAGTACCCGGCCAATTTTTGGCTTAGAAGGGGAGTAGATACCGACTGACGGTTAATTTAGCCTATGTTAATCAACATAGGTGCCGGTCTCCTACCTGAATATCTGTGCTGTCTTGATAGATTGGTTTTTGCTGTTACAGGAAATTAATCTTTTAAGGAGCTACACCATCTATGGAAAAATGGATCATAAACTTACTACTGATATTAGGGCTCGGGCTGGGATATGTGGGCGGGCCTATGGCCGAAGAGTTTGCCGAGAATGGGGTTGTCGACGTCAGCGTTGATATCAACACGGCGGACGCAAAAACCCTGGCCCTGGCTTTGGAAGGGGTTGGGCTTTCAAAAGCAGAAGCGATCGTTCGTTACCGGGAGCAGTATGGACGCTTCTACTCTGCTGAAGAACTGACCGCTGTTAAGGGCATCGGTCGTTCGACTGTGGAGAAAAACAGGACTCGAATTTTACTGCAGTAATTGCGGTTTGATAACAAACAGCCACTGGCGATCTTGCTCGGTTGAAGGTCGCTGGTTGTTGTCCCATGCAGATAAGTAAGAATAGATGGCTCCCCGACCTGGGCTCGAACCAGGGACCCAATGATTAACAGTCATTTGCTCTACCAACTGAGCTATCGGGGAATC
>CAZGCW010000336.1:0-3198 GCA_964524295.1 uncultured Pseudomonadales bacterium
GTTGACCTGGAACACCATGGATATCTGTAAATCGGTAGGCGGAAAAGCGGTTTTGAGCAAGACCGGTCATGCTTTTATGAATGAGCGGATGCGTTCTGAAGATGCAATCTATGGCGGTGAAATGAGCGCGCATCACTACTTTCGGGACTTTGCCTATTGCGATAGCGGTATGGTGCCCTGGATACTGGTGACGGGATTGATGCTGCAACACCAAAAGGGCCTGGCTGAACTAGTTAATCAGAGAATGCAAAAATTTCCTGCCAGTGGAGAAATCAATCGACGGGTTGAGGCGCCGGAGGACGTGATTTCTGCCATCGAAACCCAGTTTCATGATGAAGCAGATACCATAGACTATACCGATGGCCTCAGTATGGAATTCCCTGAGTGGCGGTTCAATCTGAGAATGTCCAACACCGAACCCGTTATCCGCCTGAACGTAGAGAGTCGGGCCGATCTCGCGTTGATGAAGCAGCAGACGGAGACATTGCTGGGCTTGGTTGGTGGGGAGAGCGCTTGAACTATTTTTTAGGGCGAATGGCGGATTTGAGGGCGGTCCTATGAGTTGGATGGGTAAAATATTTGGTGGCAGTGTTGGCTTTATGCTGGGTGGTCCGCTAGGCATGATACTGGGCGGGATGCTGGGGCATCATACGATCGATAAAGGTGCCGGTGATATTTCCAGGCTTGAATCCCGACAAGCGGTTTTTTTCACGGCAACTTTTGCGCTTCTGGGTAAACTGTCCAAGGCAGATGGCAGAGTGACCGAAGCGGAAATCGCCCTGGTAGAACAAGTCATGCGCGATAACCTGAGATTAGATGATCGGTCGCGCCAGATAGCCATACGTACTTTTAATGAGGCCAAAGATTCTGACGCTGAATTTATGGATTATGCGCAGCAGTTCTATCAGGAATTCTCCGGTCAGCAGGAGATGCTTACCATGCTGCTGGAGTTGCTGCTTCTACTGGCTTATGCCGATGGCGAACTGCATCCTGTTGAAGAGGCATTGCTACTTCGCGTGGCTCGATTGTTTCAAAGTGAGTCCGCGTATAATAACCTGAAATCCAAGTATTCAGATCAGAAAGCGCCGCTGGATAGTCACTATGAGGCGCTAGGGTGTCATAAGGGCGAATCGATTCAGTCGATAAAAAAGAAGTATCGTAAGTTGGCAATGGAATATCATCCGGATCGCATTCAAGGCAAGGGTTTACCTCCTGAGTTAGTTGCTGCTGCTGAATCTAAGTTCAAAGAAATTCAAAATGCCTATGATGCCGTAGAGGCACATGTTAGCGGCAGGGGCTAGATTTCTGATCGACGGGTCTGGACCATGCTGAAATAGCGGAGCTAGTTTTGGCGAGGGCAATGACAGATGATCCGTTGCCAGGTGGATGAAGCGCAGGTATTTCACTGCTGCAATTGTGCCGGCAAATTTCCTGGTCGGCTATGGGTGTTTCACATGAATCTGTCAGCATAGGGTAAGGCTGGGGGCGAGGTAGGCTATGGCTAATTTGGGTGTGCAGATGTTCACACTAAGAAAATTCACTCAGAGCGAGGCTGAATTAGCGATCACATTGAATAAAGTTCGTGATATCGGCTACCAGAGTATCCAGGTCTCAGCGTTTGGCCCTATTCCTGCTGACCGCGTCCAGCAACTTTGTGAAGAAGCTGACCTGGATATTGCAGCCACTCACGTGAGTTGGGATCGTTTTCGTTATGATCTGAACAATGTCATCGCAGAGCATATGCTCTGGGATTGCAAACATACTGCGGTTGGTATGATTCCACCGGAGGTCTATCTCAGTGCTCAAGGCTTAAAGCAATTTCTGTTCGAAGTCGCCCCTGTTATTCAAGAATTGCAGGCGGCTGGAATCAGCTTTTCTTATCATCATCACCATCACGAATTTCAGCGCTTTAATGATCAAACCTGGCTGCAAAACTTACTGGATAATGCCCAGGCCATCAACCTTAACCTGGAATTGGATACCCATTGGATTGTGGCGGGTGGCGCAGACCCGGTCCAGTGGATCAATAAAGTGGGTCATTCTATGCCACTGTTGCACTTGAAAGACTTTTGCCTTGATAGTGACAATAAGAGACGGTTTGCAGCGATAGGACAGGGCAACCTGAATTGGGAGGATATTCTTGTTGCAGCAGCCAAACATCCCATTGCCTATTATCTTATCGAACAGGATAACTGCTATGGACAGGATCCTTTCGCTTGTCTGGCGAGTAGTTATCGTTTTCTTTCCAGGTTTGGATTGTCATGAGCAGGGTAAAGCTGGGTATTATTGGGCTGGGTAATATGGGCCAGGTCCATTGTAAATTGATTTCCGGTTTGCCTGATTTTGAACTCGTGGCGGTGGCCGATTATGTTCCGGGTCGATGTGAAAAAATGCAGGCAAAGTACGGCGTCATGGCCTTTGAAAGTGGCTCAGATCTGATCAAATCCGGGTTCTGTGATGCGGTATTAATAGCAACGCCACATTATGATCATACCCCATTGGGCCGCCTGGCATTGCAGCAAGGCTGCCATGTGATGGTGGAAAAACCAATTTCAGTCGATAAATTCGATGCGCTTCGCCTTGTCAATGCGCATGAAGATCCCAAGCAGGTCTTTGCCGCCATGTTTAACCAAAGAACGCATCCTGCTTACCAACGGCTGAAACAGTGGATTCAGTCCCATGAATTCGGGGCGGTTCGACGCATGCAGTGGACTATTACTGATTGGTTCAGGAGTCAGGCTTATTACGATAGCGGGGACTGGCGAGCGACCTGGGCTGGTGAAGGCGGCGGCGTGTTGTTGAATCAATGCCCTCATCAGCTTGATTTGATCTGCTGGTTGTTTGGTTTGCCGGTAAACCTATACAGCCATTGTTCGTTCGGCAAATATCACCAATTGGAAGTCGAGGATGAAGTGACCTGTCTGCTCAATTTTGCAGGGGGCGCGACCGGTGTTTTTACGACGACGACGGGAGAAGCACCTGGAATCAACCGATTAGAAATAGCCTTTGATGAAGGTCTGGTTATCTATGATAGTCAGGAGGACTTTATCACCATCACCAGGAATGAAAAATCGGTTACCCTAGCCATACAGGAAAACGCCGCCTTTGAAAAACCAGCTACCACTCAGGTGCGGTTGCCGGTTGAGGGGGATGGGGGTCAACATCGTGCTGTTCTAGAGAATTTTGCCAAGGCGATTT
>CAZGCW010000337.1:0-3191 GCA_964524295.1 uncultured Pseudomonadales bacterium
CATAGAGAGTGGGAGATAGCGGTATGGAGATTACTCATGTTTCGAATAAGACTGACTCGGAGACATTGTTGGCGAATTTTCAACGTGCGGGTGCGGTTATAGTCGATGATTTAGTCTCTGGTTCTGCATTAAAGTCGCTAAAGCAGGCGATCGTGGCTCGAGCTGATGGCCGTGAACCCGGTAGTCGTGATACTGATCCCGGTTGGAAGCTATTCCATGGGCCTAACACGGTCAGGTTTACCGGAATAGGGTTGTTGACACCGGTGTTTTTTGATTTATTGGAGAATCCGTTAATGCGGATTCTTGCCGATAGTTTGCTGGATCCTGGGTGCCCTGATTACTGGCTTAATACTGCACAGGCTATGTTAATAGGTCCCGGCGAACCCGCTCAACTGTTGCATAGAGATTGTCAGAACTGGTCATCATTAACAAAACTGACCTGGCCGAATATGCCCGAGGTAACGGTCAGTATGATACTGGCACTAGATGAAGTCAGTGAAACTAATGGCGCAACCAGGGTCATTCCGGGTAGTCATTTGTGGACCGATGCTCGAGTCAAAGGTCTAGCTGAAGACACCATTCCAGCAGAAATCTCTGCGGGTAGTGCTCTTTTCTATAGTGGTAAGGTCATACATGGTGGGGGCGCGAATCTATCCAAAGCGGATTGGAGGCTCGCGCTGCATTTGAGCTTCGTCGTCGGTTGGCTTACACCAGAAGAAGCGACCTGTTTTGTTTATCCAAGGGATCTAGTTACCCAGCAATCAGATAGAGTCAAACGATTACTGGGGTATCGCTCATATAATCCTTCACCCTTAGCAGGAGGGCGGCTTTGGTTGAGGGATTTTGATGAATGGTCTGCCTGAGATACGAACTATAAAGCGCTACTGTCGGTTGAGCGAAAGCTGAGTTTTTGAATTGTTTCATGATTGCCGCTGACATACCAAAGGCGCGCGGTGATGAGCACGGCAGCAGTTGCTACTGCTCCGAATAGCCCGATCCAGAATCCATAGACACCCATAGGAGGTCCGATCCAGCCGAATCCCAGAGCGCATTCCAGGGGCAATCCTACTACCCAGAAGCTGAACAATGCGAGTAGCATAGGTACTCGGGTGTCCTTATAACCTCTGAGGGCGCCTCCAGCCGTTGATTGTGAAGCATCGAAGATCAGGAAGAAGACGACAAATAGTAATAATTCATTGGCCAGCGCGAGAACATTGCTCTCCAGGGTATAGAGTGAGACGAGCTGCTGTCTTAATAGATAAATGAAGGCAGCCCCGAACAGGGCGACTAAAAACGTCGATCCCATGGCAATAAAGGCGGTCGAACGTGCGTTGCGTGCATCGCCCTCGCCCACTCTGAAACCAATGCGGATGGTTGCTGCCATGCCTAGTGCCATGGGTGGCATAAAGAAGACGCCGTTAATATTCATGGAAATATTGTGAGCGGCAACTACCTCCGGGCCAAATTGACCCAGTAGCAAGGTCGTAAAGGAGAATAGGCCCATTTCAGCGAAAATGGTGGCACCGATAGGCAAGCCAATGATCAGTAGTGGCTTAATACGGTTCCAGTCAGGTGGGGTAACCCGCCTTAACCATTGTGTCTTGTCAAAGCGCCGACCGGTTACAACCAGTATGACTAACCCGAGTTGGAACCACATTATAATCGCCTGGGCAAGACCACAACCAACCCCTCAGTACTCAGGTAGTCCAAACTTTCCGTGGATCAGTATGTAGTTCAAGGGGATTTTCAAGGCGAGCGCGGATACCGAAATCAGGAAGGCCGGTCGAGTAAAACCCATTCCATCAGCAAGGAAGCGCAGTGCGAAAAAGCACATTAAAGCAGGAAGTCCCATGGAGCACATAGCAAGATAGGAAACAGAAATAGCGCTGGTAGACGGATCTACAGTGAGCCATTGGTAGATGGGCTCAACATTATTTAACATGAAAGCACCCAGAATGCCGCCAATCAGAGCGAGCCATAAACCTTGTCTAATGACTTCGCCTATTTCCGGGTAATTACGCGCGCCATTTAATTGTGAAACAGTCGGTGTTACCGCCTGGACCAGTCCCATGAAGAGCATTAATACGGGCCAGAGAATACTTGTGCCCAGCGCGACTCCGGCCAGATCAACGGATGAATAATTGCCGGCCATGATGGCATCTGTGACGCCCATGCCCATCTGGGCCAACTGAGCACCCATAAGGGGAAAGGCGAGCCGAAAAAGCTGTTTGATTTCTACAATAATGGGTTTCATCTAGGCATGGATTTGGTCAAGCCTGCTGGCGTGCATTTGTGGTTGCAGATATTTCATCAAATGTACAACGACCTTCTTCAATGACCAGGCCAATTCCACCGGAGTCCAGGTCATGATCGACGACTTCAAAAAGGATTTCATCGCCAATACCCGCTGATATGCTGGTGTCGTCGCAACGCAGCCATAGCTCATATTCGCTGCCGAAATGCCAATCGAATGATCGCACGCCAAGACAGGACTCGTCATGAAACCGCTTGATCAGTTTAAGCTCTCCTCCAGCCGATAGCAGGAGCGCATAATATCGGCTTAAGCCCTGGACTCGAATCGCCAAGCCACAGGCCGTTGCAAGATGTGGGGTAATCTTAGCGCTTGCCGTATAGTGATGCCATTCTCGGGTACCCTGGATGAGTAACCCTCGGCCCTGGTTTTGAATTAATCGATAGGATTCATCTGCAAACCAGGATGAAAACTGATCTACTGCTGAGACCCAACTCCTGCGCCACATGGTTCCTTTATGGGCAGGTCGGTCTAGCTTGATATCAGGTTCACCCGACCAATAAACGCGATCGAGCAACAATTCACCTTGTTCAGGTAAGTGAATACCGATTTCATAGACGGGATGGGCATAGTCTGGAATGAGCAAAGTTAGCGTTTCGGCCGTTAGTAGCTGGGGTTTCCGGGTACTGCTAACAATGGTTTGTGGGTGATCATTTTCTCCGTAATATTTGACGTACAATTGGGCCCTCGGCAAACGATCATTGCTAGCAGATAGATCCGCGGACACGGTCTGTCCCGGATAGACTAAAGGAGATGCTAGAAGCGCATAGCCCGCAGTTTCAAAACGTTTAGCAATGGCTTTAGACGGTGCGAATACGGGTGTGCCGAAATAGCTGTTTTCTTCGCTGGCCACCAGTTTCAGCGCGTGTTGCCCGGTTTC
>CAZGCW010000338.1:0-346 GCA_964524295.1 uncultured Pseudomonadales bacterium
TTGCCACCGGGTTTACCGCCCTGGCGGGGTTTGGGATGGGCACCTGGTTTCCCAGTTTCCTGATTCGTATTCATGGCCTGAGCCTCATTGAAGCCGGATTGATCCTGGGCATCATTGGTACCTGCGGCGCCCTGATTGGCGCCATTGTTGGCGGCATTCTATGTGATCGACTCGCCGCCCGGGATGCGCGCTGGCAATTGCGCGTGCCCGCGCTGGGCGCTGGTCTCTCGGTTATTTTCCTGGGTCTGTTCCTGTGGTGGCCCGAGTCACAGCAATGGCAGATCGGAGACTTCAGAATCCCCGTTGCAGTGGTGTTTCTGTTTATTGGCGGCATTGTTTCGTCTTT
>CAZGCW010000338.1:356-3183 GCA_964524295.1 uncultured Pseudomonadales bacterium
GGATAGGCCCGACTTACGCAGCCATCCAAACCCTGACCCCCGATCACCTGAGATCCCAGGCTTCCGCTCTGCTGTTGTTTATTCTTAACCTCATTGGCATGGGCCTGGGCCCATTGGTAGTCGGGTTTTTGAGCGACCAACTGGCGCCCACCTATGGACAGGAGTCCATTCGTTACGCCATGCTGATCAGCCTGGTGACGGTGATTGTGGGCTCATTGCTTTACTGGATGGGGGGCGAGCGATATCGCCTGGTCATCGAGTCCAGGCCGGTAGCAGAGCAGGGCGGCAGCCCCGCAATGTTATAACGTTATTTACACATTAACTTATTTTAAAACAGGGGTTTAGCATGAAAATCGGAGTCGTTTTCCCGCATCAGGAAATAGGTGATGATCCCATGGTTATTCGCGACTGGGCGCAGACCGCTGAAGGTCTTGGCTATTCACATATTACCGCCTATGACCACGTACTGGGCGCTGTGCACGAGGATAGAACCCCCAAACTGATGGGGCCTTATACGGAAGAGGATGCCTTTCATGAGCCCATGGTCTTGTTTGGCTTTCTTGCCGGTTGTACCAGCAAAATCGAGCTTACCACGGGTATTTTGATCCTGCCGCAACGGCAGACGTCCCTGGTGGCCAAACAAGTAGCGGAGGTAGATATCCTGTCTAACGGACGCATGCGCCTGGGTGTGGGTACCGGCTGGAATTTTGTCGAGTACGACTCATTGAATGAGGATTACGCAACCCGTGGGAAACGCCAGGTTGAGCAGATCGACGTGCTAAGACAATTGTGGACTGAGCCTGTTGTGGATTATACCGGGCAATGGCACCGCATTGACCGGGCAGGCATTAAGCCGCTACCGAAAAAGTCCATCCCAATCTGGTTTGGCGGTTTTACTGAGGTGGCATTTCGTCGCGCGGCGAAAATAGGCGACGGCTTTATCCTGGGAGGTAGCCAGAAGGCGAACCTGGCCATCACCCAACAGCTGCGGGAACTGGTGAAGGCAGAGGGCAGGGATGAAGCCGACTTTGGCATTGAGGCGCTATTGAATTACCAATCCGGAGAAGATGCCTGGCGCGGTGAGATTGAAGCCTGGATAGATGCCAGGGCGGACTATGTGGCCATGCGCGCGACCGGACTGCGTGGCATGGGAGAAGGCCTGGCTAGCCCCCAGGAGCATATTGATGCTTTAAAGCGTTACTGGGATGTGGTCGGTGATCTCTGCTAATCTGCCCCCCATATCAAATCAATAATCGGGTAATTTAGATGAAGAAGTGGTCTGATCGAATCGTCGGGGTGTTGTTGCTGCTGGTAATAGCCGCTGGATCGTTACTGTTCCCGGGGGTTCGCACCTTGATCGTTGAGATGAACCTGCCCGATTTCCCGGATTGGCCAGCGGCCAAAACTGAACTGACAGCAACGGATGCCGGTAAAATCTATTTCGAAACCCACAGTCCGTTCGATTTTCAGGTCATCCTGGCGGGTATTGAATCCACGCCCACCACCGGACTGGGTTACCTGACCTTTCCTCAAGATAAAACGGATAACTTGCCTGCCATGGTGATACTCCCTGGCAGTGGCGGTATCAAACCGGGCAGGGAGCATGAATATGCCTCCTTTCTCAATGCCAACGGCGTCGCCGCATTGGTCATCGAATACTATGAGGCAAGAGGCCTGTCAGAGGAGGTTAATTACCTCATCCGAACCGGTTCGGTAACCGAATTTGACCTGATTACGGATGCATTTGCCGCACTGGAACTGCTTTCCACCCATCCAGGCATTGATGCCAGCCGAATCGGAGTCATGGGCTTCTCCTACGGCGGTATGGCGACGCGTTTAGCCATGGATGACCGCATCAGGGAAGCACTTGCACCAGAGCACCCGGGTTTTGCCGTTCATATCGATGTCTATGGCCCCTGTTTTCAGGATCTGGGCACAAAAAAGACCAATGGCGCTCCTTTATTAACGTTACGAGGCACAAACGATGCCTCTAACGACCTTGAGGCCTGCACGCTCCGCGAAAATCAGCTTAGGGATATCGGCGTCGACGTACAAGCCATCGTCTATGAGGGTGCCGGACACGCCTGGGAGAATGACCAAGCAGAGTTCTTCAGCAGCGAATCACCTTATCTGGCGGGCTGCGAGTGGAACTACGATGCAGCAGGGGTACCACTGCTCAATGGCGAACCGCTGGTTGACTACGGCGCCAATGCACCGCGAGCGCAACGTATTGCCGAACGCCTTATCAGCAGCACTAAGCTTGGCGACTGCGTCCAGTATGGCTATCTTATTGGCAGGAATGAGCAGGTTCGCGAGCAGGCTTATAGCGATGCGCTTGAGTTTCTACAGCGCGAACTTATCAAGTAGCGCTTCAGGCTGTTTTAGCCCAGATTTTGGTGCTAATGTGTGTTGATAGAGCGTCAGTTAACGCTATTACGACACGGGTTTATACGACACTGGTTTATACAAGGATGCGTCATGTCTGAAGCTGCATCATTCAACGTGCTACCGGATAAAGACCGGTACTTCCAGGAGCTTAAAGCCACGCCCTTGTTGTCCGTGCCGGCTGTGATGCTGTTTTTGTTGGCCCTAGGGATTATCGCTGCCGCATCGCTGCTTGCCATAGAGGGGAAGATAACCTGGCCCATGGCGTCTTTAGCCAGCGGCATTGCTATGTATTGCCTGTTTTCTGCTGCACATGAGGGGTTGCACCACAATTTGTCTAACAAGCGATGGATCAATGAAGCTATAGGCCGCGTGGCGATATTAATGCTGGTTCCAGGAGCACCGTTCGAGGTGGCTCGTTGGATCCATTCGCAACATCATC
>CAZGCW010000339.1:0-3174 GCA_964524295.1 uncultured Pseudomonadales bacterium
TGGCGTGAATCCCTTTTTGATCAGCGATCAGTTCGACTGCCTGGTCTAACCAGGTCTGGTTCAGTATAGGTTCGCCATGCTGAATAATGGCGATCTGAGCGTAGGACTGCTGTTGGCCGAGGGCCAGAAGGGGTTGCCAGTTCATTCAGGAATCTCCGCTAACATCAAATAGAGTTTTGATCTGATCCAGAGGCAGTTTTGGGGTACGGTCAAAATAAAGCAGGCCATTCACTTCCTGTTGGATGTCGGTTAATTGTGTCCAGACAAAGCCTTGGAGCTCGTCTATTTTCGCCAAGGCATTCGCTAGTTCCTGAATACGCTCAGACAAGGCTATGGGTGTTTTTGGCAGGTCGCCATAAGAGAAAAGTTCATCAGTCGGGGTTTCGTTGATATAGCCGATACCGCCGCACTCACTCAGTATGAGGGGCAACTCGCTTGGGTCGGAGCCGGGTAATGAGCCTGAACGAGCCTGTTCGGCGGAAGATAAGCGGGTATGGGGATCAGCGCGCAATTCTAATAATTTTTCGATTAGTTGAGGGCCGGTACAGTCATATAGGTGCAGCGTAAACAGATCTCCCGAACTGTATTCCCAGCCATCATTGCCAATCACGGGCCGGGTGCTATCCAGGCTCTTTGTCAGGGCAACCGTTGCATCGACAAATGCACGCTGCTTTGAACGTGATTGCTGATGCCAGACCCCCCAGGACTCGTTGAAGGGCACCCAGCAGATAACGCATGGGTGAGGCTGATCTCGACGCATCAGTTGCATCCACTCCTGCGTTAACTGTTCGATTAAATCTGTACAGAAGATACGTCCAGACGGCATTTCACTCCAGACCATGAGCCCTTTGCGATCGGCCCAGTAAAGGAAGCGGGGATCCTCAGCCTTTTGGTGTTTGCGAACCAGATTGAATCCCATCGCCTGGGTCAGCTCGATATCATGGATCATAGCCAAATCATCGAGGGGTGTGTACCAGCCCTCAGGGAAATAACCCTGATCGAGAAGGCCCTTGATGTAGAGCGGTTGCTGGTTAAGACAAAGCTTGCCATCCAGGATATTAATCTCGCGCAAGCCAGTATAACTCTGGATGCTGTCGAGTTGCTCTCCTGACGATGAGATTAGCTGGATGTACAACTCATGGAGGACGGGTGCCTGGGGACTCCAAAGCGCCGGAGAATTGACTATGAGCGACGCTTTAACCTCTGATCGTTGCTGGGTATCGACGGTTGTCTCTGAGACTGGCATGGTTCCGTTGTTGAGCCTGATATGGAGCCTTCCCTTGACCTGAGTGGACAGGTTAATGGTTAAGTCCAGGCACTGTTCGGTTATTTGATAGCCCGTCGCTGTTGATACGATATGGCTCGGCTGCACGGGTTCGATCCAGACGGTTTGCCAGATTCCGATAATAGGATCGTAGTCAATGGGCCAGCGTGTATCTCCAGCCTGTTTTCCCCTGGGTTGTTGCCAGGAGCCAGAATCTTCTGCGCAGATAACAAGATGATTTACAGTGGTGTTTAAACTGGAAGTGATATTGAGCCTGATCGGTGAGTAGCCGCCCCGATGTTCACCTGCAAGCTGGCCATTGATATAAACCCGGGTGTGATAGTCACAAGCGCCAATATGCAAAATTGTTTCTGTTTCAGGCCAGTCTGGGCGGGAAAATGTCCGATGATACCAAACGCGAGTAGGGTCAGAATCGAGATTGACCCCGCTTGCACGAGTTCCAGGGGCAAAAGGCACAGTAATCTGGTCAGTCCAGACTGTTCTAGAGGGCCAGTCTTCCTGGAGCCCCCGGTTCTCCTCATCAATGGAAAAATCCCAGATGCCGTTGAGGTTAAGCCAGTTGGGCCTTGTTAATATAGGTCGTGGATATTCTGGTCTGGGTAGGTTGGTGATATCCATGGGGATGTTTCTCAATCAATACATTTGATAGAGTCGACACTACCGTATGTAATAGAAAGTGCAACAGCCCAGACCTTTGTTTTTATGTAATTGTTTTTGCGCAATCGGGTGCGGATGGTGCTGTGACAGCACTTTCATTGAGGTAAGGATGCCGGGAATTAAACGAGGAAAGTCCATGTGGCGAGAAGAGGAGAGTAGTCTGGTACTGAATCTCAGGTTCGAGGATTTTAAAGGGGCGTTTGCTTTCATGACTGAGGTTGCAACCTTGGCGGAACAACAGCAACATCATCCGGATTGGCACAACGTTTATAACCGGGTTGAGCTCAGGCTTACCACCCATGATGCCGGAAATAAAGTAACACAGAAAGATAGGTTGCTTGCAGATGCGATCGCGCGATTGCCGACCCTTAAGATGGCCATCACGGAGGCATCATGATACTCGACCCACGCAGCGAAGGTTTTTCGTGGCGGGAGCGTCATGGTCCTTTCAGAGTCATCAGTCCAGCACAGGCCCGGCAGTGGAATGAGTCGGGTTACTTTGTTTTAAAGGGGGGGCTAGAAGAGGATGACATTGGATTGCTGCGTGATGAAATTGACCCCCTGGAGTTGGCCAGGGATCGATGGTTACGCGAACAGCATGAGGGTCGAATGTTTATTAACCGCGCCGATGATATTACCTTTACAGCCCATCTCGTGAAGGTGTCCGAGATAGTACGGGAATTCGTGCGATTACCGTTGTTCGCGGATCTCTGTCTTGATTTAGTGGGAAGTGATGCCCGGCTTTACTGGGACCAGGCGGTTTATAAGAAGCCGGGAACCCCTTTGGAGTTCCCGTGGCATCAGGACAACGGCTATACCTTTGTGATGCCTCAGGACTATTTGACCTGTTGGGTGCCCTTGACACCCGCCACCGTGGAAAATGGCTGTCCGTGGGTAGTGCCAGGCATCCATCGATCGGGAACGCTCGAGCACTGGCAGACTGAGCTAGGTTTTGAGTGTCTGGATCCAACCCATGACAAGGTGGACCAAACAGCGATCGCTGTTGAGGCTGAGGTCGGGGATATTGTGGTCTTTTCTTCACTGACACCCCATCGGACAGGCCCTAATCTGACTGATGAGATTAGAAAAGCTTATATCGTTCAATTTGCTGCTGATGGTGCCATGATGTTTCCGCGAGGTTTAGATAAAGCCTTGGCACAAAACGACCCGGATAGAAATTTCCTGATCTGTTCGGATGGTCAGCCTGTCCAATAGTAGCTGGCACTGGGTTA
>CAZGCW010000340.1:0-3157 GCA_964524295.1 uncultured Pseudomonadales bacterium
TTATGCACTCACTACGATCAACACCACGGAGCGCTTTCCCCAGAAGAATCTCGGATTGACCTGAACCACCATAAATATCGGCTGTATCAAAAAAATTAATACCTTCGTCACGTGCCGCATGGACTACCGCACGCGTCGCGTCTTGATCACAGCGACGGCCAAAATTATTACAGCCTAGCCCTATCTGGGACACTTTCAAGCCACTCCCACCCAAACGCTTATATTCCATTTCTTACTCCTTCACTCGTTATAAAGTAAGGCTATTCTTGACACAGGTAAAGCACCTCTTTACATTTTCCTCGCCATCAGCTAACTTTGCGCTCTTATTAAATCCAGATGGAAGAACTCCTGTGAGTTCTTTTTTTTTTGGAGTTCACTTATGCGTCATCTTGCCAACCTGAAAGATTATACCGGGACTGAAATTCACGAGATCCTCAACCGGGCAAAACAAATAAAAGCGCACCCAGGGCACTATCAGGACAGCCTCAAAGGTGAATCTCTTGCCATGCTATTCCAGAAGACCAGCACGCGGACCCGAGTCTCGTTTGAAGTCGCGATGACTGAGTTAGGTGGTCACAGCATCTTTATCGACTGGCGATCCTCAAACTTTGTGTTAACGAACATCCAGTACGAAATCGAGTACCTTTCCAGAAATGTCAGTTGCATCATGGCGAGAATGCTCAAAAACCGGGATATCAAGCGAATCCAGGCTGCCAGTCAGGCACCGATTATTAACGGATGCTGCGAAAAGTACCATCCCTGCCAAGCGCTAACCGATGTATTTACCATGATCGAGCACACTGACAAAGACCTGGAAGACGTCCATCTGGTTTATACAGGCGTGCAAAATAATGTTTCCAATTCATTGACCTTAATCGCTTCGAAATTGGGCTTTCATTTCACTCTGGCGACGCCGCCCACAAAGCCCGATTCGGAAAGCTATGATCCAGACATTCAAGAAATAATTCTTAACAGTGGGCGTATCAAGCACGTTAATGATCCTGCTCAAGCTATCCAAAGTGCCGATTTTATCTATACCGATACCTGGATCGACATGCAGCACTTCAACGATCCCGCGCGAGCAGAGGAAAAAGAAACATTAATTAAGCAAATGCGACCCTTCCAGATTAACCGGGATCTAGTGCAGGACTTCAACTGCAAAATCATGCACGATATGCCGATTCACGACCACTATGAGATCACGCCCGAAATGGTAAGCGACCCAAGGTCAATCATTTACCTTCAGGCCGAGAATCGGTTACACGCGCAGAAAGGCTTATTGCATTGGCTTTATTTCGATACAGGCGCTGCTTGATGAGCGCTTATATCGTTGCCCATATCACCATTTCTGTTTGGCCTACCTTCCGTTTGTATGAAGCCGGGTTTATGGCCATTCTCAACCAGTACCAGGGCGAAATCTGTGCAGCAGACGATACGGGTGAGGTACTCGAAGGATCTTCTCCAGGAACAAGAACGGTAATCCTGCGCTTCAGGGATAAAGGCACGGCACTTAACTGGTATCGATCCAGTGCTTATCAGCAGCTTGCCCAACATCGCTTGAAAGCCAGCCAGGGCAATATTGTCATCATCAGCGGCCTAGATGACAAACGCTAAACCTGATGCTGGCGAAGGTATTCCAGCCAGTGAACGACGGGTACCTGACTGTTAACCGCCAAGTGCAGTTGACAACCAATATTAGAGGTAACAATAAACTCGGGTCTGCTGTCAGCCCAGGTCTGCTGCATTCGTTCGCGCAATTCGCTGGCCAGGATTGGTTGTAAAACACTATAACTACCCGCAGAACCACAACAAGCCAGGTCCTGCTTGGCGGTGATGATCTGGGCACCGGCTTTTTCGAGCAAAGCGCTCACTCGACCATCCAGGCCCTGGCCATGTCCTAAGGTACAAGGAGTATGCACGCAAATGCGCTGCGGGGTACTGCGCCAACTCAATGGTTCCATCAGTTCAACAACATCAACCAGCTTCTCAGAAATCGACTGGGCCTTGTGCGCATACTCGGAGTCCTCTGAAAAATAACTCGCATAATGCTTGAGCGTGATACCACAACCACTTGCACTGGAAACAATGAAATCCACAGTAGTCAACACAGGGTACAGTTGATCAATGAGAGCCTTCATCCTCAACTTGCCATCATCAACCGCACCGAGATGATAGTCTAGCGCGCCACAACAACCTTCGTTACGCAGAAACTGCCAGGAAACACCCTGGCTATCCAGCAGCGCAGTTAAAGACGCATTGACATCAGGCGTCAAGGATTGCTGTACACACCCTTTGAGCAAAATCACGCTGATGGCAGGGTCACTGTAAACGGGTGATTTAGCCTTTAAAGGCAGCGGAGAAAAGTGAGATCTGGCCAGGACCGCCTCTGCGCCCAGGCTTTTGGGAAGCAAGGAACCCAGCGCCCGAACAAGCGCCTGAGTCATTCGAATCAAGCCGGTTTTCATCAGTAGCCTGCGCAACAACCAGCGTTTAGTACGCTCAATTAAACCCAGTGCTTTACGTTCAACCAGCATTTCCCGAGCAATATCGAGCAATTCAACATATTCAACACCCGACGGGCAGACCGATTCACAACTTCGACAAGTCAAGCATCGATCCAGATGCGTTGCCGTTGCTTCTACGACCTCATCAGTCTCAAGCAAATTCTTTATGAGATAGATTCGGCCCCTGGGACTATCCAATTCGTCTCCAAGCAATTGATAGGTCGGGCAGGCTGAAGTGCAGAAACCGCAATGCACACAGCTACGTAAAATCTCATCTGCTCTCACAGCACTTCGATCACGTCTTAGTCGCGGATGAATAAGGGTCTGCACTTACCAGGCCTCACACAGTCGTTGATAATTAAATAGACCGGTTGAATCAAATTCCTGTTTCAGTTTGTTATGAATATTCTGCAGTCCTGCAGATAAGGGTGAAAACCGTTGTTTTAATTCAGCCCTGCCAAAATATTGAGCGGCGTGCCCTTGTTCTAAATCTGCCAATTCCAAGCCAGAATCCTCAATCCACCGGATCCCACCCGCCCAATCAACGGCAATGGCGTGATCAAGCCCATAACCTGAATTGGCGGCGACACTCAAGCGCAATAAGTCACCCGATGTTGCAAATTTCAGATCCCGCAGGTCTGAAAAAACCCGGT
>CAZGCW010000341.1:0-3151 GCA_964524295.1 uncultured Pseudomonadales bacterium
GCGCATCACCTGTTGATCAGGCGTGCATAAAAACCCGGCGGTCTGGAGGTCAGCGGCAATCTGACGACAAGTCGAGTCGATACCGGTCGGATAGCGTCCCACATCCAGTAGGCCGCCGGGGTGTTCAGCGCTGTGGATAACAGCGCCGGCACTGACGTGTGTCGCCGGCAATACGACCACCATGGCATAGACATGCTTAAAAAATCTTAGCGCAGACATCTCATTACTGACGCCGTTCTGACAACAGACCACAGGCGTGTCTGATGAGGCGACCTGGGAAAGCTCGGTCAAGGCAGTATAGCTATCCTGGGATTTCATCGTTAAGAAAACGATGTGATCTGGTTGCCAGTTAATTTCGGCTGGATGTTCGACACAGGTGAAATCAATTCGCGCCACTTCACTGGGAGATTGATATTGGAGCCCAAACTGGTTGATTTGTTCATAGTGGGCTCCTCTGGCGATCAGGGTCACATGATGGCCTTGTAATTTAAGTCGAGCAGCGATACTCCCACCGATGGCCCCTGCTCCGTAAAAGACGTATTTCATAGATTGATTTAATTCCCTAATGAGGTTCTTGCCCGATAGATTTTAGTCAACTTGAACTGATTTAAGCGCATTTTAAATGCTAAGGCGTATCAAGCCGTATTTCCAGACGATACAGAAAGGGTCTTAATCTGCCGTGCCTGAATTCAATGACAAACTACGCTTTGAGTCTATCTTGGATTAGAAACGGATTAAGGATAACGGTCAGGGTTAATTTTTGTAGACAGTTTTGTTACTGTCAGTACCCACAGGCAAATTTTAACGGGAAGCGTACGATGTCAGAAATGGAATCCTTTAGGACTGCAACGAGAAACTGGCTGGAAGAAAATTGCCCGGCGAGCATGAGACTTCCTGAAAGAGAAGAAGATATGATTGGTGGTGGTCGCCGTCAGGTGTATCGCAACCCTGATGCAAAGGTCTGGCTGGATAAAATGGCAGAACGGGGTTGGACCGCGCCGGCCTGGCCTCGAGAATATGGGGGCGGCGGCCTTTCCAAAGACGAACATGGGATTTTACAGGATGAACTGATGCGAATCGGAGCCCGCACACCGATTTCGGGCATGGGTTTTTCGATGATAGGGCCAACATTGCTCGATTATGGAACGGAAGAGCAGAAAAAAACCCACTTACCAAAAATTGTCTCCGGCGAGATACGATGGTGTCAGGGTTACAGTGAACCGGGAGCAGGCTCAGACCTGGCTAGTTTACAGACTCGATGTGAAGATATGGGTGATTTTTTCCAGATTAATGGCCAGAAAATATGGACTTCTGGGGCCCAACATGCCGATTGGATTTTTACTTTGGTTCGTACTGACCCAAAAGCGTCCAAGCACGATGGCATTAGTTTTGTCCTCATTGATATGAGTCAGGTCGGGGTCAGCGTAAAACCGATTAAGTTGATTAGTGGAAATTCTCCTTTTTGTGAAACGTTTTTTGATAATGCTCGATGTGAAAAATATAACCTGGTCGGACAATTGAATCGAGGCTGGACCGTGGGTAAGCGGCTGCTGCAGCATGAACGTAGTTCTATTTCTGGCCTGGCCGGAGGCGGTCGGCGAGGTAGATATGATGCCCTAGGTCATTTGCCTGACATAGCCAAACAGTATATGGGAGAAACCAAGGGCAGGATCGCTGCGCCGGCTTTACGGGAAGCGGTATTAATGAATCAAATGAGCCAAAGGGCATTTTCCCTGACCCAGCGCCGGTCCATGGAAGAGAGTCAGTCCGGAGGAACGCCTACTTTTGCCACCTCGTTATTCAAATATTTTGGTTCTGAATTGGGTAAGCAACGATTGGAGATACAGCTTGAAGCCATGGGGACGCAGTCACTTGGCTGGGATAGGCAGTCATTTGATGATTTGGAGTCAGCCCTGACCCGAACCTGGCTAAGGTCGAAAGCCGGGACGATAGCGGGTGGTAGTTCAGAAATACAGCTGAATATCATTGCCAAGCGTGTACTTGGACTCCCGGATTGATCGATATTTGAAGGTTTTGTGAAACAAAGTTTTAGATTTGATGGGAATTTGAAGAGAATTCGATGGGAAATCCATGGTAAATCCATGGTAAATCGGTTTCCAGAGGGATTTTATCAACAAGTTGAGAGAAACGTTGATAGAAACAATGGACATCAAGCCTGGATGTCGATGTAATAGGGCCATCGAGAAATGTGTTCATGGAAATGTGTAAGGAGAACTATAAATGCCGCTCGTTCTAAACGAAGAACAGAATATGCTCAAGGATGCTGCCAAGGATTTTTGTAAAAACAATATGCCAATCAGTCAAATGCGAAAGCTGAGGGATGATAAAAGCGAAGCCGGTTACGATCCTGACACCTGGGCTCAAATGGTAGAGCTTGGCTGGGCAGGCATTACGATTCCTGAGGATTTTGGCGGGCTTGGGTTTGGCTACACTGGTATGGGCGTGGTAATGGAAGAATGTGGCCGCACGCTGGCATGCTCTCCGTTGTTTGCTACCACTGCCCTGGGGGCGAGTTGTATCCTTCACGGTGGTAATGATGAACAGAAAAATGAATTACTTCCTAAGGTGGCGTCAGGTGAATTGTTGCTGGCGCTGGCTCTGGAAGAAACGCCACATCACAATCCGTATGGCGCTGAGGCAGCAGTAGAGCAGGCTGGTGGCGGTTATGTGGTTACGGGGAGCAAGAAGTTCGTCCTTGATGGTCATGTCGCTAACAAAATCATTGTAGTTGCGAGATCCAGCGGCAAGGCAGGTGACAGAGACGGTTTGACTTTGGTTCTGGTAGATTCCGGGGCTGATGGCGTTGACGTCACCCGCACGATAATGGCAGATTCGAGGAATGCGGCCAATATTGAGTTGACGCAGGTCCAGGGTGAATTACTTGGCGAAGCAGGTAAAGGAGCGGACGTACTTGATCAGGTTCTTGATATCGGCCGTATTCTGCTTTCTTCGGAAATGTTAGGGGGGCTGCAGGAGTGCTTTGAACGCACGGTAGAGTACCTGAAAGTCAGGGAACAGTTTGGTGTCCCTATTGGCTCATTTCAGGCCCTGAAACATCGAGCGGCCCAGATGTTTTGTGAGGTTGAATTGTCAAAATCAGTGGTATTAGAAGCGTTGTCTGCACTGGATG
>CAZGCW010000342.1:0-3117 GCA_964524295.1 uncultured Pseudomonadales bacterium
AAGTGCCGAAACGATCATTTCAGGCGGGGTGAATATCTATCCACAGGAAACTGATGATGTTTTGTTACGACATCCAGGGGTGGCCGATGTCTGCACCGTTGGTATCCCAAATGATGAATGGGGAGAGGAGGTCAAGTCTGTGGTGATGTTGAAACCGAAGGTCAGCGTGACGGATGCGACAGCCAGTGACCTGATTGACTTCGTTAGGGAGCACCTGCCCGCATTCAAATGTCCCAGGACAATTGATTTTGTTGATGCGTTACCGCGCCTGCCATCGGGGAAAATACAGAGGAAACAGGTCAGGGCGCCTTATTGGGTTGGACGTAAAAAACAGATTTGAAATGACCCTCTGACCGCCCGTTAAATTTTGATTGAGGTGTTGTGATGCGCTTGATTTTAATCTTCAGTTTAGCCCTGTTTTTGCCGGCGGTAGAAGCCGCTAGTCCAAGCCCTGTACCAGCCAGACATGGCTTGGTTACCTCTACCTCCGAACACGCTAGCCAGGTTGGTGTTGATATCATGCGTCAGGGTGGTAATGCCGTTGACGCGGCTGTTGCGACGGCGTTTGCGCTTGCGGTGACCTACCCATCCGCAGGTAATATCGGTGGCGGGGGGTTTGCCCTGGTGCGCCTGCCCGATGGTAGGGTAATGTCGTTAGATCATCGTGAAACAGCACCCGCCAGTGCTGGTCGAGATATGTATCTCGACGCTCACGGGGAGATTATTGAAGGGCTTTCTCTAGCGTCCCATAAGGCTGCTGGTACGCCAGGTTCTGTAGACGGCTTACTTGAATTGCATACTAAGTTTGGTAAGTTAGACCGTAAATCGGTGATGGAACCGGCCATTGCCTTGGCTGAGGACGGTTTTACGCTGAGCTGGCGTATGGCACAAAGTTTTACCCGAATGTTGGCGCGGGCGCCTGATTTTCCAGCCACCAGAGCTAAATTTTTAAGAAAGGGCAAACCTTACCAGCCTGGTGATGTCTGGAAACAACCCGATCTGGCCAGAACTTTAAAGACGATTTCCTTACATGGACGTGACGGCTTTTACCAAGGCTGGGTTGCTTCTGCGATTGCCACTGAAATGCGCTTGGGCGGGGGTAATATCACTGAATCTGATTTGCAACAGTATCGTTCAGTTTGGCGTAAACCGGTGAGTGGCACCTATCGGGGTTATCAGATCTGGAGTATGGGACCACCGTCATCGGGCGGTGTTTTACTTTTACAAATGTTGAATATGCTTGAGGCCTACGATATCAAGGCAATGCAATGGGGTAGTGCCGAACTGGTCCACCTTATGGCGGAAGTTGAACGGCGTAGTTATGCAGATAGAGCCCGGCATCTCGGCGACCCGGATTTCTGGGATGTGCCAGTAGCGGCCTTGACTTCGAAAGACTATGCCAGGACGCGTATGCGTGACTTCGATGCCAGTAAAGCAACCCCAAGTCATCAGGTTGGTGCTGGTGATTTCGGTAAGGAAAGTGAGCAGACAACGCATTTCTCGGTGATCGATAAGGATGGCATGATGGTGGCCCTGACCACGACTTTGAACAGTGGTTATGGCAATCGCCTGGTGATTCCGGGTACGGGTATTTTGATGAACAATGAAATGGACGATTTCTCCATCAAACCGAATACGCCCAATCAGTTTGGCTTGCTGGGTTCGAAAGCCAACGAGATTGCACCGGGTAAACGGATGCTGAGTTCTATGACACCGACTCTGGTTACTTTAGAGGGTAGCCCATTTCTGATCACCGGCTCTCCTGGAGGATCGACCATAATCACCACCGTTTTGCAGGTGATCGTGAACCTGGTTGACCACGACATGGGCATAGCGGATGCCGTGTCCTTGCCGCGTTTCCATCATCAATGGCAGCCCGATTTGATCTATTACGGGCGTTACGGGCTGGGTCCGGATACAATGGAAAGGCTGCAGGACAAAGGCCATCAACTAGTGCAAAGAAGGGCGCTGGGAGATGCCAACAGTATCCATGTCATCGACGGTATTCGCTATGGCATCAAAGACCCTAGACAGGAAGGCCTGGCAGTCGGTTATTAAGTGTGATCCCCCCCCTTGATTCAGCTTCGTCGACAACGTTCCGGTTAACAAGGCAGGGTAGTAATGTAAAATAGACGTTTGACAATAGTGAGTTTAGAGGGTGACTGCGTGGATTTATCTTGTTTTAAGGCCTATGACATCAGGGGGCGTATTCCTGATCAGCTCAATACGGAGGTGGCATGGCGAATTGGTAAAGCCTATGCCGAATGGCTAGCCCCTAAAACGGTGATTGTCGGCTGGGATATTCGATTATCCAGTCCGGAAATGAGCCAGGCATTGATAGAGGGGCTGATTTCCTCGGGTGTTGATGTCCGCAGTTTAGGTGAATGTGGTACTGAGGAAATCTATTTTGCTACTGAGTACTATAAAGCCGATGGCGGTATTATGGTGACAGCCAGCCATAATCCTAAAGATTATAATGGCATGAAACTAGTGCGGGCCGGATCAGTGCCGATCAGTGGGGATAGTGGCTTAGGAGAGATCAAACAACGGGTTGCAGCAGGTCAGTTCTCTGAAACTGAAACCCGGGGACGGTTAGAAAACCTGGATCACCGGCAGGATTATATCAACCGGTTATTAACCTATCTGCCTGAGGCTAAATCTCGGAAACGTCTTAAAATAGTCGTTAATGCGGGCAATGGCGGTGCGGGTGCCGTTATTGACTTGCTTGAGGCGGTATTGCCATTTGAGTTTATCAAGCTGCACCATCAGGCAAATGGTGAGTTTCCTAATGGCGTACCCAATCCTCTGCTAGTTGAAAATCGTGCACCCACTATGGAGGCAATCAGGGACAACCAGGCAGACCTGGGTTTAGCCTGGGATGGTGACTTTGATCGGTGTTTTTTCTTTGACGAAAATGCCCGTTTTATTGAGGGCTATTATATCGTTGGATTGCTTGCTGATGCGTTTTTATCTCGTCATCCCGGCAGCGTGATTGTTCACGATCCGCGCTTGACCTGGAACACCATGGATATCTGTAAAACCGTAGGCGGAAAAGCGGTTATGAGCAAGACCGGTCATGCTTTTATGAAAGAGCGCATGCGTTCTGAGGATGCAATC
>CAZGCW010000343.1:0-3105 GCA_964524295.1 uncultured Pseudomonadales bacterium
GCCATCGGCAGCCTGTGCCTCGCCGATTGAATCGCCGATGTTAAATTGAAAAGCGGGTACGGCTGCCCCGGTCGACTCGATCTGACAGAAAGCATCACAACCGTCGCCACTAACGGTCCCTCCGTCATCACATTGTTCGCCCACTTCAATGAGGCTGTTACCGCAGACGGGTGCCTCGATCGAGCACTGTGCGCTGCACCCGTCACCATCCAGGTTATTTCCGTCATCGCAGCTTTCACCTGTGTCCAGTATGCCGTCTCCACAGATGGGTTGCTGGGTTTCAAGCGAACAACTTGCGCTGCAACCATCTCCGTTCAAGAGGTTGCCATCGTCGCATTCTTCACCATCGATTAAATCAAGGCTACCGTCACCGCAATGATCGATGCCGCAACTACTATCGCACTGTGAAGCACTGCAGGAGACTAGATTTCCACCCGTGTCGCCACAGCAGTATCGCTTGGATTTCTTACCGTCAAGTTTCCCGCTGCAGTCAGAAGGACAATTGAGGCAGTCTTCCCCACTGTTGCAGATGCCATTATTATTGCACGTGTCCGCTGGTGGGCAGACGCCGCAATCGCTTGAACAATCAGAGCAACTCTCGGTACTATCGCAAATACCGTCACCGCAGAAACCGCTGCTGCTGCAGTCAATCGGGCAGGTGCTGGCGTTTTCTTTACCAGAACATTTCAGGTCACCACAGAAAGGTTTGGCCGCAATAGCCATTGATGCTATGCCCATCAGTAGCAGCAGGGCGGTTAAATGAATCAGGAATCTTGGCATGTTCATCGGTCCTTTGCATAGTTCCTTTGCATCGGTTCTTTTCATAGAACCTTTAAGACCAGGCGCTAACCGGTCTAGGGCCTTAGCCTGGCTACCGGTATCTTTGGCTGAGCCATGATAGAAAATTAATCCTTTATCTCGAACAGGTCAAGCCAATCCCTGCGATCACCAGGGTGTCGGGAATTAATGCCTCAGCAGAGGACGGTGCATTGCCTTTAGCTAAGAGGTCGGCTCGGTTCAGCAGCGGACTGTTGATGCCGTTAAGGGCATTTGGGGTGAGGGTGAGCGTAGAGGGTGAAAATGAGCGGGGTCAAAGGTTTTATTTATGGCCTCGGGAATACGATTTGGTAAAGGTCTGTGCCTGACAAACGCGACGCGGGTGTCTGTACCCCGTAATCTGTATTCAGTAATCTAGGCTCGGTAAAAGGTGCCTGGAATCAGGCTTCCGCCGAGAGTGACTGTTTGACTGCTTTTAAGGTTTGTCGGTGCTGATTTGAAAAGCAGCCATTGCGATCAGGGCTACCGCCAGGAAAGTGAATGCCATGCCTGAGCCGCCACCGAGGTAAGCCAGTGCGCCCATCAGATCGCCTGGCCCGAAGGGGGTGTCTGTGACGGATAGACCGCGATTGGCAGACAGGTTTCCGGCCCAGTAAAAGAGTGTGTTTGCCCATCCCGTGATAATCAGGCTCCAGGCTGTCCAGTATGCCTTCTTGCCGGTCATTTGCAGGTGGCGCATCAGCAGAGCAAGGCAGCCAATCATGACGCCATTTAGAATTCCACCAACATGAGCGGCCTGCCAGCCTCGTGTGCTCCCGGGGATTTGGACCTCCCAGGCTGGCAGCGGCCACAGCGTGACGACTTCAAGCAGAGAAAACACCAGCATGACTCCTGCGAGCAGACCGATAAATAGGACCAGCATGCCGTGGCCGATGACTCGATTAATTAATCTCTGCAATGGGTCCTCGGGAACAGTCATGATATCTCCGTCTTATTGGGTAAGGCTTTGCATCGTACTCTGGTTCAGGACTTTAACATTTTGCCCGCTGGCATGGTATTGACGCCAGGCGATGGCGATTGGGTTTTGCGCCTGATGGCAAATTGGGTGGTTCCGAGGATGGTAGCCATTCCTGTAGACAGGGAGTGAGGCAGCAAATAAATCCCAGGCAAAGCTAAAGAAGAATTTCCATGCTTGAAACCGCCGGGTTAATGTCAATCGGCTACCTTTCAGCATGATCCTGTAGGCTTTGAATGTTTCCAGGGCTATGTGGAGGAAGGCATACATGATCATATAACGACGATACCATTCGTGCTGCCCATAGAATGCCTGGTAAAAATCAAAGGCGACTGATCCGTGTTCGACTTCTTCGACCTGATGCCACACCCATAATGCTCTTAGGTTTTCATCTGCATCTGCCATAAGCTCTTCATAACGGTTAAGGATGATCATACCGCCCAGGAAGGTAAAAGTTTCGTATCCTGCCGTAAACCCAATTTGAAATTTCTTGTCCTTGCGCTGAATTAGTGTCTCAAAGTAGGCTTTCGCATGCCGGTCAATCTCTGCTAGTCCAGGATAGTGATCCGAGAGTTGTTCGGTCCACTTGATGAAGTTAAAGGCATGATGAGACTCCTGGCCGATGATAGATTTTACGTCTTGTAATAGCGCGGTATCATCCAGGTTTGGCCGATATCTGCGCATGACCTGGACCAGGAATTGTTCGAAATGAGGGACGTGTATCCCCAGGGCATTGATAAAGATTGAGAAGTCAGGACAGCTTTGACTCCATACTGGGTCACTGTTGCTGATTTTGTCAAAATCAAATCGGAGCGGGCGAACTTCAATGGCGTCCATTGGGTGCTTAGGCATGCTGTGTTCCCGGATAATCTCAATCCCGCTGGGTTTAACTCTATGACAGAGCGTAAACTGCATGAGTGGGTTTCAACTTGTTGTGTCTATCATCTCTCTTTTAGTTAGACAGGTAAACCTTTTAGGTAGACAGGTAAACAGTCCGAGAAGGAAATAGCGCCGAAGAACTCGCTGTTTTCCCTGCAGCCATTTCTAATTTTTCAGGTTTAGTCAGGTCTACCCGGGGTTAAGACAGGAGGCAAAGATGGTTTTATGCACAGGATTTTGTACTGGGTTATTACACAGGGCTTCTGGGGCTCGTCTAAATACTTGACTACTTGTCGGTGTGGAGCTAGTTTCGTCCTGTTATGACGGAGAAAATGATGGATTCAGAGTCAGAGGCAAGCACGGTTCCAATCGATGAAATTGATGTAAGTCGACCAGAAATTTATGAGAATGATAGTTGGCAACCCTGGTTTACT
>CAZGCW010000344.1:0-3103 GCA_964524295.1 uncultured Pseudomonadales bacterium
GCTCTAGCGATTGCTCTGTTTCTTCCAAGTCATTCCCCTGATTTGCCCGGTCCATAGGACCTTATCTATCTAGACTCCCGGGAGCAATTAAAAATACAACACACCCGGTCTGTCGCTAGCCTGTGGTTTGTTCTTGAGTGTTCCCGCCAAGCTCAAGTCACCGCAACAAGGCAGATCACTGCCCGGCCATGGTCACGACAAAGATCAACAGGATCACCGGCGGCGCAATGTAACGCATATTAAACCGCCAGAGCCTGAACAGGACATGATTACCCAACCCCCACTCTTCTTGGGTTGCCTGTCTGGACATGACATAACCAACAAAAATAGTGAGGAGCAGTGCACTGGCTAAAATCAACACATTAACCACAAAGAAATCCACTAACCGGAAAATAGTGAAACCTTCGAACATTGTAATGAACCCCAGCGGTTCAAAATCAGCCAGTAAGTTATATGAAAACACGGATCCAAGACCGATTAACCAGATGAGGCTACCGGCTATTAATGTCATGCTTGCTCGAGTAGCGCCTGGCCTTTCCACTAATCGGGACACCACAGACTCCAGCATTGAAATGGAGGTGCTCAGCGCCGCGAACAAGACCAATACGAAGAACAGCGAACCGATGATCTGTCCCCCTGGCATTTGACCAAAAGCAACTGGCAGCGCCTCAAACAAAAGCCCTGGACCCGCTCCGGCTTGTAAGCCATAGGAAAAAACAATCGGGAAAATAGCCAGGCCTGCCAGCAAATCTACAGAAACATTAGCCGAGGCGATCAGCACGGCTGTTTTTGGAATCGATGCTTCTCGCTGCAGATAAGCCCCGTAGGCGATGATGCCGCCACCCCCCACACTCAACGAGAAAAAAGCCTGACCCAATGCCAGCAGGACGACCTGTGAATCAAGACGATCGAAGTCTGGCACAAACATAAACTGGGCTGCAGAATAAAAATCAGCCGTAAGGGCTGCATAGGCAACCAGAAATAATAAAATAACGAATAACGCCGGCATCATCAGGCTCACCGCCCGCTCAACCCCTGCACGGACCCCCCTACCAACGATAGACATCGTTAAAACCATAAACACGCCGTGCCAGAATGCCATTCCTAGCGGGTCTGATTTCACCAGGTTAAACAAGTCTACCGACTCAGCAGGAGATAACTGGACCAGTTCACCAAAGATAGATTTCACTAGATAGGCTAACACCCAGCCAGCAACCACACTGAAAAACGTTAACGCAAAAAAAGCCACACTGAGCGTCAACCAGCCCAACCACTTCCAGTTTCGGCTATGTCCGCTGGCAATAGCTAAACTTTCTGTACTGCCGACAGGGCTTTTACCTCCTCGCCGACCAATCAATATCATGGCGATCAATGCCGGGATACCGAACAAGAGTATAAAAATGAAATACAGTGAGATGAATGCCCCACCGCCGTTTTCGCCAGCCATAAAGGGAAAACGCCAGATATTACCCAGGCCAACGGCACTACCAATAGCAGCGAAGGCAAAGCCCCAGCGGGTCGCAAATTGCGCTCGGTTTTCCAAATCAAACCCTCCTAAGCTGTCAGTGATCGCCTCGCCTGGCCCTACAAATAACTCAATTTATTTCTCAAACTCGATTCCAGGGGTCAGTTAACACATTAAGTACTACAGATCGCCCCGCAACAACCCGATCCAGGGCCCAGGCCATAGCCTCCGGTAATTGCGCTACAGTTTCTACCAATCTACCGACCCCGCCACAGGTCTCGATGACCTTATGAAACTCTGGTGATGGCGCCAGATCCACCAACGGCATCGAATCGGCATTGACGCTGTGTCCATCTGGATACATTGCCGCAGTAGCAGAATGGACTGAATGCCAGCGTTCATTATTAGCAATGATGGTGAGGGTTGGCAACTGTTCGGCCTGAGCAACAAAGTGAGCAGAGACCGGATTGCTAAATAGATAGGACCCATTGCCAATTAAAACGATGACCGTTTTCTCGGGCAATGCTCTCTTGATACCTAAAGCAGCCCCAAGCCCAAAACCCAGACCACCGGCATGACTGCCTGCAATATAACTTCCTGCAGCCTCCAAGTTCAGGCTATCGAGGGTCACTGCCAGCTCGTTGACCAGGATCATCGTTGAATCCAAATGTTCATTGAGACAGTCGGCTAATTCAATGGGATGGGTTCTATTGCTGGATTCAGTGCTTTTCCTACTCGTGGCAAAATCGTTTTCGACCACCTGTCGCAACTGCTGTAAGTGGTATGACCGTGATTTTAACATCTGCAGTTGTCCAGCCTGGTCGGCACGCAATTGCTGCAGCAGCGCCGTCAGAAACCGCCCCGCAGGTGCGGCGATAGCCATGTCCGCAGCAAAGCCCCTGAGTGGGTAATCCTGGAAAAAAGGATCACCAGAACAATGAATAATCGTCGCGGATGGGTTCGGTGGTCCACGGTCCGGTATCCAGGGAACTTCACTATCCAGCACCAGTACCAGGTCAGCTTTATCCAGGACCAGCTGCGTCTGAGTGCCCAGGTTCATTGGATGAGACGCGGCGATGTTCAGATCTCTGGCGAATGGTTGCACCACACCAATTGAGAATTCTTCAGCCAACTCAGCAAGTGTCTGGAAGTTCTCGCGTTCACGACCCACAAACGAAGTCAACAGAACAGGGCATGCAGCCTGAGCTAAAGCATCAACGACCGCCTTGATTACGACAGGATCTACATCCTCGCCAACGGCGCCATAGGGTCGATTCACCTTCATGGCTGAATCAACTGCAGGCTCATCAAGAACTTCTCTTGGTAAAGTCAAATAGGCAGGACCAAAAGGTAAAGTCATGGCAATATCGATGGCTCTTTGCAGCAATGCGGCGACATCCTGCCCTGAGCGCAATTCGTAATCCCATTTTGTATACTCTCGAACCAGGCTACCCTGGTCAAAGGTATCCTGGCCCCAATGAATCATCGCTCTTCTAGACGCCGCAAGACCAGACTCTGTATGTGGCGTACGCCCAGCAATCAGCAACATAGGCACATGATCCCTGAATGCATTCATGACCCCACACATGGCATTGGCAGTACCCACCGTGTATGCACCATCACCACAGCGAGCATCCC
>CAZGCW010000345.1:0-3089 GCA_964524295.1 uncultured Pseudomonadales bacterium
TGAATTACCAGCGCTGCAATAGCCCCGCGCCGCGCAGCTTCTTCAAATTTGTAGGTCCAGCGGCCATAGTAGGTCATTCTCCGGTTACCGAAACGGTTAACCACGGCTTCACCGGGGAGAGCAGCAAAATCGGGATCATTAACCAGGAAAATCACAACTTTGCCACTGAGATCAATATCACCATAATCGTCCCAGTCCCTTTCAGGCGCACTGGCACCAAAACCAACAAAAACCAATGGCGCATCCTGGATGCGAACATGTGGAGTCGCCTGAATTGTACTGACTTCCAGGTCCGTGGCTTGCTGTAACTGCCACGACGCGTTTTCTGAATTAATCACAACATCAAAGGGGGCTTGCAATTGCGTATGTATTAACGGTACCGTCTGCGTCCAACTACCTTGCTGACCGCCCGGCGACAACCCCAATGAAGTAAAATACGCTGTGAGGTAAGCTAACGTTTTCGCCTCGCCGACAGTTCCAGGGGCCCTGCCCTGAAACGCTTCAGAAGCCAATTGCCTAACGATTTCAGATAGCCTGTCTTTTTCAATTCGCTTGGCTGGGGTACTCCAAACCAATAGAACGATGAAGACTAAAAAAACAGCTGACCAGAGAATTTTTGGGACCATAATAAACACTCAACAACAAGTCAGTCTCATACCAACAGTACAATAAACAGTTCCAAACGGGAACGGATTAGATTTTAGCTGCCAACAAGGCCCGCCTTGATGATAAGCAAGCAGCCTCGATTGACATCGGTTGATTGGCCAATCAATTTTCGTAAACAACCTCCCCAGCCGCAGCAGAATCAGTGTAAGATGCTGCAGAACTTCAACCCTGGAATTCAGGTGCACCATTCACCCAATAACTTAATTTTGCACCTTCATCAGCAAACCTAGAATAAGGACAATCATGGCCAAGCAATCCGTTAACTATGACGACGTAAAACAGTATCGGCTAGACCCAGAGCGGGAGCAGGAACTGCTCAATAGCGCCGGTGAGTGCGTTTTCATCTGGGCAAACAAGGAAGGCCATCCGATTGGTGTTATCACAGCCTATGTCCCGATCAACGGAAAAATCTGGATGACAGCAACACGGGAACGCGTTCGTATCAAGGCAATTGCCAGAGATGGCAGGTCATCCTGTGTGATCAGTAGTAAAGGCACTGAAATGGGGGGCGGTAAGACAGTAACTTACAAAGGCTATACTATTATTCACGATGATGAAAAAACCAAACACTGGTTTTATAATCTGCTCGCATCGGGAATGGCTGCATCTAAAGACGAGGGTAATACGTTTACCCGAAACCTTGACCCCGATCTGTTCGTCCGATTCCTGGATACCCCGGAGCGTATTGTGCTGGAATTCACTCCCGAGATGTCGATTCCATTTGATGGCGACAAAATGGCTGCAGGCACAGCAGCAGCCTATGCCGAGTTTGCTGCAGAGGACCAGGCCGATAGCTAAATTCAGTTTACAGGCAAACTCACCTTGTCAATTCAGGCAGCGATTAATCACCAGTAGCCAGTAGCCGCCGGAACCTTATCAAAGTAGAACCAACAGGTGAGCTGTGTCTCGAGCAGGCATCAAACTTACTAGCTGGAATTGCCTAGACGTTCCTTTTTGGTTTATTCTGCGGCAAGCGATGCCATTAAAGACTGACGAGGCTTAACATGACATTTAGTTATTCGAACGCTCCCTATCCCGTTCGAGAAGACATCAAACAGGCGCATAAGACATTCTGGCACAACCTGGCTAATCCCGGTTGCTGGTGGGATGGAACACAGCGAATTGCTATCGCTGCAGAAGTGCGTAATGCGGTGGATTGCGAATTTTGCCGGCAGCGCAAATCTGCCTTGTCACCCCATACCCTCTCTGGCAAGCACAATCAAAACGACATTTTAGATCAGATTGCTATCGATACCATTCACCAGATCGTTACCGACCAGGGAAGAATCACGCAGACCTATGTGGATAACGCTGCTCGTCAAGGCCTGACCAATGAACACTATGTAGAACTCACCGGTATTGTCGTTGCTGTATTCAGCATTGATGAATTCAACCGTGCGCTTGGAATACCCCCGGAAGCTTTTCCAACAGCGGTTACAGGAAACCCAAGCCATTATCGACCTGAGCACTTGTCTAACGACACTGGTTTTGTGCCGATGATCCCGGTCAATGGCGCCGTTGGCAATGAAGGTGATCTGTGGCCGACCGGCCGGTCCGCAAATGTCGTACGTGCGCTGACCCTCGTGCCGAATGCGCTGCGTGACTGGTTTTCCCTGGCCTCTGCCCAGTATCTGTCTCTCGCAGGCATGGGCAACCTTATCCGGGATGACAACCGCAGCATCAACCGCATGCAGATGGAATTGATCGCCGGGCGAGTCTCCGCGATCAACCAGTGTTTTTACTGAACCAATTCACATGCCAGTATGCTCCGTGCGAGCGCATCAGTAACCGAGACAAACATTGATATACAAGCCATCAATGGCAATATCACAGCCGCTGCCAAAGGTATCGAGTTTGGCCCTGAGCTAATGAAATTTGCAGAAAGCCTGGCCCGCCGCGATGAAAAGGCACTGGCAGATGCCAGAAAGGAACTACTTGAAATCGCTGGCCCTGCTGTGCTGGTCGATGCCGCAGGCGTTGCTGCCAATTTCCAGAGAATGGTAAGAATCGCAGATTCCACGGGTATCCCTGTAGATGATCTCACCAACAAAGTAAGCCAGCAGGTCAGAAAAGATCTACACCTGGATTCATTTTCCAGTGCCAAGAACTCGCTTGCAGTAAATAGCAGCGCACCCTAAACACCACCGATGCCTAGATAGCTGATGCCTAGATAGCTGATGCCTATATAGAAAGTCCTTACCCTTGCACAGGCTCAAGAGTGTTGCCTGGTTTTTTAAAGCAAACAGATCATCCCTGAGAAACCAGAAGCCAGTTACGCCTCAATTCGAGCCTTTGAGAATACCCTCTTGTAAACAAGTATTTCTTAACTAAAGAAGATCAGCTAACCTAGAAGCCTCTTCATCAGATTCTATTAGGTATGTTCTCACTCCCCCAGAAAGCCGCGGATATCAGGTCCGAGGTCG
>CAZGCW010000346.1:0-3088 GCA_964524295.1 uncultured Pseudomonadales bacterium
CAAGGGCAGAGACGGTTGGTTCAAGTTCTTCAGCAGTAACGGCTTGGTTGATGATACCCCAATCGACGGCTTCCGCCGCGCTAAGTACCGGGTTGGTCAGCATGAGTTCGCGCGTTTTTCGATCGCCAATTCGTCGTGGGAGAAAATAAGTAGAGCTACCGTCCGGTGATAGACCCGCATTAGTATAAGCCATGGTGAATTTGGCTTGATCAGCGGCGATAGTAATATCTGCAGCCGCAGCCAGGCTGAATCCGGCGCCCGCTGCTGTGCCTTGGACGGCTGCAATGACGGGGGCATTCATTCGAGTTAGGCGACTGATGAACAGATGCAGGTCAGCGGTCATACTCAATAGTAAAGACCCCACTGCCTCTTCTGCTGCGGCGAATTCACTAAGGTCGCCCCCTGCGCAGAACATTCTGCCGTTGGCCCGGATGATGAGGGCGCGAATATCAGGGTTGTCCTGGCAGTTCTTAGCACACTCACTCAGTTCCTTAGCCATTTGTGGGTTCATCGCATTGGCGGCATCAGGGCGGTTTAAAGTTAGGTTAGCGATAGTGTCTTTGACGCTGAATTCGATAGTACTAAAGGACATATTTGATGATACCTTTGGGTCGGATTGAGAAGGGATAAGGACTCGTATTTACAGTTCGAGTGCTGATCTGTCAAGTTTATATGAATTTAGTTGGTTTTCTGTGCATTTAGTTCATTTAATTTGCTCTTGATACGGTTTATTTTCTTTGGTTGGGGTTGGTATATTTTTATCTAGGTCTAAGCCAGGCACTAGATGTATGGGTGCGTTGATTTTGACTTGTGCTAAGGGCTGGGCTGATTGCAGTCAACACAATTTTATTCGCCTGTTTTATTCACTTACAGTAGACTGAGGACTAGAAGAGCAAAAAGTGAAAGGAGATCCAAGTGAGTGAAGCAATGCAACAGGAATTACGAGTGGATCCGATGGGTATCGACCTAAATCAGATTGATTTGATGCAGCAGGATCTGTTTCATGGTGATTACCACTTGAAGTTGTTCGAGCGGCTTCGTGAGGAAGATCCAGTTTATTTTCAGAACGTCTCAGATATTGGCGTTGATGGTCAAGCGTTAGGGCGAATTTGGCACGTAACCCGCTATAAAGATATTATGGCGGTGGATACTAATCCCCAGGTTTTTTCCAGCCAGGGCTCGATCGTTGCTGATGACCAAGCCGAGGACTTTCCTTTGCCTATGTTTATAGCAATGGACCCACCTCAGCACGACCAGCAGAGACGAGAAGTCAATGGGGTGGTTGCGCCGAAAAATCTCGCTAACATGGAAGGTATTATCAGAACTCGAGTCCAGAATATCCTGGATGGCTTGCCCAGGGGTGAAACCTTTAATTGGGTTGATCTGGTATCCATAGAATTGACTACCCAGATGCTTGCCACCTTGTTTGATTTTCCGTTTGAAGACAGACGGAAGTTGACGCGTTGGAGCGACGTAGCAACCGCCGATGAAAACTCCGGTATCGTGGAAAGCGAAGAGCAGCGGCGTGAAGAGCTAGGGGAATGCCTGGCTTATTTTACTGAGCTGTGGAACCAACGAGTCAACCAGCCTCCTGCAGGAGACTTGGTGTCTATGCTGGCACACGGTGAGTCAACCAAAAATATGGGACCGATGGAATATCTGGGTAATCTTATATTGCTGATCGTCGGTGGCAATGATACCACTCGAAATTCCATCACCGGTGGAGTGCGCTTCCTTAATCAGTTCCCAGGTGAATACCAGAAACTCCGTGATGACCCTAGCCTCATTCCTAATATGGTGCCAGAAATCATTCGTTATCAAACGCCACTGGCGTATATGCGCCGAACTGCAACTCAGTCGACAGAGTTAGGGGGTAAGCAGATCGCTGCCGGTGACAAGGTACTAATGTGGTATGTGTCGGGCAACCGAGATAGCAGCGTCATTGAAGACGCTGACCGTTTCTGGATTGATCGCCCTAAAGCCAGGCAACAACTCTCGTTTGGATTTGGAATTCATCGTTGCATGGGTAACCGCTTAGCAGAAATGCAATTGCGTATCCTTTGGGAAGAGATTATGCATCGGTTTGAGCAAATCGAAGTAGTCGGTGAACCTGCCTATGTGAATTCCAATTTTGTCAAAGGTTACTCAGCCTTACCTGTGGTGTTGCATGAAAAGCGTTAAGGACTGAGTGATTCGGTCGAATCTGTGAGTGGTCTATTCAATCTGGGTAAACGGGTCTTCGCCGGTGGTATATGGGTGCTGCGCCGGTTTGATCGCTGGTCAGCGGGCAATCCACCTATGCGTCCAAGTACTGCGTATCAGGCCGACCCTTACCCGAGTTTTTCTCAGATGCGAGAAAGAGGAAATATTCTGCGATCCTATGCAAATCAAGGCTGGTTGGTACTTGGGTACGATGAAGTCCAGGCACTTTTACTCGATAAAAGATTTAGTACCGATGCCAGAAACAATCGATTTTTTTACAACCTGGCCAGGATAGCCTGCGCTGGACTACCCGTACCGATGGTAGATAAGCCAGGCCTGTTAAATTTGGACCCTCCGCAGCATACACCGGTGCGCAAGCTCGTCACTCAGGGGGTCGTCAAGAAATTCATTACAGCACAGGCGGAATTCATTTCGAGTCTTACTGATGCTTTGCTGGATCAGGCTGAGTCTGAGTCTGGCACAGGCTTCGATTTTGTTTCCAAGCTCGCACAACCGCTGCCTGCTTTGGTTATCGCTAAAATGATGGGGGTCGAGGAACGACATCGAGATAAATTCCAGCAGTGGTCAGAGGCCATTATGGGCGCGATGATGATCGACCAACCTGAGTTGATGCGAGATGCGGCCCAGGCAGCAGAAGATATGCGTACTTTTATGCGGCCGTTGCTGAATCAACCAGCGCAGTCTGACCAGGCCAATTTAATTGAATTACTTCTTCAGGCTGAAGAGCATAACCAGGCGTTAAGTAGAGAGGAGGTTCTATCTCATTGCATATTGTTACTGACAGCCGGCCATGAAACTACGACTCGCTTACTTGGTAATGGCCTATTAACGTTATTACGTAACCCAGAACAGCTTGGAATGTTGC
>CAZGCW010000347.1:0-3065 GCA_964524295.1 uncultured Pseudomonadales bacterium
CCTGCTCAAAGTAATGGACGTGACCTAATCCAATGAAATTCAGCCCTATTCAGGGAGTATTGACCCCAGCGTCAAGAAAATCAGCAACCAGAACATTAAACTGCTCAGCACATTCGAAATAGGATGAATGCCCTACTTCGTCAAAATGGGCAACGGCCGTATTTGGCAATAACCCTGCTGCATGATGAACCGCGGCTGATGGAATCAATCGATCCTGCTTGCTGGTGATAAAGAGAACCGGCATCGTTAGTTTCGACAGTTGCTCTGGTTTGATGCCATCGCTTAGGCCATCCGTGCCTGATAGGATTTTGCTCAAGTTGATGCCGGTATTAAACCGGCCAATCTGTTGATAAAGATAGGCCTTAACCGGATCTCGAAGCGGAAGATCCATTGCCAGAGCCAGGCTTCCAAAAGGATGATTATCTTGTTTTCTCTCCACGGCGGCACTTTGCATCGCCTTGACTATTTCCGGGCTACTGATTGAGCCTGTGGTATGCGACATCACCAGCGCGGTCACTCGGTGCGGATGCGCTACCGCGAAATCAATTCCCGTCCAGCCACCCATCGACTGGCAAACCAGGGCAGCCTGATCGATTCCAGCATGATCGAGAATCAGTTTGAGGTCATCTGCAAAAAATCGCGTGCTGAACTTATCTTCGTTAAATTTGGACCGACCAAATCCTCGATGATCAAAGACCAGCGTCGTATAGGTCTTATAAAAATGAGGGACCTGCTGGTACCAACTCGCACTGTTTCCACCCGCACCATGCGCAAAAACCACTGCAGGCCCTTGACCCGCCACTTCATAATAAAGATCTGTCCCATCAGCTGCTTTAACTTGCATTTTACCCTTCTCCTTCTGCACCAGCACACTGGCCTCGTGACTCAGGTTCTGTCGTTGTTTGCCCGTGTTTCAACCACCCACGGGTACTGATCATCAACTTTGGCATCAAATTAAGCTGAAACTAGCCTCTGACATTAGCCGTATAAGACGTTAAACTCGAGTAAAAACAGGATTTAATCGTTTGCAATCAGCCACAACAATTAATTTATTTAGAGAATGGCGCGGGTTAATCATTTTCATCGTCATCATGATCCTGTTTAGATCTGCTATCGCTGATTGGAATCAGGTCCCATCCGGATCAATGAAACCAACCATCCTTGAAGGCGATCGAATTGTCGTTAATAAACTGGCCTATGATCTAAAAATCCCGTTCACCACCCTACACCTGAGTCAATGGAGCAATCCGACCCGTGGAGAAATCGTTACATTTTATTCTCCCAACGACGATAAGCTCCTGATCAAACGAGTGATCGGCGTACCGGGTGATATTGTCGCAATGCGAAATAATCAGTTATTCATCAACCACCAACCCGCCAGTTACTCACAGCTTGGTGAGGAAATAGTCAATCAACTCGATGTCGTACAAAAAAGAAAGCACCATTTCTTTTACGAATCCGTGGGTGAAATTCGCTATCCCGTGATGCTCCGGCCTTCAGAACCAAATCAATACAATAGCTTTGGCCCCCTAAAAGTGCCGCACGACCAATATCTAATGCTGGGAGATAACCGTGATAATAGTCGTGATTCACGAAAAATCGGCCTGATTAGCCGTGACCAGATTACCGGAAGGGCGCATACCATTGCTTTTTCAATCGACTATGACCGCTATTACTTTCCCAGAAAAGATCGCTTCTTGAAAGAACTCAATTAATTTTGTCCTCGGATGAGGGCTTGACCGGGACTTTTTCCAGTAGACTCGACTTCCTGGATCCTCTGAAAAAACCAACCACCGGGCTGAATATAAGGCCAGTCAGGATGAGCAAGACAACAAACAACAAAGAGTAAATGAACAATACCTTCATTACCTCTATATCTACATCAAAAAACTCGATGGCCACCCATATAAAGGCACTGGCAAAAAAAACGGTAGATAATAATCTAATCACGACACGCTCCTGTGCCTATTGCTCACCGGTCAACCTCAAAGAGACCGAAACTAAACAACGTTCCATGTTGTACAACCAAGCCCGGCAAGAACTAACCCCCCCGTCAGCTTGCCTCCGGTCGCGTTTCGGGCTCATTTTATATCCAATAATTGAACCTCAAATATCAGTAATGCACTGGGTGGGATATTACCTCTTCCTCCGGGGCCATAAGCTAGTTTTGAGGGCACAAACAGTCGGGCTGTACCACCTGTTTTCATTAATTGCAAACCCTCAGTCCAACCGGGTATCACCTGCTGCAAACCGAACTCAGCCGGTTCGTTGCGAGCAATTGAACTGTCAAAAACAGTCCCGTCAAGCAGGGTACCCTCATAGTGAACCACCACGGTATCAGATAATCCAGGTGAAGCTCCCTGGCCTTTTTCAAGCACCTCCATCTGCAAACCACTGGCGGTGGTAATAACGCCTTGTCTGGCACCATTTTCAGCCAGGAATGTAATCTCTTCGTCGATATTTCGCTGACCCAGGTTTTCTGTCATCTCCTGCTGGGCAAGCTGAATGGCTTCCTGTCTTTGCTTAATAATATTGATGACAGCCGTTTGCGCCTCCGAACTCATAGCAGGTTGGACTTCAGCCAATGAGTCTTTCATTCCTACTAACAAGGCTTGCAAATCAACATCGTCATTACCGCCTTGTTTGAGCATATTACCGAAGGAGTATCCGAAGAAATAACCTCGTTCTGAAACAAGGTCTTCATCAATAGGCTCTACTTCAACAGGCTCATCTGTCTGCGCAACGACAGCTGAACAAATGCAGGTGAGTAGGATTAATAACCAATTTCTTTTCATGGGGTGGGTTCCGAAAATAAAAATACATTATGCCACACAAACCAAAAACTAAATGACATCTGATCGTGCTTTAGCCATATTTCGAGCTTTAATCGTCACAGTTCAGCTACTTTCAGCTGCGTCTACTCGATGAGCACACTTGATTCCAAATTAACATCGTCGCAAACTGGGCGTGCGGGTATCGTTGCGATTGGTTGAACTTAAAAACCAGGTCGCAGAGGCCAGGCTATCCCAGTAACAAAATGGTAGGCGAGTGCGTCAAATGAAGAA
>CAZGCW010000348.1:0-3031 GCA_964524295.1 uncultured Pseudomonadales bacterium
TTTGAAGACCCACAAATTCAGCATAACGAGAGCATCTTGGCGTTCGAGCATCCAAGTGCTGGTAAGTACAAGCAAGCCAAACCGGCGGCACAGTTTTCAGCTACTCCGCAAGACCCAAGGCGCAGGATGCCTCCATTGCTGGGTGAGCATACCATAGAGGTCCTGGCCGAGCTTGGGCTGTCTGAAGCGGAAATCGATACCCTGCGATCAAAAGGCGTGTTTTAAAGATCGCTATGAACAGGATGCTATTTGAATGTATCCTCTGTCAGGGGGCAGAATTGATACCCGAACGATCACGATTGACGGTGCAATTAGAACATGTCGATTGACATGTAAAATTCTCAGAGGCAGCCATGGCGATACAGATAACAAGGCGGGATCTACTTAATGGAATGGCGATTGGTACGGTAGGCGCCATGCTTCCGGCCTATGGCGGCGAACCCGGGATGAGTCTTGATACATCAAGGAGCCCCGAAGGTCTATCTACTTACTATCCTCCCACCCTGACCGGTATGCGTGGCAGTCATGCAGGCTCCTTCGAAGTTGCACACGCATTGGCGTGGCAGGGACAAAAACCTGAATCCTATGAAGTGCTCAATGAACACTATGATCTCATCGTTGTTGGTGCCGGTATGAGTGGTCTTGCGGCTGCCTGGTATTATTTGAAAAAAGCCGGTCCTGAAGCACGTGTTCTGGTGCTTGATAACCACGATGACTTTGGCGGGCATGCTAAGCGCAATGAGTTTCACCACAAGGGCAGAATGCTCTTGAGCCTCGGCGGCGCGCAGAATCTAGATAGTCCAAGCAACTACGGTGACGTTGCCGGAAGTCTTTTGATAGATCTTGGTATAAACGAAACAGTCATAGCAGAAATGGCGGCCAACACACCTGATGATTACATCCTAGGAGGCAAGCTGGGTGGGGATTTCGGTCTGACAGTTCCTGATGGTGATGAATATCTGACTATCGGAGGTAACTGGTTAAAATTCTTCCATGGAAGAGGCGACTATGAGGCCGCGGTTGTTGAGTTACCAATCCCGAAAAATCAAAAAGATAAATTGGTCGGTTTTTTTGGTGGCGAGCAGGACTTCCTCGATGACCTGTCATTGACCGAGAAATGGGATTATGTAAATAACACCAGCTACAACCAGTTTTTGTTGGATCGAGTCGGGCTTTCAGTCGACACGATACCCATACTAAATGCCTATTTACGGATCTTGAATGGCCCCTCTGGATGGAACCACACAGTGCTTGAAGGCCTACTCGCTGGCAGCCCAGGTCTCCGTGCCATGGGTTGGCTGGCAGACTTTGTCGATTCCATCGCAGCCATGCTGATCGATGACCTCGCCGGTGACGTTCGCATGTTCCCAGACGGAAACGCTTCTATTGCGCGCCTTCTGGTTCAGAAAATGATTCCAGGCGTAGCACCCAGTATGAAAGGTTTCGAGGATGTAGCAATCGCACGCTTTAACTACGGGGCGCTGGACCAAGCCGACCAGTCGGTCCGTGTTCGTCTCAATAGTACCGCCGTTGGCGTGAAAGAAGTCGATAACTACGTGCAAATAGACTACGTGCAACAGGGTCAGCCTTTACGTATTACCGCCAACCATTGCGTTCTCGCCTGCTATAACAATTTGATCCCAGATCTCTGTCCCGAGATGAGTGACGAGCAAAAAAACGGATTGGGTTATGGGGTTCGGGTACCCTTTGTTTACGCCAACGTACTGTTGGAAAACGGACAAGCCTTCTCGGAACTGGGGGTGACGATGACTCAATGTCCCTATGATCCCTTCCAGTGGGTCAGCGCAGCACCAACGATGACATCAGGCGGTTACGAACCACCCAGGGGGCCCGATGATCCCATGGTGGTATTCATGATGGCGTCCCCCACGCCCGCTGATGGAACCAAAGGCACAACGCGTGATCTTCTGAGATTAGGACGGCATAAAGTCTACGCCTCTACATTCGAGGATTACGAGCAACAGATTCGTGAACAACTTCAAGGCATGCTTGGCAAGCATGGCTTCAATCATGAAAAAGATATCAAGGCGATTACGGTTAACCGAATTCCTCATGGCTACGCATACTGGTATCAGGGGCTGGATGATCCTGAATGGGAGGAGGGGCAAGCTCCTCATGAAATCGGACGTCAGCAGTTCGGGCGTATTTCGATTGCGAATACCGACTCAGAAGTCACGCCTTTAATGAATGCTGCATTTGATGCAGCGCATCGGGCAGTCGAAGAGCAAATCGGATAGCGGCTGCAATTTAATCACCTAATCAGTACTACGGAGTAGGACATGACAGAGAGTACTTTCAAAATCCTGCCAGATGTTGACGGCGAATCGAGCCCTTCAAGGCTGATTCCGAAAGGGTGCTTCACGACGCATGAGACAGACGAGACCACCATACCTTTCCATAACGCAGAAGATGGTTCGGTCTCAGCGGGTGTCTGGGAATGTCCACCCTGCAAGATGGAAATCCCTGCTTACCCGGTAAACGAAATGATGACCATCATTTCGGGGGCATTGACCATAACTCATGCAGATGGTGTGGCAGAAACGTTCGAACCTGGGGAAGTTGTCTTCGTTGCCAAGGGCTCGAAGATGACGTGGCACATAACAAAGCGACTCCGTAAGTACTACATGACTTCTGCGTAAACTCGTTCCTCTGGCTTATTAATCTGGTCAGACTAGACGAGGCTTGCGGAGTCGTCGACTGGTCGCTAAGCGGCCTTTCTTCTCAGCAGATAATCAAACAGGAACCCCGGTACCATTAGAAGAATCAGTACTAACAGGCGCGGCGCAGCCAGGTTGATCGTCGAAGTAGTTGGGGAGACTGCCGCATGGGCTATACCTGATGCCCTGGGCTGCACTCTCTGCTTTTCTACCCGGCTATAGAATCTTCCGCTCCTACGCGAAGCGCGTCGGGATCAAGCCCAAAGAACTCGATGATCGTATTGCCAAGATCCTGCGCACCTGGCTCGGAGCAATGGCGCAAGCACCCAAAGACAGCCGGAAATTCGCGCTTC
>CAZGCW010000349.1:0-3020 GCA_964524295.1 uncultured Pseudomonadales bacterium
CAAACCTATGCCGGTTTTCAAGACCGGTGCATTCAACCGCTCTGCCATCCCTCCGCGGCGAAGTTTACGTGATTCGTTCGGGGATGTTAATAGTTGATGATCATAAAATCACTTTCTAGTAGCCTATAGGGATGTTTGACTGGTTTCTTATTCTGTTTGTGGGTGCGGTTGGCCTTTACTGGCAATCGGCTTCGCGAATGGGAGAACTGGCCATTGTCTGTGCCCGGCGTGAATGCCAAAAATACCGGGTCCAACTGCTGGACCATACTGTTCATACTATCCACCTTTCAATGAGTCGCGATCATAATGACCAATGGAGTATTTGGCGGGAGTATCAATTCGAATACACGGATGATGGACAAGTTCGAAGTCGGGGACAACTTGTGATACTGGGAAACAGGTTGATACGTATTACCCTGGATTCCAATGACACCTTGATTCATTGAATGAATTGGTCACTGCTAGGCGATGTTCTGGTCTGGTTTAATCTGGATTGATCAACTTTCGATATTTTTTCAGGTGCGATAAAGCCAGATCGTGTTCGCCTACCAGTTCGTATAGGCGGGAAAGATTATAGTGCGCATCGGCAAATTGGGCGGCATTTTTGTACGCATCAATGGCTTCCTTTACACGCCCCATATCTTCCAGCAGGGTGCCCAGGTTGAAGGTCGCCAGTACGTTGTCTACATCGAGTTGCAGGGCTAGCCGGTAGTGGTTCTCAGCCTCCTTAAAATCACCTCTTTCCTGAAGAATCCGTCCTAGGTTGACGTGTGCATCACCGTGGCTTGGGTCGATTTCAAGGGCTCTCCGGTAGGCGGCCGGCGCATCATCAGGGCTGACCGCCTCTAGATCAACACCCAGGTCAAACCAGTCGTCACTGGTGAGTTGCTCTTCGGGATCAGACTGATCAGTGGCCTGACTAAAATTGGAGATGACATTGCGGCCTTCTGTGAGTTCAAAGTTGAGATGAAGTTGACCGCTTTCCGCGTTAAAGAGGCGGTTTTCTTCGCGAATGACTACGGCATTACCGTCTCCACTGATGCGCAGGGAGGTCAGCGGTCGATTCGTTGGTAGTTGGCTTTTTAGCTGCGAGAGTGCATGTTGAATACGGCTCTTACGGACGCCATCTTGAATGAGATCCTTGGCGGTTCTGAGTATGACGATGTCCTGGAAAGAAAACCGGTATTGCAACGACGGTGTTTTTTCAGGATCAAGTACCCCGGCCCTGGCGAGTTCCCAGATAGTCTGTCTAGGCAGATCAACTAAGTCAGCGACTTCTTTTGTGGAATATCCGGCCATAGGTTGCTTGCTTTAGATACACGTATAAGGCTACCGTTTTAGCCCCTGCATTGGCTAGTCATTTATACGGGATTAGGTGACTAATTAGAGGCTCATCGATAACGTTTGATGAGATCTTTGGCTATGACCGTCTGTTGAATCTGTGAGGTGCCTTCATAGATCCTGAATAGCCTGACATCTCGATAGAACCGCTCTATGCCATCATCTTCCACGTAGCCAGCCCCACCGAAGATTTGCACCGCGCGATCGGCGACCCTGCCTACCATCTCGGTTGCAAATAGTTTACAGCTGGCCGCCAATACGCCGACATTCTCTCCCGCATCGCGCCGCCTGGCGGTCTCCTCTACCATGCAGGCGGCAGCGTAGGCTTCTGTCTGGCTATCAGCCAACATGGCCTGGATCAGTTGGAAATCAGCAATTGCTTGGCCAAACTGCCTGCGTTCTACGGCATAACGAGTGGCGTCTTCGATCAGTCGTTCGGCGATGCCGACACTCAGGGCGCTGATATGAAGCCGGCCTTTATCCAGTACCTTCATGGCCGTCGCGAAGCCGGTATTTTCCCGGCCACCGACCAGCTTGTCCCGGGGGACGCTGACATTATCGAAGATCACGTCGCAGACCGGTGCTCCCTGTTGGCCCATTTTTCGATAGGGCCTACTCAGTTGAATACCAGGCAGGTTTCTATCGACGAGAAAGGCAGACACACCGCGAGAACCTTTCTCTTCGGTATGGGTCCGGGCAAAAACGGTGAACAGGTCTGCAGTGGGGGCATTGGTGATAAAGCGTTTGGTGCCATTGATAATGTAATGGTCTGCCTGTGGGGTTGCGGTGGTTTTCACCGAGGCTGCATCCGAGCCTGATTCCGGTTCTGTCAGGCAGAAAGAACCGATGATTTCGCCGGTAGCCATTTTTGGCAGGTAGTGCTGCTTTTGTTCTTCCGTGCCATCAATGACCAGAGATTGTGAACCAATACCGACGTTGGTACCGAAGGTGGACCGGAATGCCGGTGAGGTATGGCCAAATACCCTGGCGACGGCAACTTCTTCGCTCATATTAAGGCCAAGGCCACCATAGGCCTCGGGGATGGTCAGGCCAAATAGGCCGAGCTCTTTCATCTCATTAATGATGGCGTCTGGGATCCTGTCATCCTTGCCGACTTGTGATTCAAGCGGCCGGAGCCGTTCTTTAACAAATCGCGTTAACGTATCGAGTAATAACTGCAGTGTAGAGGAATCTATCGTCATCAGAATGCCTTATATAAAAGAAAGGAGCTAGGCTGGCTCTTGAGTTCGGAATATACTCAGGCCAGAGCCCGTCATTGTACGGCTGACTTGAACCAACCTAAAGAGGAAAGTATGGCAGGATTCAAATGGGATGATCCTTTTTTGCTGGATGATCAATTAACGGAAGAGGAAAGACTCATACGCGATACCGCGCGTGAGTATGCCCAGGATCGCTTGATGAGCCGTGTTCGACAGGCCTATCGTGATGAGCACTTTCATCGTGAAATCATGAATGAGATGGGTGAGCTGGGGTTACTTGGACCGACCTTACCTGAAAAGTATGGCTGCTCGGCCGTAAACTATGTCTCCTATGGTCTGGTCGCCAGGGAAGTCGAACGAGTCGACAGTGGTTATCGTTCCGCAATGAGCGTGCAGTCGTCGCTGGTGATGCATCCTATTAATGCCTACGGATCAGAACAGCAGCGGGAAAAATACCTG
>CAZGCW010000350.1:0-3018 GCA_964524295.1 uncultured Pseudomonadales bacterium
CTGGGAAACCAGGTGCCCATCCCAAACCCCGCCAGGGCGGTAAACCCGGTGGCAAAAGTGATCATGGCAAATGCCGGTATATGCCATAAGTGAGCCAGATCCTGCATCATGGTATTGGAGGAGCTAATCGCTGCCTTGGCGGGTTCCTTGACTACCATCAGCACCAGCAGGCCGACGAACACACCGGGTAGCCCGAATAGAACAAAAGCCCAGCGCCAGCCCATCTGCTCTGCAATCACAGCGCCACCAAACATGCCGATCAGGACGCCCAGTTGCGTGCCACTACCATAAATACCCATCGCGGTTGAACGCTGCTCTACCGGGAAATAAGCAGAGATCAGCGCATGCGAAGGCGGTGTGCCGCCCGCTTCACCGACGCCGACACCGACCCTGAGCAATGCCATCTGCCAGAAACCCATGGCAGCGCCACACAAGGCGGTCATGGCGCTCCAGATGACCATGGACACGGCCAGGACATTACGCCTGGACCAGGCATCTGCTAATCGAGCGACGGGCAGGCCAAGAAAGGCATAAAAGAGCGCAAAGGCAAAACCGGTCAGGAAACCCATGGCCGTATCGGATGCGCCGAACTCTTCCTTGATCGGCTCAAGCAATATGGTCATGAGTTGCCGGTCAATGAAATTGAACACGTAGGCAACAACCAGCACGCCTAACACAAAATTCCGGTATCTCTGGGTAAATTCTTCGCTCATATCGTATTCATATTCCACGTTAAGCTATTGAAAAAATTCAAAATAATGCTCAATCAGGGGTAAAACCGGCTGATGGTATCAACCACACAGGCGGGTCGGTCACTGCCTTTTATTTCTATAGTCACTCGGACAACGATCTGGCAACCACCGGAAACGGCTTCAACCATGACCACTTCACCACTACCACGGATCTCAGAGCCAACCACAACCGCTGCCGGAAAGCGAACCTTCTCGCAGCCGTAATTCACGCCCATAGAGGTACCCGTCACAGTGATCAGGTCCGGCAGGAATTTGTTAACCAGTGCCAGCGTCAGGTAACCATGGGCAATCGTTGCGCCAAACGGCCCGGTGGCGGCTTTCTCTGAATCCACGTGAATCCACTGGTGATCATCGGTGGCATCGGCAAACTGGTCGATGCGTGGCTGGTCAATCACCATCCATTCTGTCGCTCCCAGATAGACCCCAACCTGGTCTTTCAAATCTTGGTAGGCAACTTCCAGTCCCATAATCAGTGTCCTAGGCTTGCTGACTGGACACGGCAACGGTTTCACCGGTCATATAAGTCGAATACTCGGAGGCCAGGAATACCATGACATTGGCGACTTCCCAGACTTCTGCAGCCCGCCCGTAGGCTTCTTTGGCGGTGAGCTGTTCGAGCAGTTCCGGGGTAGTGACTTTTTCCAGGAAGGGATGCATGGCCAGACTGGGCGCCACCGCATTGACTCGGATGCCCAATTCCGCGCCTTCAAGGCCGGCACAACGCGTTAGTGCCATCACACCTGCTTTAGCCGCTGCATAATGCGCCTGGCCCTTCTGGGCACGCCAGCCCAGCACCGATGCGTTATTGATAATGACCCCGCCTGCACCTGACATGGCCTGCATGGCCGCCCGAGTCATCCTAAAGGTGCCATTCAGGGTGATATCCAGCACACTAAGCCAGGCTTCGTCTGTCATCTCTACCAGGTTGGCGGTTCCGCCCAACCCAGCGTTATTAATGATCACATCAGGCGTACCAAATGTATCATGGGCCGAGCTGAATAATTCGTCTATATCCTGTTGCTCGGTGACATTACACAAGCAGGTGACCGGCGCAACGCCGGTTTCCGATTCCAGTCTAGCTGCTGCATCCTCGAGTCTGCGCTCATGAATATCTGATATCAGCAGGGCTGCGCCCTCCTCAGCACACCTTTTGGCAACAGCAAAACCAATGCCGGTACCGGCTGCTGCGGTAATAATGACTTTGCGGCCTTCGAGCAGGTTATGGCTTTGGGTGTAAGGCGGTGGTTTTGAAAGATCCATAGGAAGTCCTCGCTGCTTCAACTGCCATAAACGGGTTGTGCGGGGATTGCCGAGGCCATTAGATCCTCAATAGTGTCCCCTAGTTCTTCTGCCTTCCAGCGCGCCTGCTTGTCTTTCTCCGGCCCGGTGCGCCAGCCATCAGCAATGGACAATTTGCCACCAAAAATCTCAAAGCACTGCCCGGTCACGGCATGGGAAGCGGCACTTGCCAGCCAGACCACCAGGGGTGCGACGTTATCCGGATGATAGGCATCAAAACTGCCATCTTCCGGCACCTTCATCATATCGGCGAAGACATCTTCGGTCATACCGGTTCGTGCCTGGGGCGCTATGGCATTGGCAGTCACACCATAGCGCTGCAGTTCAGCGGCCTGTACCAGTGTCAGGCTCAAAATAGCCCCCTTGGCGGCCGAATAGTTACTCTGTCCTATTGATCCCAGCAGACCAGCGCCAGAGCTGGTATTGATAATCCGGCCGGAAACGGCCTGGCCTTCCTTGGCCTGCGAACGCCACAAACGTGCCGCATGGCTGGCAAGACAATAGTGACCTTTCAGATGAACGCTGACCACAGCATCCCAATCATCCGGGCTCAGGCTGGTGAACATGCGATCCCGGCAGATGCCGGCGTTATTAACAACAATATGCAGATCCGCATAGGTATCGATGGCCGCCTGGACGATTTGCCCAGCCTGTTCATGGTCGGTGATATCACGGCAACAGGCAATGGCCTGCCCCCCCTCAGCGACAATCTCAGCGACCGTCAGCGCCGCTGTGTCCTCATTGATATCATTAACCACCACATTCGCACCCGCGGCTGCCAGTGCTTTGGCGTAACTTTTACCTAATCCATTACCCGCACCGGTCACAACCGCCGTCCTGGCTTCGCAAAGACCCGCCATCAGAGACGCTCGATAATGGTGACATTAGCCTGGCCACCACCTTCACACATGGTTTGCAGGCCATAGCGACCACCCGTTCGCTCGAGTTCATGTAACAGCGTCGTCAT
>CAZGCW010000351.1:0-3017 GCA_964524295.1 uncultured Pseudomonadales bacterium
ATTGGCAACAACCGTTGCAGAACTGGAATGGCATGTGTGCTGAGTGTCAGTCATCAGGGCTTGCGCGAAACTATAACGTTAAAACAGCCACCTTCTCGCCCCGGTTCTCGGAATTGAACGTGGGGTGTCTGTCCTGTCATAACCTGTCGGAGACGCACGCCAGCCAACCCAACAGCCCAATGGCGAAGCCTGAAGGTCATTGGCAACGCGCCCCAAATGAACCCGTGGCGCATTGGGCCGGGAGCAACCGGGATCAATCTGCGATGGAGACCTGCCATGCCTGTCATAGCCTTCGCGCGCCTATTACTGACCAGTTTATTCCAGGAGAGCCTTTTCTGGACCACTTTATGCCCGAATGGATTCAACAACCCTTCTACCAGGGCGATGGGCAGATTGCTGAAGAGGTCTATGTTTATGGTTCCTTCCAGCAAAGTAAAATGCATGCAGCTGGGGTTAATTGCCTGGATTGTCATGATGCTCACAGCAACAAACTGAAGATCTCTGGTAATGGTCTTTGTCTGCAGTGCCATGACGCGCAGCGCTATAATCAGAACCAACATCACCAGCATGAACAGGCCAGTACGGCGGCGCAATGTGTAACCTGTCATATGCCCGGAAGAACCTACATGGGTGTTGATTTCAGGCGAGATCATCGCTTTGCCCGGCCAGACCCAACTGAACATGAATTAACGGGTTCCACAGACTTGTGTCTGGATTGTCACGAGGATCGCTGGCAAAAATGGCGGTCCAATCGAGCTGGCGTAAAGACGCCTATGGCGGTGGCTAGTACCTCGAACTCCAGCCGCCTGATGCTGCATGCACTTAGATCAGGGCATCAGGTTGATCCATTGCTGGGGTTTAAACTATCCCAGGCCCCGGATCTAAATGCCATACAAAGAGCCACTGCACTGAGCCTGGTGAGTCCGGAGATTATAGCCAGAAGGCCGGATCTGTTGGCTGACGCTTTGGGTTCGGGCTCTGAACTGGTTCGTTTAGCTGCAGCTGAGCAGGCTGGGTTTATACCAGCGTCGTTGAAACAAACGTTACTTGTACCGGTTCTAAAAGATACCCGGCGGGCTATTCGGGTGGCTGCCGCAGCTTCCCTGGGTCCTGAGCTGACCGCTTTAAAGCAGGATGACTCAGTTGAACTTGCAATAGAGGAACTGACAGCTTCTTTAGCACAGGTTGCCTGGAGAGGAGAAGGGCGGCTACGACTTAGTCAAAGGGCGCTGCTGCTCGGCAACACCACTGAGGCAATTGAGCAATTGCTTGAGGGCCAGCGTATTGACCCTTACTTTTTTGGATCTTACCTGAATTTAGCCGATATTTACCGGGCCATTGGGGAAGAAAGTAAAGTTATGAACGTACTCGATAAAGGTATCTCGCGGGTTAGCGATGCTGGGCCGTTGCATTATAGTAAGGCACTGAGTTTGATAAGGTTGAAGGATTACCCGGCTGCGCTTGGCTCACTGCAGGCTGCTTGTGAGCTTGATCCGCAAAATGTAGATTATCTTATTGCCAGGTTACTGGTGCTTCAGAAAGTGGGTCGAGTGCAGCAGGCCCAGGAATTACTTGAGGTCATGCCGATATCGATACGAGAGGATCCCCGGATTATTCAGTTGGCTCGCGCGCTGGCTGGACAAAGCCAATAGGGCCCAATCGTGCTTATTTTGGAAGGTGAGCGGGCTTTAGCGAATACATGGCATATTCACGCCGTGAAGGAATGGATCGTCTTTTATTGAATGGGCGCGCTTGATATCGATAGATTGGTTACAGACAATGGGCGCTGCATTCCAGGTCTAGACAACCCGGCGCTTTTGGATAAGGTCGTCTTGTTAAGAAATGAAATGGGAGCCGATAATGGCAGTAGCAGTTCAACCTCGCGTTAATATTGTTGAGCGAGCGGATAAAAGCCTGATTTTAACAAGCCCTTATCAGCTTGGAGTTTTACCCCGGAATTTGGCCGATGTTTTTATTAATCAGGCCAGAGCGCAACCTGATGCCGTGCTCATTGCAGAAAAAACCATGGCTGGACAATGGCATTCCTTGTCTTATGGTCAGGCCTTAGCCCAGGCTCGATCAATTGCACAGTGGTTGTTGGATCACCGCGGCAGCGATCAATCACCACTGATGATATTAACTGGCGCATCCATCCAGCATTTTTTGATGAGTTGGGGTGCCTTGCTTGCCAGGATACCCTATGTTCCGGTGAGCACAGCGTACACGTCGATACCGGCAGCCTATCCGAAGCTGAAGGCCGTATTTGACCGGACTCAGCCAGGACTGGTATTTGCTGATGATTTTGACAAGGTCTGGCCAGCGCTGTTGGAAACCCAATTAGCGGGGCTGCCTTTGGTTTATATCGGGCGGTCCGCCGCTGACGCGATTTCATTCAATCACATAGTGACCACGCCGGCGACCACTGATGTCGATGATTCCATTGACTTGATTGATCACGCAACCGTGGCCCGTTATATCTTTACCTCCGGGTCAACCGGTATGCCAAAAGGGGTTATTCATAATCATGGCATGGTCTGTCAGATGCTGGCCTCACGACTGGCGCTAAATGAAGACGATGCTGATCAACCGCCACGCTATCTGGATTGGATGCCGTGGAGTCACGTTGGTGCCGGTGTCCTGAGGATGGCCTCGATTATTGCCGCTGGTGGCAGCATTTATCTGGATGACGGAAAGCCAGTACCAGGACAGCATCACAAAACCCTGGAAAACCTGGCTGAGGTCAGGCCAACCTCCTATGCAGGAGCCCCGCTGGGTTGGGCCATGTTAGTCGATGTGCTGGAAAGAGACACCGATCTGGCCAGCGTGTTTTTTGCTAATATCAAAAGCATGGCGTTTGGCTCTGCAGCCATGCCGGGCAGTCTGTTTGAGCGTATACAGGCGCTGGTGGTTCGTTATAAGGGCCAGCGTATGCCAATGTCTACGGCCTTGATGTCGACAGAAGTCGCCTGCGGCCTTTCCCGATACTGGGACTGTGATCACCAGGAGGTGATTGGCCT
>CAZGCW010000352.1:0-3008 GCA_964524295.1 uncultured Pseudomonadales bacterium
GCGCGCCTCCACAGGCATAGTGGGCAGCACAGGCTGCAATCCAGGTCTGTAACTCCATTGATCCGATACCGCCTGCTTCCACTAGAAGATTCTGATCCCAGTTTTCATACGCGTTTAAATCCTGATTTAGCAACACATCTAGAAATCGACGGTCACTGGCTTCGTTTAAACGCATGTCCTGGGCAGTTCGTTCGCCACGAGTGATCATCCCGGCACCTTCGTGGTGCATTGAATCAAGGCGCTTGAGCCATTGTTCAGAGCTCATGGATTGGGGATCCTTGCCGCCTGAGAGTTGCCAGGCCATCACTTCTACTTCCCCCTCACCGAAGGCAGGGTAGTAGCGAGTGGGGTGATGGGACATACCTCCCGATGCTAAAAATAGAACCCGTTTATCCAGGGATTTGGCAAATTTACCTAGCTTATTACCTAACAAGATAGTTCGCTCAAAGGGGACAAAAGGTCTCGTTATACAGTTGATAAAGATCGGTATAGTCGGTACTGCATCCAGGCCACCGGTCATTAGTTGAAGCGTCTGTGAAAAGCCATGATCGATAGTCATCTGGTAAGATACTGCGGGGTCCAGGCCATTGGCGCGCAGGTACTCAATTGCTTGCATCGCTGTATTTTCCGGCACATCAATTGTCCCTGTGAAACCACCGATATCGGCAGCTGCCTTGGCCGCTAAACCAACACAGAAAGCAGGCATGGTATTCAGGAAGAAACCATTGAAGTGATCAGTTCCAAAAATAAAAACGAGTTCGGGGTCAAATGCTTCGACAAAATCCCTGCTGGTTTGAAATGCAGCTTGAATTGCATCCCATTCCTGAGGTGGTTTGTCGTAGCAATACAATAAGGGGCTATGAGATGAGCAGACTAGTGCAGTGGACATAGCGTCTCCATCCAGTGTTATAACAATTAATGGTTTCACAACAATATCAGTCACCTGACAATAAACCGTTGCGGTAGAGTCTCTGTTACCAAGAATAAACGGTTATCCACGAATAAACAGTCATTTGGGGCAAGAATAGACACCCATTTATTCTTCTTTGTTGTCGGGATCCACAATTCTCATTTCTTTGAGCGTTGCTTTTGATGCCCACAGCCGTACAAACCGGTATCAACACAGAGTTCTCTCAAGTTTACGAGCGAGTGGGCGTCGTTTTCCGATTTTCAGTCGTGTGCGGTCATCCTCTTTATCTAGTGGTTCGGGAGGTCACACGTAGTTTTTGTTGGTTCGCCTGGGCAGGGGCCTGCCAATCTATTAAGACAAGTAAGGTTTAGACAGGTAACACAGGCGGTAGACCATGATACGAAAAAATACGGACCTAAAAATTTTCTCACACAGTTAATCTTAGATTCCGTATACTGTGATGAAGGATGATCAGTCGCTATAACACAAGGAGTTCCAAATGAGCTTTTTGGAAAAAAAGATTTTTCGTTGTTTAAAAGAAATTAAATGCCTTCGGGTTGGTTTCTTTTTGGTGCTTTTAGTTCAGTTATCCAATGCAAGTGCCCATCATTCGCATGCCAATTTGGATAGAAACAAGGTGATAGTTAACAAGGGGATTGTCGTTAAGTATGGCTGGAGCATGCCCCATGTTTATCTCAAAGTGGATGCGCCTAACCCAGAAGGCAAGATTGTCCGGTATAGTATTGAGATGATCCACCCGCCAGGGATGCTGGAAAGAGGCTGGACCAGACGGTCGCTGAAAAAAGGTGATCTGGTAACCTGGAGCGGTGCAAGAGATCGGAACCCTGATCGTTATTACTCAGGGTTGAATTGGCTTGAGAAGTCGGATGGTACCAGACTGACCTTGAAACTAACCCCAGAAGTGGTTACGCCATCTAAGGACTTCTCTGGGCTATGGTCCAGGCATTTAAGCGTCCCAAAGCGCTATTTGCCAAAGGATGACTGGCCTTTTACTGCTCTGGCAAAGGAGAATATTGCTAATTTTGATGGTAGCCAGACGCCGCTAACGGATTGTGTGAATCCGGGTCCACCCAAAGCGACGATTCTGCCTTATCCGATGAAAATTATTCGTAACAATGATGAAATCATGACGATTAACTATGAGGGCAGGGATATGCCTCGTACCATTTATTTTGACCGGAGCCAGCCCGCCGGCGAGCCTTCAATCCTGGGTCACTCGGTTGCCTGGTTTGAGGGCAAGGAACTGGTTATTGAAACCGACAATTTTATCGCCGATCGTTGGGGGACCTACACGGGAGTTGATTCCAGTGACCAGAAACGGCTCATCGAACGTTTGTCATTGTCTGATGATGGCCTGGCTATCACCATCGAAATGATTGTTACGGACCCGGTTTACCTTACCGAACCGGTCACCATTATGCATAAAGTAAGAAAACTCGCGGATAGGCAGTTGGTGCAGGCTAAGTGCACTTCGGAAAGTGCAAAAATGTATTTAACCGGTAGTTAGTATGCAGCAGGATTGTTAGAGGTTGATCGGCTGTCTGCACTCGACGCCGCGAACTAAATTTGAATCCAAAACATGAGGAGAGTCCGTTGAAAATAATGAGGGGACTGATTACGGCAGCTGCCATTCTGATTGCTAACAGTGTTCTGGCACATCATAGTGCAACTGTTTTTGATCGAAAGGAATCCATTCAGAAAACCGGGACAGTAACCCGGTTTATCTATCGTAACCCGCACCTGATAATTAATATGGAGGTAGACGACGGGCAGGGTGAAACGGTGCTTTGGAAAATTGAGGGTCAAAGTGTTGCTGCATTGACAGCGATGGGCTTTAACCGGGACTCTGTTAACAAGGGAGATGTCATCACGGTGAAAATGAGACCATTGAAATCAGGCAAACCCCCATAAAGTTACCAAGTGAGCTTAAGGTTTCAGTTTTGTGCAATTGAATTAGCAAGATTAGGTTGCAACAAATCAGCGGCAGATAAATTCCAAGATCACGATAGAGTTGGTACCAGTAAATCTGCAGAACGACATCGAAAACAGTTGTCACCGTGGCCAGTACCAGCAGATG
>CAZGCW010000353.1:0-2147 GCA_964524295.1 uncultured Pseudomonadales bacterium
AGAATTCGTGACCTTCGCTAACCGCTTGTTGAGTCGCTTCCAGGCGTCCCCGCGACATATAATAATGATTGGTCGGTGTAATCACGATCTGACCCCAACTGAACCAATCGCTATCCCTAAGCCGATCTATCTTGGATTGTGGCAGGTAATCGTTCAGCCAGGGATATTCATCGATGTTGTCTTTGGTCAGCACCAGACCGCCTCGAAGCGCCTCAGGTACGTCCGCTGCCTCAATCAAACTGCTCGCAGTATAGCCGCGGAAGGCCTCCCAGTCTTTTGCCAATTTAATCGCCTCAGGTGTACCAATTCGAGATGCCCATTCTGCGTGACGGGCCTCACCTGTCTGCTCGGCGAAACTGTTCCAGCGGGCAACCCAGTCGGGCTGCTCGGCTGCAGTTGCGCCAAAGCTCATTCCCAGAGTCAACAGGCAAGCTGTTAATCGGGTCCAGTTATTCTTCAATATTAAAATAGCCATGTTGGTCTCCTAATGGATGCTAGAACTGTACTGTTAGGGATAGTTCGATAATGTCCGAGTGGCGTAAAAGGCCAGCGGGGATACTTTCCCGGTCACCCGACGCTGTTATCCACTCGAGACGCGGACGGATACTGTTTCCAAAGAAATTAAAATCGACTCGCTGCCGATGGATGAACCCATCATTATCCAAATCCCAGATACTCAGACCCTCGATAAAAATGCGTTCTTGAAACAGTTCTAGGTTCCATAACAAAGTCGCATAATTCTGGTTAGCGGGTTGTTCCACGGAACCATACGGTGCCTGCGCCATCAAGTGATCTGAATCAGAGGTGTGGATGTTAAAGTACTGCACGGAGGTGAAAATAGATTTACGCTGGCTTTCCCAACCCGGGACCCAGAGGAAGTAGTCCATGCCGATCATGGTTGACCAGACGTCGCGTTGAACGATCGCTTCAGCTGGGTCAGTCACCAGGCCCGGCGATCCGCTCTCTTGCAGCCCAAAGGGCGTCGCCACCCTGTTCGAATTGAAGGGTTTATCAAATTCGTAGGAGGACTCCATTCGCAGTACCGGAGAAACGCTCTTACGGCCCCACTTCCACTCCATCATGTCCCGCGTTACTGAGAAACCCACCAGCTTTTGCCTGTAATCGTAATTCAAATCAAAATTGAGATTGAGGGAGCAATCCGGTAGCGCCCCTACCAGAACATCAGCACAGCCAAACCCTGCCAGGGGAAAGGCCACAGACCCAGGCGCTGTTGTCAGGCTACGCAAAAATTCCATAAAACCACCTGGGCCATGAGCTGCTCCCAAGGAAGTCTGGAGGTCCAGTGGCACGGTTGCCAAAGCCTGGCTTGGATCGTTGAAGGCATTGCCTACCACCAAGTCCATGCCAGTAAACTCAACGACGGGTAAATCCTGTTGTCCATAGAAGGCATTCAAAGTCCATTGCGCATCCATCGCTTCGAACTTCAATCGCAACCCGAATTCGGCATCGCTGAAACTAAAGTCATCCGGCGTTTTCTCGTTAAGATTGGCACCTAAAAAAGGGACCCCCAAACCCGATACAGGATCACGAAGTTCAGGAAAAGGAAAGCCAAACAGGCCCCCGCTTTGACTCGCCGAAGGCGTCGGGTTATTGATGATAAACCGGCTGTGTTGAACTTCAGGAATGAAGACTAACTCGAGAGAAGGGCGCTTCATGCCAAGTGCCTTAAAGGGTTTGCCCATGCCCAACTTCCAAAGTTTGAGATCAGCTGCGATCATCCAACTGGGAATACGAATATACTCTGCATCACGCAAAACCAAACGCTCGCGGAAATCTTGGGCATTTAAGACGTCCAACAGCCGAATACCATCGGACTGACCCCAGCCTCTTTGGAACTTACCCATCTTTATCGAATAACGTCGCTTGGGATCCGTGTATTTCACAGATAGATCCCTAATCACATCATCATTGAAGTCAGAAAGCGACCTTATGCCCTTGGCATCATCACCAAAAGGAATCGGCAGACCGGGGTAATTGTTGATTCCGTTATCCTGCAAGCTGAACCCGAACTGTTCCATAAAACCAGGGGAGGTGAAATCTTGAATCCCAGCCATAGTGATGTCGTCACCTGCATCTGGATACCAATCTCCTCGCAGCCAGAAGCGCCCCGTGACGGTAACGTTATC
>CAZGCW010000353.1:2157-2972 GCA_964524295.1 uncultured Pseudomonadales bacterium
ACTGCCACTGACCTCGATAAGGAAATTTGATGGCCCAGCACTCGTACCCTGATCCGGAAGATCGTAGGCCCAGGCATAAGCCTGTTTTACGCGCCCTCCGATCCACCAGTTCTCTCCTTCCAATGCTGATGCGTTCCAGGCGGGCAGAACGGCCATCGTGACCGTCGCCAGTAATAGAGCCTTCCAATGTGATCGTGCTTTCATTCTAGAACCTCCTTTTCAGTTATCACTCTTTTGTCTTTACGCTATGCGGTAAGACGCACATCCTCGACGATCTGGTTCTCTATCGATCTGTCCTGATTGTTTACCAGAGCCCGGGGATTAAAAATCAAAACGGCAGAAGGCAAGAACACCAACGCGCCGATCATATTGAGAAACAGCACCATACCTAACAGCAGCCCCATCTCAGCCTGGAAACGCAGGCTAGACAACAACAACCAAGGTAGCACTGGAATAATCATAGAGAACGCCGTAACAAAAACAGCGTTACCGGCTGTGGAGATGGATCTAGCCACGGCATCAAAGGGGCTATACCCTGCCCGGCTCTCCTCCCTAATACGATCCAACACATAGATGCCGTAATCGACGCCTAAACCTATACCCAAAGCTGACAAGGTCAGCGTATTAAGGTTAAGCCCGATGCCGTTAAGCGCCATGAAGGCGTAGGTAAGAAAATTGGAGGTCGCCAAGGAAAACACCAAAAGAAAACTTACCAATAGTGATCGATAATAGAAAAACACACAGGCAGCAATCACCAGCATGATAGAGATAAACAGGGCTGTGTTGGCTTCTCGAATCTCGTCATTGACCGCCTT
>CAZGCW010000354.1:0-2959 GCA_964524295.1 uncultured Pseudomonadales bacterium
AAAACACCGCGATTTAATGTTTGAAGTTCAAGTGAACGCACCCTTTCATCTGTCCCAGATGGTTTTGCCCGGAATGCAAGCGCGAGGTTCGGGCTGGATTTTGAACGTAAGCTCGCATGCAGCTATTCATCCTGCGAAAGATGTGGCCGGTCGAGGCGGTACAGTCTATGGTATGTGTAAAGCGGCCCTGGAGCGGTTTACTACTGGGTTGGCATCGGAGGTGTACAGTGATGGTATCGGCGTGAATGTCATTTCGCCCGGCCTGGTTGCGACACCAGGGGTAGTTCACCACCAACTTATCAATGAAGACACGCCCCTGGAAAATATTACGCCTGTCGAGGACATGGCTGAGGCTTGCCTGAGGTTGGTCCATGGGAACCCGCAGGAATTGACAGGCAAGGTGACTTACGCCGTAGATGTTATCCGTGATTATGGACTGATTGCCGAAGCCTTGCTGGATTGATTTAGGGTGGCGTAGGAACGTCGATTCCAGATTAAACCGATGAGCCCAGCCAATAGGTTTGACAAGCAGGTCGCGATGAATATGCCAGGCAGGCCTAGAAATTTATTGCCTAACAGTGCCAGCGGAATGTAGATAGCAAACATTCTCAGTATCGACATGGTGGTAGACCGAAAGGGTTTCCCGAGGGCATTGAATATAGCCGATGCCATCATCAACACACCCCAGGTGCCGTACGAGATTGGTACAATCAGGAGGTAAATGCTGGCGGCATCAACAACACCTTGCTGGTCATTGAACAGCCTGATGATGGGTTCATGCGCTATCCATAATATTGCCGCGACTACTAAACCCCAGACAAAGCTGCTTTTGAAAGAAATTAACATGGCATCATTAGCTCGGTTAAATTCAGCCGCGCCCCAATTCTGCCCAACAAAAGGGCCAATACTTGCTGAAAGAGCGAACAGGGGAATCACGAACAGGCCTTCTATCCGGCTGGCTATGCCAAAACCGGCCACTGTTTCCTGACTGTAGCTGGCGAGCATGGATACGATGATCGCACTGGATATGGGGCCTATAAGGTTTGTTGCAGTTGCAGGGATACTGACTTGCAGTATCTTTCTCCAGGAATCGAGTATGCTCGCGACTGCCACCCGATGGAACGCGATTAGTTTTTCCCTGAACACCAGTATGTAGAGCGTGACCACAAACATGATGACTCTCGAAAATAGATTGCCTGCGGCTGCTCCGGCCATGCCCATGGGTGGCATGCCAAACCAGCCAAAGATAAATATGGGGCTGATTAGGATCTGTAAGAATGAACCCATGATCATAATGATGCCCGAGGTCTTGGCATCGCCGGTCGCCCTTAAGGCGTTTGCGCCAATGGAGGGGATCGCCATAAAAAGGACTGATAAATACCACAGTTGCATGTATTCAGTAATCAGAGGGAGGGTGCTCTTGTCTGCACCCAGGCTTTCAAATACGGGTGTGATGGTCAGAAAACCCGCGGTTGCAACGACCATCATCAAAATAGCCGCGAAGGTCAGGCCATCAGTGGTTATTCGTTTGACCTGGTCAGCCCGGCCAGCGCCTACCTCTCGGGCGAGAACCGATGACATGCCTATGGATACCCCCAGTGTCAGCGACATGAGTGAAGAGGTTACGGGGAATGTGAACCCCAATGCTGCGAGTTCGGTTGAGCCCAGTTGGCCTAAATAAAAGGTTTCCGCCAAGCCCGCCATCAGACTTGAGGAGATGCCCAGTATCATGGGCAATGTCATTCGAAACAGGCCGGGACCAACGGCGCCTTGGACCAATTTGGGTGGTTTGATTGATTCTGTTGGCAAGCGAATCAGACCAACTTTACATTAGGAGGATGTCTGACTCTGCCGATATCATCGGGATTGAAGGGCGTTAACTGATAAACGAAATAATTCAGCCAGTTGGTAAACAGCAGGCTGCCATGGCTTTTCCAGGTGACATTGGGTGCACAGGCGGGATCATCGTTGGTGAAGTAATTATCAGGGAGCTCAGGGTTGGCTCCCGATTCCAGATCTCTGAAATACTCATTAGCCAGCGATAAGGGCTCGTACTCCGAATGTCCTGTGATAAAAAGATGTTTGCCAGTTTCGTGGGCAAAAATATAAGCCCCGGCTATGTCAGAATCGGCGATCAGGCCAATACCCGGTGTTGCTATAATATCAGCGGTAGGGACTTCGGCATAGCGCGAATGGGGTGCATCAAACTGGTCATCAAAACCGCGTACGATCGGTGACAATGGCCTTAGTAATTTATGAGGGTATACGCCGGAAATTTTCATTGGCAGGACCTGCTTCTGTACCTCATATAGATGGTACATGGCAGCCTGTACTGCCCAGCACAGAAACATGGTTGAAGTGACGTTGGTCTCAGTCCAATCCAGAATCTCGGCAAGTTGATCCCAAAAAAGCACCTCATGGAATGGAACCTGTCCTAATGGTGCACCCGTAATGATCATGCCATCATATTTCCGCTGTCTGACCGTGGCAAAATCCTGGTAGAAATCCTCCATGTGTTTGATTGGTGTATTTTTCGATGGTTTATCATTGATGCGCATCAGGTCTATTTGCACCTGAAGCGGCGTATTGGAGAGCATGCGCAGTAGGTGTATTTCCGTTTCGATTTTCTTGGGCATGAGGTTCAGAATAAGAATCCTTAGTTCTCGAATATCCTGAATTTCAGCCGCTGAAGATGTGATACAGAAAATATTCTCTTCCTGCAGAATGCCGGCAGCGGGTAGGGAATCTGGAATTTTGATGGGCATAGAAAATCCATGGGTTAACAAAAAGCATAAAAAAACCTACTTAGCCTTCGCTAAAGTAGGTCGAACTCTTTAGCTGTATTTCTTACGCGCCCGCAAGCTGATTTCAAATCGGCGCAACATACAGTATACCGGAGTATGAAGATTCTGGGTAGCCAAAAACGTTTCTGTTGATGGAATTGCGTATGGCCGAGGTT
>CAZGCW010000355.1:0-2940 GCA_964524295.1 uncultured Pseudomonadales bacterium
TATGAAAGTATGGTCATTATGGAGTATCTAGATGAACGATTTCCCCATCCGCCATTGTTGCCCGTTTATCCGGTTGCAAGAGCCCAGAGTCGATTATTTGTCTATCGCATAGAGAAGGATTGGTGTGGATTAGCCAATACAATCATAGCCAAAAGATCAAAAGACACCGTCATTGATCGGGCAAGAAAAGAGCTACGCGAAGGTTTGATCACCATTGCCCCTATCTTCTCTGAAAAAGAATATTTCATGAGTGATGAATTCACGTTGGTAGATTGTTGTTTTGTTCCTTTATTATGGAGGCTGCCTTTGCTTGGCATTGAATTGCCACCCAAAATGGGCAAGCCGCTTACAGACTATATGAACCGGATGTTTAAGCGAGAGGCTTTTCAGGAAAGTTTATCTGAGGCTGAAATGGATATGCGGGATTAGTCGGTTTTTATGAAAATAAGCTCCCGAGTTCCCTACCTCCTGCAACCCTTGCTGGAGTGGTTGCTCGATAATGACTTCACCCCGTATTTGATTGTTAATACTTTGCTTCCTGACGTCATCGTTCCCAGCGGTTATGCTCAACCGGATGGCAGGATTATTTTTAATATCAGTCCTGGCGCCGTACGGAATTTTTCTACTGGAAAGGACACGGTCTTGTTCGACGGCCGCTTCTCTGGTGTATCGTTTGAAGTCTGTATACCCATAGGCGCTGTCCTGGCTCTGGTGAGTAAAGAGACGGGTGATGGCATGTGGTTTCCTGAGAACGAATATGTTCCGGCTGAGCAAGAGTCAGAAACAACGGTTTCGGAACCTCCTGAGGAGACGCACTCACAAGATAAAAAGAAAAAGAAACCGAGCTTCACCATTGTAAAGTAGGTTAGTTGAGGTATTCAAAAGCCTGAACAATTTTCTGAACACCAAATGAATCACGAGTCAGATCTATAGCCAGTTTTGCTTCGTCTCGTGTGAGTAGGCCCATCAGATAGACAACCCCGTTTTCTACTACGACCTTGATCCTGTTAGCGTCGACTTCACTGTCAAAAGTCATTTTGGTTTTGATTTTGGTTTTGAGCATAGAGTCACTGCTCCTCACCAGTAATGAAGTCGGGCCCGCCACCTGCATCTCATTGTGTACCTTTGAAACATGACGAATCTGACCCGCGATCTTGCTGGCCTGGTCAAGCAGTTCCTGGTTGTCGATCTGCCCGGTTAATAAAGCAACGCCATTAAAAACGTTTATCTCGATATGTGCTTTGCGATAAGTTTCATCTACAGCGTAGAGGTTTTTTTTGATGAGACCTGCGGTGCGACCGTCGTCTAGTTTAGTGCCGAAGGTCCTCTTGCCAGTATCATCTTGCGCTGGACCCACTGTTGAGCAGGCACTGAAAGCGATCAGTGTAGAGAGCAAGAAAATAATTCGCATGGGTTAATCCTCCATAAAATGTGTATCTTGCCAGTCTTCAGTCGAGAATCAAGCATTCCTTGTTGAAACTGCCTTTCATCCAGTGAATCTGTTTGCTGATGCAAATAATATCAAAGCGAACCGGCGCGTCCTGGAAGGATTGGTTTTCCTGCAAAAATTGGGAGGCCGTTATAATAATCTTACGGACCTTTTGAGGTGTCACAGCCTCTGAGGGCGTTCCGTAACGGTAGGTTTGCCGGGATTTGACCTCTCCAAAAGCCAGGGTTCCTGCATCAAGGTAGATTAGATCAATCTCTCCGAAGCGCCGGCGATAATTTCTCGAAATTATGTTGCATCCTGATTTACGTAGATATGATTCGGCCCTGGCTTCACCTCGCTTGCCCAGAATCTTTGTGCTCAGAATCAAATTGGATCAGTGATGATGGGTAGAGCAGAGACTTTGCCATTACTAAATTGTCCCCACATTAACTCTCTGACCAGGTTTTGTGACTGCATGGTAAGTTTGCCGGTTCCTCCAAAAAATGCGGAATCCGGCAGGTCTCGCAGTTGCTTCAGTCTGGGAAGAACATTGTAAGCATCTATACCCAATGCAAAAATCGATGAGAGTTGCTCGGCTGATTCGGGCCACAACGCCTGCACTCGATCCTGAAAGTCATCGGATGGTGCTAATTTCCAGGGTATGTCACAGAATCGAATGCCATTTAGGTCAATATTGTTAATGCGATTATCTCCGGTTTGGTAGGTGAGCGAGGTGCCATATACCGGAAGATCGTCAGCGTAGAAAAAAGCCAGCGATGGATTGATCTGCCTGGCCTGGGAGGAGTTAGCTATTAGCACGACTACATCAATGTCCTGACGTCTTTGAGGTGTGAATTCAAAACTGCTCCCAATGATTCTTTTAAGTTCTGCGGCTCGACTCACACTCTGATTAACTAATAGTAATTCCTGAATAAATTTGCTGTAATTTTCGTCCTCTATAAATCGTGCTTCACCGGCTATCTGGCCATTATTTTGAACCCAAGTCTGCTTGAAAGCGTGCGCAGTTCGGTCGCCCCATTCGTTATTGGGCGCGATGAGAAGTGCATGACTAAAACCCTCCGTTCGTGCCTGTGTTGCTATTTGATTGGCTTCATCTTCGGGAGCGAGCGAAAGATGGTAAAGGTTGGGATTTGTTCCTGAGAGTTCAGACTGATTTAGGCGGTTTAATGCCAATACGGGTACGGGCAGTCGCAATTTGGATAGTTGCCTGACCTTTTCCTTAGCGAGCGGACCTATAATGAGGTCGGCGCCTTCCTTGGCTGCCCTGTTGATGAGCGCCTGGATCGGTTCTCCTCGCGCCGTGTCGTATATTTTTATCTTGGATGTAGACTCTTGTTCGAAATGAGCAGCAAGAATGCCGTTTTGAATCGCTTGACCGATGGTGCCCAGCCTGCCGCTTTGAGGTAATAGTATGGCGATCTCATCGGGCTGTCCCGCGACAATGGTATCCAGTAACTCCAGGCTCTCAGGCAAGGTCTGGGTGGCAGGAT
>CAZGCW010000356.1:0-2875 GCA_964524295.1 uncultured Pseudomonadales bacterium
GACTCGAACCTTCGACCAATGGATTATGAGTCCACTGCTCTAACCAACTGAGCTATAGGCCCAAGACACGCATTCTACCGAAATTGGGCCAGGAATGAAGATTTTTTTGGTTTAAAGGTCAACATAGTTGATACCATCAGGTAAGTTTTTTAACATTCAAAATCCCGACTAAAGCAATTTGCCAGGTACGGGTGATAGTCAGGTTGTTATGTACGAGCAAAGGACTTGATCCTATGAGGACAGGTACCATTAAATTAGATTCTACTGTTGGTGAGCCGATTGATTGTTCTGGCGGCGCAGACTGGCAGTGCTTGAGTAATCTGCATCCTCCTCGGAAAAGAGATCACCCTGATTCCGGCAAAACCAAGTTGTTTTACTTGCACTACCGGTTGCTTAACCTGCTGATTCCGCTGAGATGGCCACCCTGCCGTTTAATGTTTCTGGTGCTGGCTAAGTTTGCCTTGCTGGTAAGGATGTGGGCTCATAAATCGTGTTCACGGAGTTGGGTTAACAGGATGCTTGCAAATTTACCCAACCAGTATCATCTGATCACGACGGTAACATTGACGGTGCTCTCGCAGATTCGGAAAGTCTACAGTCAGGACTGGGTTTGGCGATAATCATAAGGAGATGATGCAATGATATTGTGTCTTGATGTTGGAAACACGCAGGTATTTGGTGGGATTTTTAGTGCAGGTGACCTTATTTTCCAATTTCGCCGGACTTCGCAGTTGCGCAGTACATCGGATGAACTCGGTGTGTTTTTCCGTAGTGTCTTGCGGGAAAATGATGTTGAACCACAACATCTCTCGGAGATTGTTATTTGCTGTGTGGTGCCTGATCTGTTGTATTCCCTTCGTGCCTGTGCACAGAAATATTTCGGGATTGAACCCCTGGTCCTGCGTCCTGGCGTAAAGACCGGATTAAAAATTCAATATCGAGACCCTAAAGAGGTTGGGGCAGACCGAATTGCTGATGCAGTCGGTGCGATCAAGTTGTTTCCTGATCGTAATTTGATTGTGGCTGATTTCGGTACCGCAACGACGGTTTGTGCCATTAGTAAAGACAAGGTGTTCCTGGGTGGGAATATCCTACCCGGCGTTCGATTATCTATGGAAGCGCTGGAAATGAGAACGGCGCAGTTACCTTCGGTAGAAATAAAACCCGTGCGTACAGCGCTGGGCACCAGCACGGTTGAAAGTATTCAGTCGGGACTGTACTGGTCAAATGTGGGAATGCTCAGAGAAATAGTTTTAAGGATAACGGAACAGGAATTTTCTACTGAAGCACCCCTTGTGGTTGGTACGGGTGGTTTTGTTCATCTTTTCGATAGGCAGAATATTTTTAATCACGTTGTGGATGATCTTATCCTGGTCGGCTTGCTCGAAATAAATCGTTTGAACGCCCGCTGACTAATCGGGCGAGGCTCAAATAAGTCAGGGAATGCAGGCTAAATTGCAACCATCTGCTTTGATCTCTGAGAGAAGATCATTACACTGGGACAAAGGCTTATTGCCATTTTCTGGTCTATTAAGGATGCGCGGTGCTGTTACGGAATGTGAAAATCTGGGATGGTGTTTCAGATGATATTTCATCGGATTATGATGCGCTCCTGATAGAAAAGGGACGCATAAAAAAGTTGACTTCAGCGGATGAGAAAGTCGCTGATGTGCCATCTCGAGACTATGCAGGCGGCTTTATCGTGCCCGGGTTGATAGATGCCCATATTCATCTCTGTCTTGATCCAGAGGAGCAGGATCCTTTTGCTCATGGAAAAGTCCCCGTTGATGTACAACTGCAGCACATGGCTGATCGTGCCGAGTTGATGGTCAAGGCTGGAATTACCACTGCCCGGGATCTGGGTGGCGGCCGCTGGCTTGAGTTGAAAATACGTGATCGTATTAAGGCCGGTGAAATACCGGGTCCACGACTGCTCTGTGCGGGTCAGCCAATCACCTCAGTAAAAGGGCACTGCCATTTCTGGGGAGGCGAGTGCACGGATTTTAGTTCGGCCCAGTTTGTTATGGACCGTCAGATAGAGGCGGGCGCTGATCTGATAAAAATCATGGCGACGGGTGGGAGTATCACCCCGAATAGTAGACCCGTTGATGCTCAATTTGATGAAGCGACCATGGTGGCTATTGTTGATCAGGCGAGAGCGAAAGGATTTAGCGTGGCAGCCCACTGCCATGGGGTTAGTGGCATACATCATGCTGCTGTGGCCGGTGTTAGTACCATAGAGCATTGTTCGTGGGTTGGACCGAATGGCTGGGGCGCAGATTATGATGAATCCATTGCGGGCCTGATTGCTCAAAAGGGAATCTGGGTATCTCCGACGGTCAATACAGGTTGGCGTCGCCACATCGGCAATGTCAAAATCCAGCCGGCGTTACAAGCGCGTTTCTCCCGTATGCGAAAGGCCGGCTGTCGTTTAATTGCCTCCACGGACGCAGGTATACCCAATGTGCGGCATCATGAGCTGAGCTCGGCACTGGAGGTTTTTGCTGTTCTGGCAGGGTTATCCAATGTGGAGACTTTGCGAGCCGCAACCAGTGATTGTGCAGATGCGATTGGGTTGAAACAGGAAACTGGCCAGGTTTCTCCTGGCTTATCGGCAGACTTGTTATTGTGTGATGGTAATCCATTATTGGATTTGGCTACCCTGCAGCGACCGGTGCAAGTGTTTAGTCGGGGGCGAGCGCAACTCGGTTGAGGTAAAGTGAGTTTTCAAGATTCGACCCGCTGGCCCGCTTAGCGATTACCTCCTTTTGATTGCTGGTAACCGCCATGCGGATGGCATCAGGTTAAAATCTGTATAATCTAACATTCAGCTGGGTTGGTCTTATTAGGGTAAAATAAATGGCCTGCACGCAAC
>CAZGCW010000357.1:0-1398 GCA_964524295.1 uncultured Pseudomonadales bacterium
ATGCCCCGAGTTATGACGCGCTATGGGTCGTTAATGATGTTGCAGTACCCTACCGCAGTATTCATGGTGTCCCGGTTAAGCAATGAATACCGTGTGATTTATCTTGACGGCAGGGCCCGAGTCGCAGAGGCTAATCTAGACCGAAACTGGGGTGGTGAATCACTGGGCTATTGGCAGGGTGATACGCTGGTCGTTGAAACCATCGGTTTCACTGATGAGAATCATCTCATTCAAGCGGGTATCAGGGCGGGTAAGAAACTTAAAATCATTGAACGGTATACCATGATCAATGACAACAACACGTTAGTCATGGAGCTTACTATGACCGATCCGGATAACTGGGTTGGCGAATGGAAGCATATTAAGTTTCGAGACCGAGTCCTGAGGTCCGATGTTAAAGAAGCTAATTGCATCTATACGGATAATCTTTCCTTGCCGGGTTGATCAACGCATCTCATGCTCACCTCCAGAAGAGAATTTATTCGCCTGACATCACTTTTGAGCTTGTCATCACTGCTGGGTCCAACGGCTGCGGATGGATTGGTGCCGACCAAGCCGATGCCTGCATTTTTCATAGGTCATGGCTCGCCGTTAAATGCGATTCAGGATAATCAGCATACTTTGGTTTGGCGAGACCTTGCCAGTCATAGCGATAAACCGGCAGCCATCCTGGCGATATCAGCACACTGGCAATCACGAAACGGTAGCTTGCTGACCAGTAACCCCTGGCAGCGAATTGTCTATGATATGCGTGGCTTCCCGAAGGCGCTGTATGAGGTGAAATATCCCGCCCAAGGGTTTCCGAATTTCAAACAGGAAATGCTGTCCACAGACCTTCAGAAGGAAATTGTCACGACCTCCGGCTGGGGGCTTGATCATGGTTCCTGGAGCGTGCTGGTTCATATGTATCCCGAAGCTGATATCCCGGTTGTCCAGTTAAGTCTCAATGCTGATCTGTCACCGATGCAGCACCTGTATTTGGCTAAAGAAATATCAGCGCTAAGGAATCAAGGTGTTCTTATAATTGGCAGTGGTAATCTTGTCCATAACTTGCCGCGTCGCAGGCAGCAAACAAACCCATTCGACTGGGCCGAGGAATTCGATCGGTATGTCGCTGAGAGGGTCCTGCAGCGGGATTTTAGTGCGGTTGCAAACTATCAGTCCCTGGGGCAACTGGCTAATTTGGCGCATCCTACCAACGAACATTTTTTGCCCTTGCTGTATGTCTTGGGTGTTACCTCCAGGCATGATACCTTGAGTTGGCATAATCCGTCTTTTTATAAAGGCAGTATTAGCATGCGTTGTCTGAAGGTCAGTTAGATCGTTTGATGAAGCGCTTGTAGGAATCGAATCCGCTGGATACCTATGAATCGGATTGAATGTCGATATAATGATGAT
>CAZGCW010000357.1:1408-2871 GCA_964524295.1 uncultured Pseudomonadales bacterium
GTGTTTCTTGGAGGTGGTCGCGGGTATGGCGATTAAGACGTACTAAAAAAGCCTGGCTTGCCGGTTGTGTTTGCTGGTTATTTACTGGGATAAGCAGAAAGAAACCAGCCAAGACTTTTACGCTCACTAAAGTAGGACGGACTTATGGCTTTTCTTGAATGGCTTGAATACAGTGCACTGGCTGATTGGGTGGCGACTTCTATCTGGGGCTACCCAATTCTGCTAACAGCCCATTCCGTAGGCCTGGCAATCATAGTGGGTATTCTGTTTGTTTTGAATTTGCGTCTTCTTGGCTTGTTCTCGGAGATTGCCATCACAAGCCTTAGCAGTTTGCTTAAGTTGGCTTGGATAGGCTTTATACTTAATCTGGTATCTGGCTTTTGTCTTTTTAGCTCTCAGGCAACTTACTTTGCCACCCATATTGCGTTCCTGATAAAAATCACAGCGATCATTTTAGCCATAGTCAACGCGGCTTTTATTCAGAGTTTGATTAGAACACAGGGGCACCACTGGGACTCAGGAGGAGACGTTACGGGCCTGGCTAAAGGTCTCGCCGCGAGTTCACTGGTACTCTGGTTGACTGCAATTATTGCGGGCAGATTAATCGCATACATAGATTAATTCTCGTCAATACGTAGATTAATCTCCGCCAATAAAAGGAGCCGAATAATGATACAAGCGCTGGTTGACTGGGCTATTGCAACACCGGTAAACGGCTGGGTACTCGGTTGGAACTGGACCTGGGTGATTTTGGAAATCCTGCATTTTGTCGGGCTCACATTATTGCTCGGCGGGCTGCTTGTTATTGATCTTAGATTTATGGGGTTCTTAAAACGGGTGCCCCCGATAGTGACCCATAAATTACTGGTCATTGTATTTCTTGGATTCGCAATCAATCTTGTTTCAGGCATTCTGTTTTTCTTTGGTGACCCAGGACGTTATGCCATCAACATCGGATTTCAGGTCAAGTTTGGCTTAATTATTCTGGCAGGGCTGAATGTACTTTGGTTTTATTTCAAGGTTGCCAGGACAATGCACACCTGGGCGGATTCCAACACACCGCCTGCTTCGGCTAAATTGATTGCGTCAACCTCACTGGTTTTGTGGTTTAGTGTGCTAATCTGTGGGCGATTGATTCCCTATGTCGGAACAGGCTGATAGTGATAAACCAGTACATGAGCGGAAAACACATACCCATTTATAGACTATCAGCCGTGGTTGTGCTGCTGTCATTATTGCTCTTAGCAGCGGTGAGCGTCTCAGCGCACAAAATCGGCAGTGGCGATCAGGCCTTTGTAGAGCAGAGCCAGGGGATTCAGGTCCTGCCCTATATCTACCTGGGTGCAAAACACATGGTGACCGGCTTTGATCATCTGCTGTATCTGGCGGGGGTCATCTTTTTCCTGTTTAAGATTCGTGACGTGGCGGTTTTCGTCAGTTTGTTTGCGCTCGGCCACAGCATT
>CAZGCW010000358.1:0-2818 GCA_964524295.1 uncultured Pseudomonadales bacterium
AATGGCCCATTAACACCATAAGCCTTTATGACTTGTTTATCTGCGTCCACAAGCAAAGGGAAGCCCAGCTTATACTGGGCACTAAACCGTTGGTGACTTTCTTTACTCTGGGGACTGACCCCGACTACATTTAAGCCTTGGTTACTTAAATCATCCTGCATATCACGTATGCTACAAGCTTGCTTGGTTCATCCCGGGGTGAAATCTGCGGGATAAAAGTAAAGTACCACGGGGCTCTTGGAGACTAAATCCACTAATCGAACCAATTCCCCATGCTGATCTGACAATTCAAACAGCGGAGCTTTAGATCCTACACTTAACATCTATTCACCTCGTAGGAACCTAACCGATAAATCCTGACCCTAATCTCGTGGCTCCAATATCTTACCCTGACGCCTTAATCATAAGTAAATACACCCTGATCGATGACAATATCACCATTTTGATTGCTCGTCCTAAAAATCACCCTATCTGTTTCTGTCCACATTGACACCGTGAGTGCATCACCTGGATAAACCGGTTTTGAAAAACGCGCATTCATGGAACGAAACCGCCCTGCATCCCCAGCACATAGCGTCTGGAGTAATCCCCGACCCGTGAACCCATAGGTGCAAAGCCCATGCAAAATAGGTTTTGCAAACCCCCCCATGGCAGCAAAACTCGGATCAGAGTGAAGCGGATTTCGATCCCCAGATAAACGATAGGTTAATGCCTGGTCTTCTCTCGTCACATAAGTAACGGCGTGGTCAGCTTCTCGATCCGGAAAATCAATCTTAATGTTCGGGCCACGATCTCCGCCGAATCCTCCCTCACCACGACAAAACAACGTAGACCGGGTCCGCAGCAGCACTTTACCGGTATTAACATCTTTAGATTCAGAGCTGAAAGCAAGCACACCCGCACTACCTTTATCATAAACCCCAACAATTTCACCGGTACTTTCTATCTCCCCTTGAACGGGGATCTCTCCAAGTAATTCAATGCCCTGCTCTCCATGTACCATCATTGCAGGATTGAAAGAGCCCGCCGCATTCATCGGCACTCCGCCACCGCCAATAATCACTGCAAAAGTTGGAAATACTTGCTGCTGGACATCCTTGGTGTTCTCGGTGGTATATTGCAATTCCTCGGTTCCAGCGCCGATACCCACGGCATATAACAAAGCGTCTTTACCGGACCAACTGCGCCGCATCGGTGTTCCACGAGTACCTACACTATCGGGATTAAGTGGCATGTGATTCTCCAAATGAACAATGGTCAGCCAGTATAACACCGGAAAATCCATTTCGTCCTGATCCAAATTTCGGGTTCAGACTGGTTTCCAAACCTCCCCTGCCAAAATACCGATATCCCGGTAAGAAAAGCTCTTGGATCAGTTCAGCAACGGTCATCCATTCTGGCAGAGACTGATAGGATCACAACCGGGTCAGCATGAAGGCTGTCCAGACCCGTGACGTTTTAGTACAATGCGCCCTCCTGGGCTTGTTCAACGCACCACTAATCATCAATGCAGGGAGTAATTCGCTCAATGTCTAGAGAAGAAGAAAACCTGTTCGTCATTTCAGCCTTCTATCATTTCGTGCCGATAGAAGATCCAAAAGCGTTACAGCAGTCCTGTCTAAATTTCATGCATGACAAGCAGCTTAAAGGCACGCTATTAATCGCCACCGAAGGCTTAAATGGAACCATTTCAGGCCGACGTGAAAACATTGATGCGCTACACAATTGGTTCCGGAAAGATAGTCGCTTCCTGCAATTAAAGTACAAGCAGTCCTATAGCAAAACCCCGCCCTTCCTCAGAGCCAAAGTGAAACTGAAAGCGGAAATCGTTACCCTTGGACAACCTGATTTGGATGTGCAGAAGCATGTCGGTACCCATGTAAAACCCAAGGACTGGAACCCACTCATACAATCTCCTGATGTCATCGTTGTAGATACCCGAAATGACTACGAAGTGAGAATTGGAACCTTTCCCAACGCCATCAACCCCAATACGACCTCTTTCAAAGAATTCCCACAATTTGCACAGACAGCACTGGATCCAGAAAAACACAAGAAGGTCGCTATGTTCTGTACCGGAGGGATACGCTGTGAGAAATCAACCGCGTATTTAAATTCGTTAGGATTTGACGAGGTGTATCATCTTGATGGCGGAATTCTCCAATATCTTGAAGATATTCCAGAAAACGAGTCCCTGTGGCAGGGCGAGTGTTTTGTTTTTGATGAACGCGTCGCCGTTAACCATCACCTCGAACCGGGCGGCTATCAGCAATGTCATGCCTGTCGTCTCCCGCTGGATGAGAAAGATCTCGCTAGCCCCGAATATGTTAGTGGTGTATCTTGTCCTCACTGCATATCGACAACGACTCAAGCCCAAAAGGCGCGTTTCCTCGAGCGAGAAAAACAAGTTCAACTTGCTCATGCGCGAGGCCAGGCCCATATCGGTTCAGATGCGAGATTTGACCAGGCAGAAAATCGAAAGTTAAAAAAACATCGGAAGTCTGTACAATCACAACGAAGCTGAACAACTGACATCACGTTCGCCCCCATGATGCCGCTTTAAACGAATTCAATCACAACGACATTACCAAACTAAACTCAAACGCTCATCGCATGCTGATACCCCTGACGAGACTTTAATCGTGCAAAATAAGCGTTCGTGGCAGGCAAATCTTCATTTATCAGCGCAAACTTTTCTGCCAGCATAAGAGAATAGCCCATCATAATATCTGCGGCCGTGAAATCTCCCAGCAGATAATCTTGATGCGACATCACCGCTTCTACGGCTTCAAGGCAGACACCTGCGCGCTCGCGACTA
>CAZGCW010000359.1:0-2808 GCA_964524295.1 uncultured Pseudomonadales bacterium
TGATTGCATCGTTCCCCTGGCAATCTGAGTGAAGTTACAAACTCCTAGCACCTCATTCTCATTCTGATGAGCATCACCACGCAACAACTCTCGCCTGACCTATAATTTTTTATGTTCGCTGCCAATTGCATCTGCCAGAAAGCCGGCGTATAAAAATAGGCAGACCGTTTGGGCTCCCAGCGAGCCAGGTGATGTTTGTTTTCAATCCTAAAACGAACCATCAGTTCAGCGTACTCAGGCGCCAGCAGACACAGTACCGCTCGATCGGTATAAATCTTTGGCAACACTCTTTTTAACTGTCTGTCGTGATCAACCATAAACGCTCGCCTAACACCTGCTATGGTTCGTTGATGGCGGTTTATTGCTGACCCAGGGAATTTGCCGCTTGCTGATCATTTAGGCCTGGATTGCTTTGATTTGGTTAAGATGAGGTACTCGACCCGAGTTGAATCAGTAAATTTTGAAACCGTTTCAAAACCAAGCTGGTGATAAAGGTTAATTGCACGATGATTAAAAGCCGCCACCGTCAGCCTGAAGGTATCAAATTCAAATACATCTCGAGCATAGGTCATTATCTCAGTCAGGAAATCAGCGCCATGCCCTTTGCCGGTCAGGTCCGGGCGAAGCCCCAGACCAATATCGAGGGCATTAGCCGTATAGTCCCCACCGGTCACCTGACCATCCTCACCAAAGGAGCAATAACCACACAATGTATCCTGCTCATCGAGCACCGCGTGAAAACGCCAGAAAGGATCAAGCAACTGGGTCCGCAGATGGTAGAGATTGTCCTGTGGCGGGTTGTAGAAGTCGAACGGCGGCTGATATCGCCATTCAAGCATCAGGTTAATATCAGCGAGTCGAATCCCAATAAGTTTAAACTGCATCAATTATTTCCCGATTAAATGGCCAGTACCCGGACCAAAATAAAACACTGGGCCTGCAATTGCCATTACGGCCGTAATGAATCCTGCCATCCATAGGATAGACTTGTCAAAGCCTGATGCCCTAATCAACGCGACTAACTCTAGCGCCAGTTCGTTTAGATTGGCCATCGTAGTCAGATCAGTTGAGTGGGTTCAGCATTGGTCCTGTCAATGAATTCGCTCAAGTCGGCGTGGTATGATGTTGCTGAGAGCGATTATTTTTTCCGTGTTAAAGTTCAGTTAACTAAGTTCAGCAAAAGAGTCTTGGGTATGACAGAGTTAACTTTTTATGAGGACGGGTATTTAACAGAACTTACCGCGCAAATTACCGAAACCGGTGATAGCTGGGTTAAGTGTGACCGAACTGTGTTCTATCCATTGGGTGGTGGCCAGCCAGGTGATACAGGAACACTCCTTCTCAACGAGGGGACCCTGGAAATCATTAATACCACAAAACAAGCAGATTCTGGCGATGTATTGCACCATATTGAACCGGATTCAGAACGGTTCCAACCGACTGTCGGTGATCCGGTCACAATGCAGATAGACTGGCAAAGACGATACAAACATATGCGCATGCATACAGCCATGCATCTACTAGGCTCACTCATTAAATTTCCGGTCACTGGCGGTCAGGTAGGTGCAATCAAAAGCCGCCTTGATTTCAACCTTGATGGTGTTCAATTAGATAAAACTGAATTAACTGAGCAACTCAATCAACTAATCAAGTCAGAGCGGGACCTGGCGTTCGAGACCATCACCGATGCAGAGCTTGATGCCAATCCCGACCTGGTAAGAACGATGTCGGTACAACCGCCCAAAGGGGCTGGTATTATCCGCATGGTTCGGATTCCTAAAATCGATTTTCAACCGTGCGGCGGCACCCATGTTGCCAATCTCAGGGAGATAGGCGAACTCCGTGTTTCTAAAATAGAAAATAAAGGCAAGCAAAACAGAAGAGTCCACCTGATGTTTGCCGATGCCGGCTAGCAAGAACGCGGCGGACGCCCCGGATAATCGCAGACTGGTGATTTAATCATCCTCACCACGGCCTGCTTGACCCGCCCTGATCAGTTAGCGCATGGCACTGAATGATTAAACCAGGTTTGATGTGATTAAAAAATTCCAGCCTCTATTCCAGCGGCAATGGCCATACCAAATTCTCGACACTTCTCCCTGGCTTGTTGGGTCAGCTTACCTATGATGACAATAGGTTCTTGTATTTCCTTGAATTTATAACCATTACAGATACGCCTGATGCTCAGTAACGCACCCTGCCCATCGTTACCTGAGCCAACAAAAATGGCATATGGCTTGCCATCCACCTGGCCTTCCACTTCATAAAAAGTGCGATCAAAAAAATCTTTAAGCGCCCCCGACATATAGCCAAAATTTTCCGGTGTCCCAAGGATAAGCCCATCAGCCCATAGCAGGTCAGCTGCATCAGACTGTCCTGCTTGTTTAAAACGCACCTCGACAGCCTCGATCAATGGATCACAACATCCTTCATAGATCGCTTCGGCCATCTCCAGGTTTTTGCCGCTTTGGCTATGATAGACGATCAGTAAATGCTTCATAGGCTCATCTTGTCGTCATTATTGACCAGCCTACATTGACCAGGCCATGCTGACCAAGCTGGGGTAAAGTGCATCATTAACCGCATAGAAGTCATGAGGCATTACTCTGTAAGCGAATACGTTGTCCTGAAATAAACGTGTACTCGGGTATTTCAAGATTATAAGAAGCGACCTCACCCTGAAAGACCCGCCCGGCATCATCGAATCGACTCTGGTGACAGGGGCAGATAATTTCAGTTTTTAGGGAATCACTCCTCACTGAATCTTCGCAACCAAGATTAGTACAGTGACTAAAGAAGACAAAAAAG
>CAZGCW010000360.1:0-2780 GCA_964524295.1 uncultured Pseudomonadales bacterium
GCTTCGGCGCTGGACTGGCACCCCGTATCTTTAACCTGGGTGCACTTTTGCGCCGATTTTCGAATTTGGTAATCCGTTTATCATAAAGGCTTAATAAATCTGTCTTTTCAGGTTCCTCAAGAAAGCTATACGAAATAGAATTCCGGCTGAGTTGTTTGATTTCGGCCCAGGACAGATTAAATTCTTTCACGGCAACAAAAAACTCATCAGTCATGGTCGAATCCCACATCCCCCGGTCATCTGTAGACAGTGCTACAGGGACCCCAGTGCGCAGATATTCCGGGAAAGGATGCACATCATAATGGCGAACATATTCCAGTAACAGATTACTGATCAGGTTAATTTCGACCAAGTAGGGACCATGCCGCATTAATAACAAGGTCTCAGGATCTTGTATAAGATTGAGGCCATGACCAATTCTGTCCGCACCCAGCAATAGGGTGTCGCGCACATGGGCATTAGGCTCATCTACTTCGCCGGCGTGAATGGATAATTTTACGCCATGGAGTTGCTGGCGTAATTGACGTAATGTCGATAAAAATCGTAGCGGGTAGCCTTTATCGTTGTCTTCTCGACCAACCAGGTTAACGCCTACCCACGGCCAGTTATCCGCCACAAACTGATACGTATCGACCAGTTGTTGTTCCGCGTTAGGTAGAAACCGCAATACGGCTCGCTGGAACCGGACCGTTATTCCGGTCGCCCGCGCATCCTTGGCTTCCAGCCTTTCCCGGAATATCGTCACCACTTGATCAGATGGGATCGCTTTACCCTCTGGCGTCTGATAGCCGTCCGTGGCGATCTGCGGTTCAATATACAACAAACCTTCATCTGCAAATGCCTGCATATTAAGATAAATGCCCTCGGCTCGAATCCACGGGTTTGCAAGCAAGTCCCCTAGCCTTTGCCAATGCGTTTCAAAAAACTCATTCCTACCTTCATACGGCTTGTCCAGCCGAAGGCTGTCCAACCAGCCTTGCTTCTGATCTTCTGAGAGATCTGACAACGCCAAGTACTGGGGCTTTTCACAAGGCGACAGCGCTTCATAATTCACTCGCATCAGGTTATGAAACATCAAATTCGCCGGTTGCGCACCAAACGCATTATGACCATAGGGCTGACAGTTATTGACTTCGACCCGTGTAAAATACTCATAGCCATCTTTACTGGCATGGAGGGCCAGATCCAGCCACCATTCTGAAAACAGTGCGCCTGACAGGTGCTGATGCAAGTCACCCCCTTTTGGCATTTCAAACAGGAATTGATGTAACTCTTCATCTGAAGCCTGTCTTTTAAACGCTTCAAACCAACCTTCGGGTTGTTCTGCCTTACCCATCACAGGCAGGAAAACAATGATAGCGATGAAAATAGAAATAAACTGATTCATACTTATATTCTTTATCTATTGGCTTAGAATGTAAATTGTATGCGCCGCGGGCCAGTGTGGCTACAATAGAACCTATTATTCAAATCCAGCTCAATGACTATGACCAACCCCCGAGACTTTATTGGTTACGGTGAGACACCTCTCCAGCCACAATGGCCCGGTAATGCACGGCTTGCTGTACAGTTTGTGGTCAACTACGAGGAAGGGGGTGAGCGATCTGTTCTCGATGGAGATCCCCATTCTGAGGTTTTTCTCTCTGAGATTATCAATGCCAGCGCTTACCCGGCAAGACATATGAGCATGGAGTCCCTGTACGAATATGGAAGCAGGGCTGGCTTCTGGCGTATCCACCGCCTGTTCAAGGAATTCGCTATGCCGGTCACTGTGTACGGCGTGGCGATGGCATTGCAACGAAACCAACCTGCCGTCGATGCCATGTTGGACTCAGGCTGGGAAATAGCCAGCCATGGTTATCGTTGGCTGGACTATCAGAACATTTCCGAGCAACTCGAACGAGAACACATGAACAGGGCTATCACTCTCCACGAACAGATAACGGGAAGCAAGCCACTAGGTTGGTACACAGGTCGAGACAGTCCAAACACACGCAAACTGGTTATAGAACAAGGCCATTTCCTTTATGACAGCGATTCCTACGCCGACGACCTACCCTACTGGTACCCGAATGCTGAGAAGCCACACTTGATCATTCCCTATACCCTTGACATCAATGACATGCGCTTTGCCTCTGCGCAAGGGTTTAACGCCGGTGACCAATTCTTCAATTATCTCAAAGACAGCTTTGACACACTCTACGAGGAAGGCTCGACCACACCAAAAATGATGAGCGTAGGCCTGCATTGCAGGATTATTGGCAAACCTGGCCGAATTCAAGCGCTGCGACGATTTCTCGAATATGTGCATCAGCATGAACACGTCTGGACCTGTCGAAGAATCGATATCGCCCGGCACTGGCACAAATATCACCCGCCCGGCCCTAATCCCTGAACCCATTCCATTTCAGCCAGGCCAGGCTGACGGGTTTACTGATCTCTTTCATGAAGAGGCCAGGCAACCTCAAGCAGTACTGCGAGACAAGCCCCAGTCGAAACGGGGAATCCAAGTACCGCCTGCAGCGCCTGGGGCATCCCTTCAATGTGCGGTGACCATTCCGCCAGGAAGTAACCACCACTAACGGAGAGGCCAACAATCAGACTTGACCTAACCTCAAAACCAGCGGACAGCACCAACTGAAAACCTGCCATCGTCACCATGATAAAGAGCAATAAGGTCGCGCCATAAACGGCCACAGCAGGGATCGCCTGGAACAGCGCCGATATAAACGGTAGCGAACCCAATAGAACTAGAAAACCAGCAGCATATAGACCGATGG
>CAZGCW010000361.1:0-2774 GCA_964524295.1 uncultured Pseudomonadales bacterium
CATGAGCATGTCAGTGGCGCGTTTGATGGCATCATTCAGGCTGTGCCGACAGCCGTATTTGTTGTCGTTCTTGGATTTGGTAACTGAATCGTTGACGTTAATTGCCGGTACTTTCAGCTCACCATTTTCGAGCATTTCCTGCAGGCGGTGCACGCCGGTAGTGGTCTCTTCGGTGATACCGTGTATTTTTTCGAGCATTTCAGGAAAACGGCTGTGTACCATTTCAGTCAGGTCACCGCCATCATCCAGGATCATGTTGGCCTGCCAGGGCTTGCCATCTTTCAGGATGGTTTGTTCTATGCACCAGAAAAACTCCTCCTCAGTTTCACCTTTCCAGGCATAAACTGGAATGCCCTTGGCGGCGATGGCGGCGGCGGCGTGGTCCTGGGTCGAAAAGATATTACAGGATGACCACCTGACATCAGCGCCAAGCTCGACCAGGGTCTCAATTAGGACGGCGGTTTGAATCGTCATGTGGATGCAACCAAGAATGTGAGCACCGGCCAGGGGTTGCTGCTGATGGTATTTTTCTCGCAGTGCGATGAGGGCAGGCATTTCAGCTTGCGCCAGTTCGATCTCTGCTTGTCCGAATTCGGCCAGGTTAATATCTGCTACTTTATAGTCGGGCATGGGTTTGTCTCTCGGTTAGGGGTCTCTCTGAGACCGGTTAGTGAAGTTAATCTAGTAAAATGAGCAAGTTCATGGTTTGTTAAATATTCGCAACTGGACTTGAAAACCGTTTTTTAAACCCAGGAAGGCAGACTGGCCTCGGTATAATCCGGCATTGGCAGCCCAGTTATCCAGATCCTCGGGTTCGAAGCCCAGCCAGAGATCACCGCAGGTGGTTCTTGCCCAGTCCTGATGGTGCGGACACAGGTCGATCAATAGTAAGCGACCTTGCTCTCTCAGTAATGATCCGGCCATTTCTAATGCGGCTGCCGGGGATGGCAGGTGGTGCAGGACCATATTCATAACCAGTAGATCAGTTTGGGTCGCAGGAGAGAGCTGGTCCAAGCTGGCTTCCTGGTAGCTAATATTCTTCAGATTTCGGCTTCGTGCAAAGGCGCGGGTTTTTTCAAGCATAAGGGATGAATTATCGACTGCGAGAACAGATTGAAACCACGCACTTAGCGTGGCGAGGAGCGAACATCCGCCGGGGCCGATTTCCATGACCTGGCTGGTCGCAGGTATCTGCTCGTTGTCGATCAGGTTTTCAAGGCAGCCTGAATAGTTTGAATAGGCCGCAATCAGATCCTGGTTTTGCTGGAGCTTTCCGGCATGACGGGAGAAAAAGTCCTCTGACTGTTGGCCCCGATCGTTGCAAACCTTGGCCTTACGTTTGACGATGCCAGAATCGAGCCGGACACGATCGATTGATCGGAAAAAACTGTGTTTAAATTCTGCCAGGGGTCCACTTGTAGATAAGATAGCTCGGCGATAGAAAACCGAGGTACCCTCTTTTCTGGTTTCCAGCAACTCGGCAGAACTCAGTATTTTCAAATGATGGCTCATGCCAGATTGTGGCGTATCGAGGATATGGCAGAGTTCGAGAACACCAAAGGAATCATCCTTTAGTAGTCTCAGGATGTTGAGTCTGAGACTATCTGCAGATGCCTTACAGAAGGTGAGCAGGACTTCCGAGGGTAGATCTAAAGAGAGGCTTTCAGCAGGCATGGGGCTGGTATATCAAAATTTTTTGATATAGTAATCATTGCTGGGCGGATAGCAAGCAATATAAAAAATATTCATTATGAAGGGCGCTTAGTCACTCATCAGCAGGGATGAATTTGTTTAGCCAGGGAAGACCTTGGGGTAAAGTTGTTCCAAAGTGTTGGTTTTTCTTGGTGGTGTTAACCTGAGTGCATTACTTAGTCGCACTTTCTCTGGTGGTGTGAAGCCATCATAATGTGGTTAAGTTGTTTTAAGAGGCCCTATAAGGCATGGCGAAAATACGGCAAATCCAGGCTCGCTATGATGCTGAACAGGATCGTATTCTGTTTCGCGTTAATCGAGATGATCAGAAAGAGTTCAGGATTTGGCTGACCAGGCGGTTCTTGACGTTGATCCTGAAGGCCCTTAATCAACATGTAGAGATAGATCCGGATGTAATCTCGCAGATGTCTGCATCGGGCAAGGAAGAGGTTAAGGCCTTCAAACGTGAACAGGCCTTGGAACAGGCTGACTTTGAGCAGGCGTTTGCGGACTCAGAAGAGGTTGACACTCAAGCGTCAGTTGCCTTGGCTTTCAAACTTAACTATTCATTACAGAAGGATGGCTTGATGCGTTTGCAATTACTGCCCAGGCAGGGTGAGGGTCTGGACCTTGTGCTGACCAGTCAGATCAGTATTTCGATTATTGAAATGCTCGTTAATGCGGCTCAAAAAGGTCAGTGGCAGTTGGCGGTTATCCAGGATTCTCTAGTGGACCGTGGGCGGGTCCAGATCAACTGACCGTTTCTGCTAGCGAGGTGGCAGGAGGGCGTTCAACTTCAGTATAACGAGGCAGCGTGACCTCTACCCGTACACCGCTATCATCGCTCAGGTTGATGGCTTGAACGCGACCCTGATGGTGGTCCGCGATCACCCTGACAACATAAAGGCCGATCCCAAAGTGAAGTCGATTATCTGGGTTTTTATGTCTGGCCGTAACCATAGAATCAAATAGGCTATGTTTAATGGAATCCGGGATGGGTTCTCCGGCATTTTCAACAGAAAAGCTGATTTCGCGCTCATTTGCCGTCAGGCCTAGAACGACGGCTGTACCGGGCGTTGCAA
>CAZGCW010000362.1:0-2774 GCA_964524295.1 uncultured Pseudomonadales bacterium
TGGTGCTCAGCTCATCTTAGAATTGATATCTAGGGTGACTGGAGCTGAGACTCTGCGGATCTGATTATTTCCTGTAGGGTTGCATTGGAATCGGCCGATGGAGGGTCATCACTAAATGTTTTGATATAGGCATAAATATCCAGCGCTTCAGCATCGGGCAGACTGGATTCTGGATAGTGTGGCATTCCCTGGAATGGTAAAGGCGGATTAAGTTCACTGCGAGCCCGGAGGAAAATCAGAAAAACGCTTTCGTTCATCATGATGCCACTGACATCATTGGCAATATTGTGCTTGCCAATGCCGCGGTACCCATGACAGGCATAGCAGCCATGGTCATAGTAGGGTTGCTTGCCTTTTTCTGCGTTTCCAGCGACCCGTTCTGCTGCCGGTTCGGCTAGTAAGGTGGGCGCTAAAACAGCGCCCAGTGCGTAAATGAGTATGCTGTTAAAGAGTGTCTTGATCATTTTATTTACCTTGGCTGTGTCAGCACGTCAATGAGGTAAGGTTCGCCGTTTCTGACGGTATCGACACCTCGCTTTAATGCCGCGACCATTTGCTCTGGGTCGCTGATCGGGCCCTCGCTTTTCATGCCATAGCCCTCGGCTATTTTGGCAAAGTCGATATAGGGATCCCTGAATGTGGTACCGATGTGGGCTCTGTCAGTGCCGCGACCCCTGACGCCGGCCATATATTGAAGATACATCAGCTCCATATGCCAGGCACGATTATTATGCATGATAATCAGCATGGGTAGCCTGTGATGGGCAGCACTCCATATGGAACCCGGCATATAATTAAAATCACCATCGGCTTGAATATTGATGACGATCCGATCCCTGTCTTTGGCGGCTAAAGCAGCACCCGTAGAGGCACCCAGTCCATAGCCAAGCGCTGCAGCCGGGAATTGGCCCAGATAACTGTAGGGTTTATCGTGATCCCAGAGTTCCCGATGATGCCGTCCACTGAAATGGGTGGGTGAGGCCAGGCACCAATCCAGATCCTTGATCAGAGGCCACAACTCAGCATACATTCGCGCCAAGCTCACCGGTGTACCATTCCAGCCAGGTCGTTTTTTCTCGATAGCCTGGCGTAGAGATTTCATTCTGAACGCCTGGTTACTCTTGTGGTTGCCCTGATTCCTTTCATCGATTGACTTGGTGACCTGTTTAGTCAGTTTTTGTCTTACCGCATTAGCAATCAACGGGATACTGGCTTCTGCATCTGCATTGAGCAGGGTTTCGGGTGTCGGCCCTCGCCTCATCGACGGGTCTTCCTTCCAGCCAAACCTGACACCCGCCACATCCCGTTTCATGAGTGATTTTAAACTGGGGCCGGTGATCGATACTTGTGAGGCATTTCTTTCGAGCCCCAGGTGGTAGTCGTAATTTTTATCGGTTCCAGGCCCTACCAGGGGATGCCGCTGGGGGAAACTCATTGGACCCTGGGTTGCCGTGGTGTCAACGGATGCGGCCACTGACTCAGCTAGCTCTACCGCGCTGGCAATTCCTTGCGGCGTTCGCAATCGACCTACGGATAGGTGCGGATTTTTTGCCTGAATGAGGTCTTGGGCTATGACATCTGCCTGTTCCTGGCTGATACCCCGGATATTAGGGGGTGTATAGGTGGGTAGCTGTACATCTCCAGCTTCCTGTTTTTGAATCTCTGAGTTTAAAACGACCAGAACTGGGGCGCATGGAGGTGTTATGGTCTGCCGGTAGGCCTCCTGGAGGGCAATCAGGGTTTCTTCTAATGTTTCAGGTTGGGCATCCCATTTAGTAAACGGTCGCACCAGAGCAGCGATGTCTTCGCCGGTATGAACCTTAAGAAAGTTATGTTGGTCATTACCCGCCAATACGATGAGCGGGGTGTTGCCGTGAAAAGCCTGGTAGATAGCCATGGACCCATTTTGAAGCCCAACCGTGCCCTGTATCAGCGCGCACATTGGTTTGCCTTCTGCGCGGCCATAGCCGTGGGCCATGTCGACAGCGGAGCCTTCGTGTAGGGCGGAAATTACCTCTGGCATTGTGTTTGGGTTGTCACCGTAATTGACCAGCGATTCCTGTAAACCCTCAAAACTTGATCCCGGATTGAGGGCAACGTACTCGATCTCCAGGTCTCTTAATACCTGAACCATTAAATCTGATGCCGCTCGCTTTACATTGTGTATGGGTTCAGGGGGCATGCTACTGCCGACTTCGCGCTCCATTTGCGCTTCGCTTGGCGGCAGCGATTTGGCTGGGTTTGTTGCAGCCTCGTTAGTATTGCCCAATGCGGTTGGTGCTAGAACCGTGGTTGCGCCGCCGACAACACTTGCGCCGATAAAACCCCGTCGACTGATTTTTGAACCGGTCTTTGAGGGTGTGTCCGATTGTTTTTTTGTCATCGTTTGTATCCCTGCGTCGTCAGTTTGGCACCCTTAGTTGGGGTGATAAGTTAATCACGAGTCAAGTCAGAATAAGTTGATCCTGCCGATAATCCAAGTCGCTGAAGGTAGCAGCTGTAGGTATCTCTCCTGTGTACATTGCTCGGTTTACTGTTCCCGCTAGCAAATGGTTAACCTTCATAATAGGAAAAATTGCGCTGTAATGCATCCTCAGTACAAAAGGACCTGCTTGGTTCCCAAGAGGCTATCCTCAAAACCAATATCGCTTGGGCAACATAAATCAGTTGGCCATTTACACGAAGATTGCAGGCAGTCTGGATAGGGCTCGTATTGTGGCGCTGTTAACTGTGCACAATTCCACAGGCAATGCCGATTTCCGGTGCAACGGTAT
>CAZGCW010000363.1:0-2767 GCA_964524295.1 uncultured Pseudomonadales bacterium
TTTTCATCCCAGTTAAAGCGCATCCAACACAGTTGCAGGACATGGTCCATAAAGTCGGACTGGGACCTGATTAGCCGTTCAACCGGGTCGCCTTGTTCAAATTGATCCCTGAGACTCTGCCGAAACGATGTGATTACGTGCTTTAAATCGGAAATAGGGTTTTTTGCAGCAATAATAGTCGACGCCAGGCTGGCACTAATGGCTTTATCCGCAGCGTTCAATCGTATCATCGCTTCTGTGGGTTAGTATTTCATAACCGGTTTCGGTGACCAGGATAGTGTGCTCCCACTGGGCCGTTAGTTTGTGGTCTTTGGTCACCACCGTCCAATCGTCCTTGAGCAGGCGAACACCGGGTTTGCCTGCGTTGATCATGGGCTCTATGGTAAAAGTCATGCCGGCCTTCAACTCAGTGCCAGTATGAGGATGACCATAGTGAAGGACCTGAGGCTCATCGTGAAATATCTTACCAATGCCGTGTCCGCAGTATTCCCGAACGATAGTAAATCGATTTTTTTCCACATAGGTTTGTATCGCGTAGCCAATATCTCCCAGATTTGCTCCGGGTTTCACTGCCTGAATACCTCGATAAAGACTTTCCTGGCAGTTGGCAACAAGCCGCTTGGCGAGAATGCTGGGTTTGCCCACACAGAATGTTTTGCTGGTGTCGCCATGAAAGCCATCTTTTATCAGGGTAACATCAATATTGACGATGTCACCGTTTTTGAGAATTTTTTCATCAGAAGGAATGCCATGGCAGACAACGTGGTTAACTGATGTGCAGATGGATTTTGGGAAGCCATGATAATTCAGCGGTGCGGGTATGGCGTCCTGGACATCAACAGTATAGTCATGGCAGATTCGGTCCAATTCGCCCGTAGAAACGCCCGGTTTTATGTATTGTTCGATCATCTCCAGTTGCTCGGCGGCGAGGGCACCTACTGCGCGCATCTTGTTGATGTCTTCTGGTGTCTTTAGTTCGATAGCCATTGGGGTAACCTAAAAAGCGTCGATTATAGCAGCTGTCCGGGCGATTTTGTCGTTTGTCATTGGTTTGGAGTTGAAAATATGGTATAAAGCGCGCCGCTGAAAGGCATTATAGAGAGGCTCAAAATTGGGCATCTAAACTTAACTAGCACACATGTCGTCACATGATTCGGGTGCCTTCGGGTTGGATTATGGGGCATGTGGAAGCGCAACCCAAACATTGGAGAATTTATGAGTAGTATATCTTTGCGGGACCTGCTTGAAGCGGGCGTCCATTTCGGACATCAGACGCGGTATTGGAATCCAAAAATGAGTGACTATATTTTTGGTTCTCGAAACGACATTCATATTATCAATTTAGATAAAACCATGCCGGCTTTAGACGAAGCCATGTCATTTGTTCGATCGATGACAACCAAGAATAACAAGATTCTTTTCGTTGGCACAAAGCGAAGTGCGAGTCGAATAGTCAAAGAGGAAGCAAGCCGATGTGGCATGCCCTACGTTGATAAGCGCTGGCTTGGCGGTATGCTCACTAATTATAAAACCATTCGCCAATCCATTCGGCGGCTGCGGGAGCTCGAAGAACAAAGTAGCAACGGTACCTTTGACAAGTTAACCAAGCATGAAGCACTCACTCGCCAGAGAAGTCTGGATAAGCTGGAAAGCAGTCTGGGTGGGATTAAAGACATGGGTGGCTTGCCTGACGTCATTTTAATCGTTGATGTTGACCACGAGAAAATTGCCGTGACTGAGGCTAAGAAACTGGGTATTCCGGTGGTGGCAATAGTGGATACCAATAGCAATCCTGAGGGCATTGACTACCTGATTCCAGGAAATGATGATGCAATCCGCTCAGTTAGACTGTTTCTGAGGGCCTTTGCGGACGAGATTACTGAGGCCAGAAACGAAGGTCAAAGTACGATTCAGGAAAGTGATTTCGTTGAGGTGAGTGAACCCCTCGGCCCAGAACCCGCCAGCGAAGCAGCAGTTGCCGAAGAAGCGGTTGTTGAAGAAGCGGTTGTTGAAGAAGTAGCGGCTGAAGAACCAGTAGAGGAAGCCGCAGCGGAAGAACCAGCGGCTGAGGATGCTGCCGATGCGGGTGAGCCTTCGGCCTAGACCGATAGCACAGCAGACTTGTATTGATCATTTCAGTGATGCTGCAGGCCAGATTAAAGCTGCAGTGGTTTGATCATGATGACTTTTAAATGATGAGGTAGAGGAAAAGAAATGGCGACGATTACAGCGACAATGGTGAAAGAGCTCAGGGAGCGCACTGGCGTTGGGATGATGGATTGTAAAAAGGCGCTGGTAGCAGCCGATGGCGATATGGAGCTGGCCATCGACGACCTACGTAAGTCCAGCGGTATGAAAGCAGCCAAGAAGGCCGGTAGAATCGCCGCAGATGGTCTCATAGGCATGAAGGTGGCTGATGGTAAAGGGGTCATGATAGAAGTCAATTGTGAAACTGATTTTGCTGCTAGAGACAGTCACTTCATTGAATTCATTGAAACCGTGGCAGCACGAATTTTCGATGAGGAATCTGCTGATCTCGAGGCTATGCTAGAAAGTGGCCTGGAGCAGGAACGGCAGGCCTTGATCCAGAAAATCGGCGAAAACATCAGCGTACGCCGGGCAGAATTTTACAACGGTGAAGTCGCCTCTTATGTGCATACCAATTCAAAGATAGGGGTGCTGGTATTGATGCAGGGTGGTGATGAAAGTCTGGGTCGAGATATTGCGATGCACATTGCTGCCGCAAACCCGCAAGTGGTATCACCCG
>CAZGCW010000364.1:0-2723 GCA_964524295.1 uncultured Pseudomonadales bacterium
ACTGAAATATTCCTTTTCCCGGCATTCTGCTGATGAAAATACCCTGATATGCCGGCTATTTTAGGACCCCACATGCGTGTAATATCACCCTCGGGCGGCTCAAGCTTGACGACATCAGCGCCCAGATCAGACAGCATACGGCCAGCAAACGGGCCGGCCAGCACCCGTGACATATCAAGTACTTTTATACCACTGAGTGGATAGGTCATTTGTGCTCCAATTCTCGATTATCTTGAACCATTACTGTCAGATAATACGTAATTACAACGATCTGATCCATTCAAAGAAGACCGAGACTCGCAGTCAAACATCCAACCCTAGCGCAGAAAAGTGCTTTCTTGCTGTGCTCCGGTGTCTGCACTCGGCACAGGTTGACTACTCAGATCTCAAACAACCAAGTTAAATTATAATCTTGGCCGAACGCGCTGAAATTCCAGACGACAGATGGCCAGACTGACAACGCGATGAGACGAATGACATCACAAACATAACTACGCTCAGCAGGAAAAAATTGGCAAACATCTGACAATGTTCGATAATCGAAGGTCACCTTTGAATCCCTGGCTTGCTTCTTTTAACTTTTATGAACCTAAGTATTACGTCAGCAATTAGTCCTATACGTAGTTTTCTATCGTTTGTGTTTATCACTGTCAATCTGCTCATTTGGCTACCCGGCTTAATCATGGCGGCACTGGTGCGTATTATTCTACCGACAGAGCTGGTCAAGAAAACCATGTTTCGGGTTGTCAGCCTGATCTACAAAGCCGCTGTCAATATTGATACCTGGTACCTGACCCAAGTCCTCAAAATCAATCTCAATATTAATGCCCCCGAGGAACTATTGGCTGAACTATCCAGACCGGGTAAATCGCTGGTCATCTGTAATCACCAAAGTTGGTTTGATATTTTTGTGCTGCAAGCGCTTATTTGTCGCGGCGGTCCTATATTACAATTTGTTATCAAACGAGAGCTTCTGTGGGTGCCCGTGCTGGGCTGGGTCTGTTTGGTATTGGATTTCCCTCGTATGCAGCGTAAACAAGACCCGCAGTCCAGACTCCTCGACCGCAAGACCGCAAAGCAAGCATCATTGAACCTCAATGATGAACAAGGCGCCCTAATGCTTTTTCCGGAAGGAACCCGGTTCACCCCAGCAAAGCATCGCGCGACATCATCGCCATTTCAGCACTTACTCACACCGAAAATAGGCGGCTTTACCGTCATTCTGCAATCCATCAAACAGGATGCCAGAATTCTGGATGTGGCCATCCGTTACGAACCCGATGAGGCTGACTGCTGGCAATGTATGAGTGGTGCCGTTAACAATATCACCATTAAAGTTACCTCAACTAAAGTACAAGAAATCGATGATGCCGCCCTCTGGCTGAAACAATGCTGGCGCAACAAGGATATCTGGCTGGGCCATTAGTATAATGTCATCCCTAAAGTGATCTGATAGCAGCGGACCAACGAATAACTAAACAGTGCAGAGGCCATCAAGAAAAATACCCGTAATGAGCTCTTCAGGAAAACGAGTAGCGCATTTAGCGGCGGGTTCAAATCACTGCTGGCAAAGGCAAAACAGAACTCATAATAATGAGCGTTACTTGATCAGGCAAAAAGTGGCTTTAATTGTTTTTAAAGGACAAATACAATGACAAATAATAGGCTTTTCATTTCAGGTATCCTGGGCGCTCTGATAGTCACTTTTGCAATCGCAACGACCGCTGGCGCACAAGATCAAGGAACTGGTTTCCCACGGTTAGTTAGCTTTGTATTACTGGCCTTCGCCATTCAATGGCTGGCCTTCATCCCTGCTTATGTTTTCCAAACAGAAAAATATTTTGACCTATTGGGTTCCCTGACCTACCTCATTCTGGCCGTAACCGCGCTATCTATGTCAAGTATGCAACCGGGATCCATAGCCATAGCGGCCATGGTGATCATCTGGGCTTTGAGGTTAGGAAGCTTTCTCTATAACCGGGTCAAGCAAGTCGGCCACGATACCCGGTTCAGAACCATCAAACCGGATTTCTTCCAATTCCTTATGACCTGGACCTTTCAGGGCATGTGGGTTTCTCTCACCTTCTCAGCCGGGCTGACCGCCCTATTAACAGCCGAGGTTCATCCTATGGATGCACTGGTATTAACCGGATGTGCGTTGTGGCTGGCTGGCTTTTTCATCGAGGTGATCGCGGATAAACAAAAAACATCATTCCGTCAGTTGGAAAGTAACAAGGGCAAGTTTATTCAGCAGGGCCTCTGGGCCTGGTCAAGGCATCCGAATTATTTTGGCGAGATTTTACTCTGGGCTGGTATTGCTCTGGCCGCCTTTCCTGTTCTTGAAGGCCTGCAATTGGTCACCCTGATCTCCCCTGTTTTTGTGTTCTTCCTGCTCACCAAAATCAGTGGGGTTCGCATGCTGGAAGCACAGGGCAGACGCCGATGGGGCGATGACCCCGAATACCAACGCTATCTGAAGCGCACACCTACTATTTTACTCAATCCGTTCATCCACAGGGACTGAGCGCCATGAGTTCATCGAGTTTCTGCCTATATTGCCCTGGCCTGACTCTCTACAGGGCATTCAACCCGCCATCGATCATAAATTCAGAACCGGTTGAATAGGAACTCTCATCACTGATTAGAAACAGGGCCATCCGAGCGACTTCCTCTGCCTGGGCAATTCGGCCCAGTGGGGTTCTGCGAATAATGCCTTCTTTATT
>CAZGCW010000365.1:0-2128 GCA_964524295.1 uncultured Pseudomonadales bacterium
CAGAATGCCGGGAAAAGGAATATTTCAGTCGATTTGCGCAGTCCCGTCGGGGTGAAACTGGTGAAAGCACTGATCAGCGAAGCTGATGTGTTAATTGAGAATTTTCGCCCGGATGTGATGCCGCGTCTTGGCTTGGATTACGACACGCTGGCAGACATTAATCCTCAGTTGATTATGCTGTCAATTTCCGGGTTTGGGATTAATAATCCGGATAGTAACCGTGCCGCTTATGCGCCGGTAGTGCATGCCGAAACTGGCCTGGTAAATAGACAGGCCAAGGTCAGCAATGCCTTTCCTGCGGATATTGGTGTCTCTGTGGCGGATACCAATGCATCTCTGCATGGCCTGGTGGGTCTGCTTGCGGCGCTTTACGCCCGGCAATCCAGTGGTCTGGGTGATCATATTGACCTGGCTATGGTCGATGCAACGGTCGTGACCAATGACGGTATGAACTTTGCCTTGGCCGGCGTTAATCATGCTGTCCAGAACGAAGTACACGAAACCAGTGGCGGCTTACTGATTTTAGCAGGAGATTTCAAATTCATCTGGCACCAGCTGAGTACGATCTGCCAGGTTGTTGATGGCCTCAATGGCTCTGCTGCGGTTGAACTGGAGCAAAAAATCAGCGCCAGGCGCGCCGCGGCCAGGCACTTTTTTTGTGAAACCTGCCAGACCAGGGAGGAAGTTATTAACGCGCTCGATCGTATGAATATCGCCTGGGGTGATGTACGACCAGCAACTCAGATTCGAGAACTGGAATGTGTACAAGCCAGAGGTACCATAGCCGAGGTAGATGATCGTCAGGGCGGGACTCGTCCCACTCCCCAGTCTCCGTACCGGTATCGCAACCTTGAGTCCCAGGTTCAGGCCGGGGCTCCTTATTTAGGAGAGCATAACACCGTCATTTTAGAAGAGTGGCTCCGTTTGGGTGAACCTGAAATTGCCCAATACAGTGACGTGCTCATTGCACAGACGCGTAATGATTGAGCCGAGTGATCGCTTTATGGGGCCTGGGTCAGCGCTAATCGATAGCTGAAGATGGCCCCTCGAGCAGACGACAAGCGCCCTGATTGAGGTCTGTTGCTGGCTTCAAAGAATCCAGGATGGGTCTGTGAAACCCTTCAGACCAAGGATTCGAAGGGCGGCGCATCAGCTCTCTGTATTGGAGGAATCAACAGGTGTTCGTGAATAAAAAGGGTTTTTGCACTGAATTTAAGCTGGGACAAATAATGATTAGAATCCTGACTGGATGGCGGGTTTGCCTGGCATTGATATTGGTACAGTCATTGTTGCTATCGTCTTGCAGCCGCTCGCTGGAGACTTATGACACATTGATTCGTAATGCCATGCTTGTTGACGGACTGGGTAACCCCGCGCGACCGGCGGATATTTATATCAAAGATGGCCTTATTGCCGAGGTCACTGAGGCTGGAGCCATCACGGCCGTTTCGACTACCACCATTGATGCTCTTGGTCGTGTTGTGGCGCCTGGGTTTATAGACGTACATTCACATGGTGATCCGCTGGTCACGCCGGTATTTGAGAATTTTCTTGCTCAGGGTGTTACGACGATTACCCTCGGGCAAGATGGCAGTAGTCCGGATGTAGACGATCTGGCTGCCTGGCTGACTGAGGTAAGTACTCAGGGTATTGGGGTTAATTTGGCCATGTTTATCGGCCACGGCACTTTGCGTCACCTGGCCGGCATTGGCCGTCAATCGGATCCACCTGAAGGTGAGTTACAACGCCTGATTGAACTCCTGGATGGGGCATTGGATTATACCTTTGGTCTGAGCACCGGTCTTGAATATAACCCTGGCCTGCATGCGTCGGAATTTGAACTCGTTGCCCTTTCGAAGGTGGTTGGCGCGCATAATCGAGTGGTGATGAGCCATCTGCGGAATGAAGATGACGACCAACTCGAGCAGTCTATTGCTGAGTTGTTACTGCAGGGCCAGCATGCCCGAGTACATATTGCTCATTTGAAATCGGTGTATGGTCAGGGGCGGGCTCGTGCGGAAGAACTGCTAGCCGTATTGGCACAGGCGCGAGCGGATGGCATCACCATCACGGCGGATGTTTACCCTTATATCGCGAGCTATACCGGACTATCGCTGTTGTTTCCGTT
>CAZGCW010000365.1:2138-2718 GCA_964524295.1 uncultured Pseudomonadales bacterium
TGGGCCAAGACCCGAGAAGATTTTGCCGTTGCAAAACGGGATCAGCGACAGGCCCTAGAGGCCTATCTGGTGCAGCGTATTGGCAAGCGGAATGGCCCGGCTGCGACATTACTAGCAACTGAGCCTTATATCGGTATGACGCTGGCTGAACTGGAAGTGGAACTGGAATTGCCGTTTGAGCAAATACTCATTGATGTGATGGGTCCCCAGGGGGGGAGTGCAGCCTATTTCATTATGGATGATGACCTGCAGTCTCGCTTGCTCCAGGATAGCCACGTGACTGTGTCATCTGATGGGAGCCCAACTGCATTTCATCCGCGTGGTCATGGGACCTTTGCAAAAATAATCGAAGAGTATGTCGTAGCCAGAGAAATGCTGTCACTAGAGGAAGCCGTCAGGAAAATGACCTCTTTTTCTGCAACCATTCTCGGACTTACGGATCGGGGCAGTATAGAACCGGGCAAGGCGGCAGATTTGGTTATATTCGACCCAAAAAGCGTTAGAGCCACAGCCACCTACCCGAAGCCGTTACAACTCGCACAGGGCTTTGATCTGGTCATGGTGAATGGAAAGATCGCAT
>CAZGCW010000366.1:0-2702 GCA_964524295.1 uncultured Pseudomonadales bacterium
ACCTGGTCCTTGCATTTTCGATAGTGCCGGTTACCTTTTTTACGAAAAAAAGCAGACAGCTCATGTTTGCTGATTCTAAAATCGGCTAGCGCTAGGATCCTCAGGATCTCTTCGGCCTCAAGATTGAGGGCAATTTTGAGTTTCCTGAAGATGATATTGTTGGAGAGCCTTTCTTCGGGGGGCGGGGTGGGTCGAGTCGATTCCCCTCGTTGATCGATGATCAGCCCATTAAGGAACTGCGCAAACAGCTGATTGTTGATGATTTCGAAGTCTTCATCGTCATCCTTTTTCAGCCAGGCACTGACTTCGGCACGAGTGACGGTTTGGCCACCTTGTGCGAAAAGGTTAATCATACGGTTATCGTTTAAGTTCAGTATGTAGCGTAAACGCCGTAAGCAGTCATTTGAGTTCATGCTTTAATTCCAATTTATTCCCGGCCTCTATTGGCTTTCCTGCGAGTAGTGTAAAGGCTTTATTTTCGCATTGATCAAGAGAATTTGCCGAGGGTTTTTATCTAAATTCACGAAAATTGTTTGTATTGATAGGGTCTAATCTAGGTATTGGCAATGTAACAATTGCAAGGTTAGGATGGCTGGTCTAGTTTAAATTGTAGATGAACTGGGTTGCCGTCCTGGGCGCTCCAGGTGCCGAGGGCAGGCAGCTAGATTCGTTTGCCTGAATCGTTTGTGAATTCACTCAATCACCGATTGAAGAAGCCGAAGCGCACGAATGAGTTGTCATTGGAATTAATCTGCTAATGAACTTCGTAAGGGAGTAGGGCGGGAATGAGGATAAACGTGATTGGAACCAGCGGCTCTGGTAAATCTACTTTTGCCAGGCGAATAGCAAGGCAGCAAGGAGTGCTTTATGTTGAACTGGATGCATTGCATTGGAAAGCCAATTGGACCGAGTCAACAGATGACGAATTATTGACCAAATTAGCGGAGGCTTTGTCGGGTGATGAATGGGTATTGGATGGTAATTATTCCAGAACCCGACCCTTTACGTGGAAGCGAGTACACAGGGTCGTCTTTCTCGACTTACCATTTCATATTGTCCTCTACAGAATCATACTCCGGAGTCTAACGCGGGGGATCAAGGGAGAAGAGTTGTGGGCAGGTAACAAGGAGAGTCTGTGGAAACACCTTTTCACTCGTGATTCGATGATTTTGTGGACGCTTAGAAATTTCCACAAGAACCGGCGGAAATATGAAGCGCTGGTCAATAAGCCCGAATACTCAGATATTGAATTTATTAGGTTGCGTTCTAGAAAAGAAGTAGACGACTGCTATAAGCAGTGGTCTTCTCAGGCCAACCATGAGGCAAGTTGATGCTGGTTTTGTCCTCATGCTAGGGTTGCTATTGGCAGTAATATAGGAAGAAGGGGAGAATATGACTGATTTAGGTGTCACCTTTGGTAGTTTAGGTGGGCTTGGGCCGCGGGCTATTATTGACATTGCCGAACTGGCGGAATCCTTAGCTTATCGCTCTGTCTGGACAGTTGAAGCCAATGGAACAGATGCTTTCAGCTTGCTTGGGGCTGTCTCTGCCAGGTCACCCAGTCTCGATCTCGGTACGGGCATTGTCCCCATTCAGGTCAGGACACCTCCCCTTGCGGCGATGTCTGCCGCTTCTTTGCAGGCACTCAATCCGGATGTCAATATCTGGTTAGGTGTCGGCGTTTCAGCACCCGCGATACTGCGTCAACATGGTATGCCGCTCCCTGACCGGCCCATTGCCCGCATGCGAGAGTATGTGGCCTTGTTAAGGGAGTGCCTGTCAGGCGACCGGGTTACCTTTGAAGGGGATTTCTGGAGTGTTAAGCGCTTTACCTTAGGGGTCAGGTTAGCTGAGAAAAGGCCGAAAATTGTAATGGCGGCGCTGGGGCCTCAGATGCTGAAGCTGGGCGGGGAGGTTGCTGACGGTGTTCTGCTTAACTATCTACCGGCCAGTCACGTCAAAGCCTCTGTTGCACAGGTTCGTGCCGGTGGTGAGGCAAAGATTTTTGCCTATGTCCATGCGGCGGTGGGGTCGTTGCAGCGGTCCGTCAGGTCGGCTAGACGGGACCTGTTGAATTACTGCATGGCGGATGGATATGCAAACATGTTTAGAGCGGCTGGTTTTAAAGATGAGGTAGATGAGATTCGGGCCAGGCAGATGGCGCGAGATCGTGATGGTGCCCTCGAAGCGGTCTCTGAGCGGATGATTCAAGCGATAGACTTTATTGGAGATCCGGCTGAAGTCACGGAGTTCGTCCGTACCTACATAGAAGCCGGGGTCGAAAAGCCGATTTTGATGCCCATGCCCTGGGGTGATGACCGCCTTGATGTTACGACGCAGACCATGCGGGCTGCTGCAAAGGCGATTGTGTAAAATCACATCCCCTGTTTGCCAGACAATCAGTTTGGAACCCAGGCAAGATGGAGCACGTGGGAGCCTGCTCATCATTGAGATATGACCCTGGGTTAAGCTATCTTAATAGGGGTTCAAGTCATATCTAGACGCCCTGGTTCTTGGCAAAGAATTTATCGAATACCGGATTCAGGTATATTTTGGGCTGCCTGAAACTATTGCATGAGGTAAGGGAGGGGGTGTCTCCAGAAAATTTTAAATGAAGCCTGACCGGTCCTCTTCTCCAAGGACCGCGATCAGAACGAAAACCAGGCCGTAACTGAGTGTAGCCGCGCCCAAGAGGTCAGCCA
>CAZGCW010000367.1:0-2690 GCA_964524295.1 uncultured Pseudomonadales bacterium
CCGCTGGCTTGGGATATCAATATTGTAATATGAGAAATAGTTCGATATTTTTAAGCGATAGAACTATCTCGAGCATGATTTTTATGGCACGCAATCTCGTTGCGATACTCGCCGCAGACATAGTGGGTTATTCAAAACTAATGGGTGAAGACGAGGAAAACACCTTGAATTCACTGCGAGCGTTTAGAAACGACATTTTTAACCCAATTGTTGTCGACCACCAGGGTTCAACCGTCAAGAGCATGGGTGATGGTTGGTTAGTCAGCTTCAATAATGCCAAAGATGCCGTCCACTGCGCCATTAACATACAGAAGAACCTGGAAGCCAACTCGACGATCTATCTTCGTATTGGCATTCATATCGGTGACATCGTCCATGACGATGAAGAGATTTATGGCGATGGTATCAATGTTGCCGCTCGCTTGGAATCACTGGCAGAACCCGGTCAGGTGCTTATTTCGGACTCGGTTCATCATAGCCTGGACCAAAAACTGTCTCAGTTATTCGGGCAGAGCTCAACGCACCAATTGAAAAATATCGCCCGGCCTGTGCAGGTTTTTCGCTGGGCCTCGACACCGCCAGTGAAATCCAGCCAGGACCCAATCGCTTTAGACACTCAAGATATGATTACACCTGACAAGCCCTCTATTGCAATACTCCCGTTTGTCAATCGCTCCAGTGATGCGGACCAGGAGTATTTCTCCGATGGCCTAACCGAAGATATCATTATTGCATTATCGAGCCTGAACTGGCTCGCTGTTACGGCTCGGAATTCCAGTTTCTCCTATAAAGGTCAGAACGCGGATGTCAAGGAGATTGCCAGGGAACTGGACGTTCGTTACCTGGTGGAAGGAAGCGCGCGTAAAGCGGGTCATCGTATTCGAGTAACCGCACAACTGGTTAATACAAGCACGGGTGATCACATTTGGGCCGAACGCTATGATCGAGATCTTTCAGATATATTCGACTTACAAGATGAATTGACTGAAGCAATCACTGCTCGACTAACAACTGAGATTAACTCCAGCGAGCGCTTGAGTGCACGTAAAAGGCCCTATAATAACCTGGATGCCTGGGAGCTCTACCAAAGAGGGATGTGGTATTTTTATAAATTCTGGGATGAAAATGCTGCCACAAAAGCACTTCAATTGTTGCAGCGTTCTGTTGATCGGAACCCGGATTTTCCCTACGCCTACGCTGCCCTTGCCGAAGCGGGTTTTTACGATGTGCTCTTCAATCGTGCCGAGAACTCCGAGGTAACGTTAGCCAGCTCACTTAAGCATGCTCTAAAAGCAGTGGATTTGGACCCGAATGATGGCCATATTCACTTCGTATTAGGCATTATCAACATGATATTAGGGAGCGAAGACGAGGCCCAATCAGCACTTGAACGAGCAATAGAACTCAGCCCTAATTCCGCTGACGCGCAGCACGGACTGGGTTGGTCGCGATTGTATGCGGGGAATGCGGAGTCAGCACTGGCCCCTCTCTTAAAAGCAGTAGAACTAAGCCCGAAGGATCCGCGGATTTTTGGTTACTATCTGCAACTTAGTTTGGCTCACTTTTTACTAGGACATCACGAAATTGCACTTAAACACATAAAAACCGCTATCCGACACGGACAGGAAGATCCCTGGGGGCAGCTTTACCTGGCTATTATCTACTATGAATTAGACCAGATACAAGAAAGTAAAGCTGCGTTAGAAAAAGCAACAACCCTCTTGCCAGTCCTATCAATCAATTGGATAAAACAGACGCTGGGGGAAATGAATCATTCGTATTCAACTAGGCTGCTAGGCCAGTGCCGCCGGATGGGGCTACCCGAATAACTCCTTCGCCTTGCGACGGACGGTATTAAAGGATCAGTTTGAAAGACGGACACACCAGACTTCTTCAGTGGGCCATTGGCTCGCCCATTTAACCTCTGCCCAGGGATATCGCGAGGTAGATTCAGGAGAAGCACCCAGTTCCCATAACCGCTCAATAACAAAACCGTGCTCGAGCAGCAGTTTTATCCAGCTCCCGTGAGGCAGATGAAACTCAACTTCGTTTGTTGAAAACGTCCATTCAGTCTTATAAAGCCCCAGGTAAGGTCGCTGTAATTTTTCTGAAATCGGCGGGTTCTCATCCTCTGTGTCAGGCGAACAGCAGATCGCAAACGCATGATTGGTCATGAACACCAACTGAGCGCCTGGTTTCATCACGCGTGCGGCTTCAGGAATCCATTGAAACGGATCTGCCCATAAAGAGGCGCCATACTCAGAAATCGCGAAATCAAAGCAAGCATCAGGAAATGGCAACTGCTCACCAAACCCTTCAACAAAGTGAACCCCTAATTGATACAGATGCTCTAACCGCCTTGCCGTTTCCAACTGGTTAGGGGTTGGATCAATACCAACGACTTTACCGCCCCGCCGAGCCATCCAGGAAGACACATATCCAGCGCCACAGCCTATTTCAAGGCAGTGCTTTCCTTTGAGGTCATGGGGAAACAGATCAAGCTCTGACTCGGGTGTTGACCAGATCCCCCACTGGGGATCATCTGATTTCCAGGCTCTTTCAGCCGGCTCTCTATATTCTTCGGCAAATTCCTGCCACGCCTTTCTATTCAGGATTTGGTGATCTTCCAGATTCATAGCTATAGTTTACATTTTAATTCAACAAAAAAAATTTCCAAATTGAAAACTGAT
>CAZGCW010000368.1:0-2685 GCA_964524295.1 uncultured Pseudomonadales bacterium
TGGGTAATTACATGTTCTCGCAATACGCTAACGACTGGATCCCCGATACGCCGTCTAGAAGAAATGCCATTCTGGATCGACTACGAAGCTGGAACGTATTCAGCAACTCAAGTCCTGTAGAAGGCATTACTAAAGCCATATCCACTTTCTATCGACCCGGCCGGAAAATTTCACTCTATGTCTTTGGTGACGAATTCAGCGGCAGGTCAATCCAGCAGGTTGTCCAAACGGTTGACCGAATCAATCGTCGAGACGAAAAGGGTCAGAGGTTGGTGAGAATCCACGGTGTCGGCTTTCCCGTCCAATTTGCCAACCCCGTTCAGTACCAGGAAACTGGCATCAAATTTGCCATCCTGATGCGTGAACTCTGCTCCAGGCATGATGGCACCTTTGTTGCCCTGAATGACTTTCGCTATTGACCATCGACTGGCCATTGGGTTGAACCAATGAGTACCACCATGCGTTACCTGCCAACAAAAATCCTAAGGTAATGGTGAAGACTGGTTACCTGCGAGCCCTGACCTTATAAACTAACTTCTGCCGTTTGCCTGGTTTAACTGAAACCCGATAGTTTAAAAAAAGATCCTGAGCCGGTTCGCTCGGCATGCTTTCTTCGAGCAACTCCCAATCTCCTGGAAGCTGCTCCTGTACCTCAATGACCACCGAATTTTTACTGGCATTATGAAAATCGAGGGTATTTTCAAGTATCACGACTCGGTCACTAACACGACGATAATCTGTCTGAGCGCGCTCCACTGTGACATCAAAGGCACGTCCCACCTTGAGCTCTCCTGGAACGCCTTCAGGCATGGAGGCTAACCAATCTTCACCCAAAAAACGGATACCGCCTTTATTGTCGCGGAGATAAATCCGGGCCAAACCACTGGGTATCGGTAAACTCAGGCCATCGCCTGACCGACGGGTTTGATGCTGTAATCGAAGTAACGTATTGACCGCTTGTCTGGGCTGTTGACGAACATTATTGTACAGTGAAACTTCCGATTTCAGTTGATATACCAACTTTGACTGTAATACATAGTCGCTAATCAGCGGTAAACGCTGCACGCCCTTACTCTGGATTTCTACCGGTTTGTTGTACTGATATTCATGGTAGATACCCAAACTCTGTCGTTGCGGTGAGGAATCAGAGGCCATCATGTACCCACCCGACTCGGCCATGGTCGAGCGGAGATTCATCTTTGGCCTGGGTAAATCTACCGTATTAATTTCTCCTGCAACCAAGGACAATGAATCCAATGGGTAGACCCGCTTCGTTGAGTTTACGATATCGGCCCAGGTCATCAATTCGGTCGTCACCTCATCAGTAGCAACGACTAAATCATGGCTCGCACTCCACTGTATACCCGTCGCCATATAACTAACATCGATACTAACGGGTTTACGGAAATCCCCCTGGACTTGCCAATAAAGTGTGGGTGAGCCAACAAAATGCTGCTTCTCAAAAACCAATGTCCCAGGCGGTGCCATGACTAATTTACTACCCACCTCCAGCAGGGTTGGGTTGAACGAAACTAGCCGCCCAGATAACAAAGGTCCAAGAGGATGATCGCCCTCGACCTGGTACTCCACTGTTTTACCCACTAGCGCATTCTGCCAGGTCTGGTTATCCAGCAGATCATCCTGATAACGAACTTCCCCTATGGAAAATGGGTCTAAAGCACTGCGTAGCATAACGCTGCTTGGATCAATACTTCCCGGAACAAACAGACTCAATTGCATTTCAGATACATCTCGACCCGGTATCTCAAACCGGGCACTAAACTGTCCCCGAACTGGGTACAGCGTCAAGTGCTGTCGAACCGCGACCGCTTCCAGGGCTAAAGGAACCGGTGTGGCTGTAAGAACTGATGACCAGAGCAAAAACGCTAGAGCCAGGGAGAATGAGCAAAAGTTAGTTTTCATGTTTTCCTTTCCTATCATTAGAGTAGTCCTATCTATGCCTTTCCGGTTACTGCACTAACCGCTTCCTTTCTATTCCGGTTAGTGCACTAACCGCTTCTAGGGGATATTCGAACCCCACTGTCTAAGTCACCGTATTATCTCTTAACCGGTTGCGATTACACCCCCAATCACTTCTTTCTGCTTGCCTAATGATTTCCAGTGGTTGCAATTCATTTTGATGCAGAGGTACATTAGTAGAGTAAAACATCTGGCTGCGTCAACACAGTGGTTACTCAACCCATTGCAAAAGCCCATTTTAGGAGACAGTAAATGCAGAGCTTCGATCGCACTACGGCTAATGTCGGCAATATCATGTCCCTGGAACATATCAACTTAAGGGTTCCCGATCAGAATACGGCCATCACCTTTTACTCCAGAGCGCTTGGATTGACGCGCGATCCGATTATCGACTTTGGGGCACACAATCTCTGGATAAATGCTGGCGACCAACAGTTTCATCTTCCGACTGGACCCGCTCAAGTATTAAGAGGCATTATCGGACTTGTTGTGCCGGACCTGGAAAAATTACAGCAGCGTCTGGTTCGAGCCAAAAAAAGTTTATCTGCAACCCAATTCAATTTCAAAACACATTCAAACCATGTCATGGTAACTTGTCCCTGGGGCAACCATATCCGCTGCCACTCACCAGAGGACTTCAATGGGTTGGCACTTGGCATTGCCTATATCGAATTTAACGTTCCTGAAGGCAGCACAAAAGCTATT
>CAZGCW010000369.1:0-2658 GCA_964524295.1 uncultured Pseudomonadales bacterium
AGTGCTGCTGGCTGGGCCTGTCATCAGTTTTTTCATTCCTGTCATGCATGCAGAGCTAGGTATTCCGTTGTTCTATTTTGGTCTGGCAATGTCAGCGCGACAACTTGCTTTTGCTTTTGCCAGTCCTTTTATAGGGCGCGGCATTGACCGCTTCGGAGCTAGGCCAATGTTGTTGTTGGTCAGCATGGTTGCCGGTGTGGTGGTGTTTTCACTTAGTTTTGTTGAAAACCATTGGCATTTGGTGTTGCTGGTTGGACTGCTTGGATTGATCGGCCTTCAAGGTGCCGGAGGAGATTTATACGGCTCCGTGGTTGTTGCCAAGTGGTTTAAGAAAAATCGTGGGCGTGCCATGTCAATTATCTTCATCGGCATGCCTGCGGGAATTTTCTTTTTCACTCCCCTTACACAATATGTCATCGCTGAATTTGGTTGGCAGTTAGCATGGCAGGTTTTCGGTATAGGCGGTGCCTGCATCATGTTTCTCGGTTCTCTTCTTCTCCGACCGGCGCCCTCAGAGCCTGACTCGCTAGGGGCTATTGATGAACTTGCTGGTACTAGCCAGCAGTTGCAATCGAGCCATCAATGGACTCGAGGTCAGGCAGCGCGAACGGCGGCTTTCTGGAAGATTTCAATCAGTTTTGGAATTCTGATGTTTACGATCAGCACCGTGGCCATGTTCAGGGTGCCTCATTTTATCGATCAGGGCTTGGCTGCGGAATGGGTTGCTGTCGCCTTTTCGACTGAAGCGGTGATTAGTGCAATGGTGGCAATACCGGTTGGCCTGCTGATTGACCGCTATCCGATTCGCTATCTTACGGCAATCGGTTATTCTTTTGCCATAGTAATGCTGCTGTTGACTATCTACACCGATACGAAAATTGAACTTTTCATTGCTACAGCGTCATTCGGGCTCGGTGCGGCCAGCGTGATTATTATGCAGAATGCAATCTGGCCTGCTTACTTCGGAACAGAAAATATTGGTTCGGTGCGCGGATTAGCCATGCCAGTCACTCTGATATTCGCGACTTTGGGTGCCCCGGCTGCAGGCTGGATACGCGATACCACCGGATCATTTGTCCCCATTTGGTGGTTTAGCATCTGTGCCATGGTCATTAGTATTCTCCTGATCTTGTCGGCTAAACCGCCAGTTTTAAGTGATGACAACTAAACTTATAAGCCTGGAAGCAGTGGTGCTTCTTCCTTGGAGATGAATACGGACTGAAACCGACGAAAAACAGATTAAGAATTATAAATGCGGTAGGGGAGCGCGAAAATTGTTGTTGGTAGAATCTGTAATCAACAAGGTCTCTTAAGCTAAAACGAGAGTTTAATGGTATAGTTAGGCCCGGTTATTTCAACCGGGATAGACGGGCAGCGTCGTTAATTCGAAAAGAATTAATTGCTTAATAAAACAACTTCAAAGTATGTTCGAACCGAAAGTGAATCAGACGCCATCAAAAGCAGAGCTAGATAAGGTAGTTGCCTTCTACAAAAAAGGCCAATTAAAAGAGGCTTTGGTGTCAGGCCATGAATTAGTGGCCAGATATCCTGATTCATCGATGTTGGAGAATATATTAGGTGTGCTCTATGCAGCATCAAAGCAATTCAATGACGCACTACTTCATTATGATCATGCGCTGCGATTAAAACCAGACTACCCGGAAGCTCTTAATAATAAGGGCAATACGCTGAATGAACTGGGGAATTACAATGATGCCCTCAGTTGTTTTGAAAATGCATTGCGAAAAATGCCTGATTATGCAGAAGCCCATAATAATCTAGGTAGCCTGCTTCACAACATGGGTGAGCTTACTAAAGCTCAGGGATATTATCAGAACTCAATTGATCTAAAACCAGACTATGTCGAGGCTTATAATAATCTAGGCAATGTCTGTGCTGACCTTAATCAACCTACCCTAGCACTTCAGTACTTTGCGAAAGCCTTAAGAATTGATCCGGAATTTGTCCAGGCTTATAACAGTATTGGGCATACTTTGCGCCTCCTGGGAAGACCGGCAGACGCCATTACCAGCTTCGAAAAAGCCATAGCCCGGCGGCCAGTTTATGCAGAAGCTTACAACGGACTAGGGGCCACTTTGAATGATATGGGTCTTCATGCAAAAGCGGTTGAGAACATCCGCAAAGCTATCGACATCAAGCCAGATTTAGCAGCGGCTCATAGTAACCTGGGTAATGCACTGAGTGATCTTGGTCATCATGAAGAATCCATTGACTGCTATACCAGGGCAATTGCGCTCCAACCTACCTTTGCAGAGGTGCACAATAACCTAGGTAATTCGCTTTGCGAGTTCGGTCGCTATGAGGAAGCGATTTCCTCTTTTGATCGTGCCTTGGAGTTAAAGCCAGAATTTGCCGAAGCCCATAATAATCTCAGTCGACTGAAGAATTACACCGAAGATGATCCGCAGTTGGATCAGATGATAAAGAGAATTGATATTCCAGACTTGCCAGACCATGAGGTTATGCATTTGAGTTTCGCGTTAGGCAAGGCCTATGAAGACCTCGGTAACCTGGATAAAGCATTTAATTACCTGCAAGCAGGAAATCGACTGAGGAAGCAATCGTTTGCCTATCATATCCAGCCAGAAAAAATTCAATTTGAGCAGATTAAGAAGCTGTTTAATGCGGTTAGTGCTG
>CAZGCW010000370.1:0-2631 GCA_964524295.1 uncultured Pseudomonadales bacterium
AATGCCATGCCCCACAGTGTTACGCTGGATGATGATGGCATCCCCTGGTATACCGGCAACAAGAATGGTTCCATAGGTAAACTGGATCCATCGACAGGTGAGATTGTTGTTTACAATATGCCCGATCCAGCCGCCAGAGACCCCCATACAGCTGTTTTTGATGCTCAGGGCAGTTTGTGGTTTACGTTACAGCAAAGCAATATGATTGGGCGTCTTGATCCTGATACCGGTGACATAAAATTGGTCACTGCGCCGACGCCGAGGTCCAGGCCTTATGGGATCAAGGTTGACGACAAGGGTGCGCTATGGGTTGCCTGCAATGGTAGCAATTGCCTGATTAAGGTCGACCCCGAAACCATGCGTCTGACAGAATATAAACTGCCCATTCCTGAGACCACGGTTCGGCGTCTGGATATTGCCAGCAATGGCTTGATTTGGTACGTCAATTCGTCCCAGGGTCGGTTAGGGCGATTCAACCCGGAAAATGGTGAAGTCAAGGAATGGCCTTCACCCAGTGGGCCGAAATCGCATCCTTATGCACTGGCTGTAGTGGACGATATTGTCTGGTATAACGAATCCGGTGTCAGGCCAGACCCGCTGGTACGGTTTGACCCGGAGACAGAGACTTTTCAGAGTTGGGCGATTCCATCGGGGAATATCCATGCGGGTATCGTCAGGCATATGCGACCCACCCGGGAGGGTGATCTGTTGATTCACCAGACCAGCACCAACCGCATTTTGTTGGTCAGGTTGGGTGAACCGTCTTGAGTGGTTGTGTCAGGTGTTGAATTAGTTTAACACCAGGTTGCCTAAAATATTTTGCCAGGCAGTACGATCAAATCCCCTGATTAGCGGGACGCGGCGGGTGATTGTTGCAAGTGTGCCGCTATTCCGGCAACTGGATTTTTCTCTGGATTGAACTGATGTGGATCTATACGGTTTGGCGTAATTGTTCCAGCATGGCATGATCGTGATGGCAATGATAATGAGAGCGTTTATGAACTATCCTATCGTGTGTTTGGTCAGCCTGTTAGTCGGTGTTTCAAGTCACTCTGCCTTAGCTTGTACCGGTAGTGAGGATGGTTTCAACCCGGTTAATAGGTCAACCCTGGATGCAGATGTTGTCTTCCATGGTGAGCACGTCGTCACTCTGAGCGACACCGATTCTGTGGTTAACCTGGTTGCTGTTAAAGGCGACAAGATTGTATTCGTCGGTGATGCCAGGGACTGGCAGGGCAAGGCTGAATCGACGATAGCGTTGGGTGAAAAAGCATTGCTGCCAGGTTTTATAGATGCTCATGGGCATCTATCTTTTTACGCCAGCGTCGCTGGTATGGCTAACGTGGCGTCACCGCCGGTCGGCCCAGCCGAAACTATGGCGAGCCTGCGGCAGATACTCAAGTCTCATATCCAGGCCAGAGAACTCGCTGATGATGAATGGATAGTCGGGATGGGGTATGACGACTCTTTACTGGAAGAGGGTCGCCACCCCACTATAGAGGACCTTGACCCGGTTTCCAGGACGCATCCTATTTTGTTAATGCATGTGTCCGGTCATCTGGCGGCAGTTAATTCCCGTGCATTGGCCCTGGCAGGTATCAATGAGGGGTCAGTAAATCCGCCCGGAGGGGTGATCAGGCGATTCCCAAATAGCCAGAAGCCGAATGGGGTACTTGAAGAATCAGCGACTTATGCAGTACATCGTTTTCAGGTGCCCAGTGAGAATCCCTTGGATGATTTACATAAAGGTCTTCAAGCCTATGCCGGTTATGGCATCACGACGGCCCAGGATGGCGGCACCTCGGCCGCGTCCATTGGCCTGTTTGAAGCTGCCAGCCCGGCATAACCCTTTCCTATCGATGTGGTTGCTTTCCGACGAGTACAGGAAAAAGATCTGCTTGAACCGGGCTTGAAGGTAATTCATAGCAGAAACTATATTAATGGATTCAGGGTGGGTGGTATTAAAATGATCCTGGACGGGTCACCGCAGGGTAAAACAGCGTATCTTACTGAGCCCTATGAGGTCCCTCCGCAGGATAAAGCGGCGGACTACAGGGGCTACCCGGTGATGCCGGAAAAAGCCGTGGATGCACTTTTTGCACACTTTATTGCTGCTGAAACGCCGATACTCGCGCATGCCAATGGTGATGCTGCTGCTGATCTTTTCCTTAATGCATTAGAGCGCAGTTTGAGTGCAGACCACCTGCCTGATCATCGAACGGTAATGATTCACGCGCAGACGGTCCGTGAAGATCAATTGGACCGGTTTGCGAAGATGAAGGTGATTCCCTCCTATTTTTCTGCGCATACCTTTTACTGGGGAGACTGGCATCGGGATTCTGTGTTGGGACTGAACCGGGCCAGTAGGATTAGCCCAACGGCGAGTAGTCTTCGCAAAGAGGTCTTGTTTACGGTTCATAATGATGCCCCGGTAGTCCCACCTGATATGCTGCGATTGGTGTGGGCAACTGCTAATCGGTTGACTCGTAGCGGTCAAATCCTTGGCGCTGCTCAGAGAATATCAGTCTATGAAGCATTAAAGGCGATCACCATCAACGCGGCGTACCAGTATTTCGAGGAAGGTAAAAAGGGTAGTATCGAGGTCGGAAAACAGGCTGATCTGGTGGTTTT
>CAZGCW010000371.1:0-2624 GCA_964524295.1 uncultured Pseudomonadales bacterium
AGCAAAAGCGTTCAGCGAAAAGTTACCACTGAGTGGTGTGGTACTGACAAAAACCGACGGTGATGCGCGAGGTGGAGCGGCACTGTCGGTTCGATTCATTACGGAAAAACCGATCAAATTTATATCCTCGGGCGAGGATCTGGATACCTTTGATGTATTTCATCCTGACCGTATTGCTTCAAGAATTTTGGGTATGGGAGATGTGCTGTCTCTAATTGAAGAGGCTGAACAGAAAATTGATAAGAAGAAAGCCGAGAAATTAGCCAAAAAGATCAAGAAAGGAAAAAATTTTGATTTGAATGATTTCAGGGATCAGATACAGCAGATGGATAATATGGGCGGTCTCACCGGAATGTTGGATAAATTACCTGGGGCCGGGCAGATGGGGCAGGCGGCAAGGGACCGGGTCAGTCAACAGAATTTTGGGCAGCAGAAAGCAATCATTTGTTCTATGACACCCAAAGAAAGACGATTCCCTGATGTGATTGCAGGATCCCGAAAGAAAAGAATAGCCAGAGGATCGGGTACGCAGATCCAGGACGTGAATCGTCTGTTAAAACAACATAAACAAATGCAGAAAATGATGAAAAAGCTCGGTCGAAAAGGGGGCATGACGAACATGATGCGAGGCATGCAAGGTCTTATGAAACCAGGTGGCCCCTCGTTTTAATAGATGGGGGGTAAACATAAGCAATAGAACGTCTAGAACCTTTTGTGCTGTCTCTCAAGGAAAACTGTTTAATTTGTCAATGTATTACCGTACAATTGGCGCCTTTTTACGGGTAAACCACATTCGGTTTCATCGTATAACCTGAAAATAGAGGATGGACAGTAAATGGTTGTGATTCGACTGGCACGAGGAGGTAGCAAGAAGCGACCCTTCTATTACATATCCATTGCTGATCGCAGAGAAAGCAGGAATGGTAAATTCATCGAGAGAGTCGGCTTTTTTAATCCACTTGCCAGAGGTGCTGAAGAACAATTACGCCTCGATATGGATCGGGTAGAATACTGGCAGAAGCAGGGTGCACAAGCCTCATCCAGGGTGAAATCGCTGATCAAGACCTATAAAAAGGGCGTTCAGGCAGTTGATGCTGATACCGAAGAGGCTGCTGCCTAGAATAGGGTTATGACAGATCCGGGGACTAACCAGGAAATGGACCTGGTTCAGGTCGGTACAGTTACCGGTGTTCTTGGAATAAAGGGCTGGATTAAAGTCTTTTCTTACACTGATCCTGCAGCTGGTATCGTCGAATATAAACCCTGGTTAATGACACGGGGTGACAACCAGCAGCGTGCAGAAATTGCACAGGTTAACTGCCAGGGAAAGAAAATACAGGTCAGATTAGCGGGTTTTGATACAAGAACCCAGGCTGAGTCACTGGTGGGAATGGACATATGGGTTGACCGGCAGGCGTTCTCTACCCTAGATGAGGGCGAGTACTACTGGTTTGAATTGCAGGGTCTGGTGGTCGTCAATAATCTCAATGAACGGTTGGGCATTATGGACTCGATGCTGGAAACGGGAGCAAACGATGTGTTAGTCGTCGCGCCAGATGACGCCAGTGTAGATCAACAGGAAAGATTAATACCGTTTGTTCAGAGTGAGGTAGTGACCGAGATAGATCTTAAGGCAGGTTTAATTCGGGTGAATTGGCCAAGGGATTACTGATGGAATTTGCAGCGGTTACCATCTTACCCGAGATGTTTGCTGCTTTAACGGATTATGGGATAACAGGCAGGGCGTTTAAAGACGGTATCGCCACCTTGAATCTCGTTAATCCAAGGGATTTTTCCACTGATCGACATAGTACGGTAGATGATAAGCCTTATGGTGGTGGACCGGGCATGCTGCTTAAAGTGGAACCCGTTTTAAAAGCAGTAGAATCGGCTAGGCAGCAGTGTCAGTCTCCAGCCAAGGTGATTTATTTTTCAGCCCAGGGCCGAACATTGGTTCAGTCTGATGTGCGTAGGATGGCAGCAGAACCGGCTGTTATTTTTATAGCAGGTCGTTATGAAGGGCTTGATCAGCGCTTGATTGATCTGGTGGTGGACGAGGAATATTCCATCGGTGATTATGTTTTAAGTGGTGGCGAGATTCCGGCGATGGTCGCAATGGATGCGATTGTCAGACTGCTACCAGGGGTGCTCGGAGATGCCGAGTCTGCTAAGGAGGAATCCTTTACAGATGGGTTGCTTGAATACCCTCAGTATACAAGGCCAGAGAGTGTGTCTGGCAGGCGTGTTCCTGATGTGTTGTTAAGTGGAGATCACGGCAAAATTAGAAGCTGGCGTCAACAGCAGTCGCTAGGCCAGACTTTTTTGAGGCGGCCTGATTTGCTCGAGAAGAGGGGTTTGGACGCAGAAGAAAAAAAACTCCTGGATGAGTTTTTAAAGGATTTAAGTTTGGATTGATTGAGGAATTCAATATGAGTAAGAACAACAAGGTAATAGAACAGATTGAGCAGTCTCAGCTTAAAGCAGATGTTCCAGAATATGCGCCCGGCGATACTCTGGTTGTCCAAGTCAAGGTTCGGGAAGGAACTCGTGAGAGGCTACAAGCCTTCGAAGGCGTTGTTATCGGTAAAAAGAACCGTGGACTCAATTCAGCATTTACGCTGAGG
>CAZGCW010000372.1:0-2621 GCA_964524295.1 uncultured Pseudomonadales bacterium
TGCCAGAATGCACCGAGGTTATTGCTGGCCTCCCATTCATAACGAGCCCGGACACTAAATTGCACCTCTGGCGTCAATGGCAGAGCGGATCCTGCATCTGCAACCACGATATCAAACGCCGGATCAACACGAACAAGCTCGGTATCATTGAAAGAGGCCGCTGCATACAAGGTTAAATTGTCTGATGCCAACCAAATTATATCGCCCTCTACACCCATTATTTCAGCGTCGCCGCCGTTATCAACAATAGTCAGGATCGAAATATTCTGGGAGTCAAACTGAGATACCTGGATGTCTTTCCAGTCAATCTGGTAGATAGAACCGTTGAATCGAAGGTTGCCATCTGCCAGCGTTGTTTTCCAGCCAAGCTCCATGTTCTCAAGAGAATCTGATTCGAATACATAAGGTAGGCAATAACCGGGGAACCCTGTAGCCGGGTTGCTATTAACGGCCACTTCGTTTCCGCAAACGGTACCATCATCGCGTACATTGTTTGCGGATGCGTTATAGACACCGGCTTTCGCTGCTGCCCGGTTAAACCCAGGTGGTCTATAACCCTCAGACCAGGTTGCATAAATCAGCGTATCACCGTCACTAGGCTGCCAAGAAGCCGTGAATCGAACAATCGTATCACTCACATTCAATGGCTGCAGTTCGGCAAAGTTAGCCTCATAATCCCGACCTCCGGTCACGGTAGGTCTAATATCATTAGTCGGGTCTGCATCATCTATGAACAAGGGACGGTTACCATATCGCCAGGAACCGGACCCGGTAAAGCCATAATCGAGGTCATAATATCGAGCTCCCACGGCCAGAGATAGCGCATCCGATACATCCAGGGTGATTTCTCCAAAGATCGCCGTTTGCTCTTCCGTTCGCGTGTTGTCGTTGCGGAACTGGGTTGATGCTGTTGTCTTTCCTCGAGCGTTGGCTGCAGAATTATCAAATGTTGAACTACTATTGATATCAATCGGCGCAAAACCAGCATCCATCGGCGCTTGATAATTAAAATCACCCACGTGCAGTATTTCAGAATCTTCGTAAAAAGCACCGGCTTGAACATTAATGGGGCCACTAAAGTTAGTGGTCAATCTAATTTCATGCGTCCAGCGGGTGTTTTCGTTTTCAATATGAGCGGCATTAACCGGTGTTCCGCACTCGATTACCCCGGTATTGCCACTGATCGTTGGGTCAAACGAATAGGTTGTGCTCGCTGCACTACCCACCCCATTATAGTAGCTGCCAACCAGGTACTCACACTGGTAACCCGATATGAAAGCACCAATATTGGTATATCCGGTGTAGTCAATATTGGCAGTCACTTCCCGGTCCAGAAAGGCCCCAGTGTAAACGACAGACAGATCTCCTACAGATCCTTCAATCGTCCATGCAGTCTGCTGGAAATCGTCATTCAAATAATCATCAGTAAATCGACTCACCTGCAGATCTTCAAGCAGTGGGTCATAATCAAATACCCCTTCGGTATCCAGGGACTGAGCGGTGTGCTGAACAAGCAGACTCCAATTATCATTGATCAAATACTTTGCACCTAACCGGACACCAGCATAGGTCGCGTCATTGAAATCATCTTCGACAAGCGCTGCATTGGACGCCACTGTTTTGATAACCGGAACCGTTACTCCGCCAGGTCCAACAACATCACCATTGGCAAAAACAGTGCCTTCAGCATAAAACTTGCTGTCTCCAGGGAAAGTAGGATTAATTGAATTATCCGCTTGAAAGGTGCCTTCAACATTATCAATGTAGCCACCCTGCCTATCATTGTATAAGGCAATTCGCGCTGCCAACTTGCCATCAATAACAGGGAAATTGAGCATTAATTCAGCTGAATTGCTGTCTTCACCGCCTGATGTCTGCGACCAGCTTCCATTAAAACTGGCAGAGAACTCATCAATAACCGGCTTGTTAGTAATCAACCGGACTGTGCCGGCCATGGAACTTGCTCCATAGAGAGTACCTTGCGGCCCTGGGAGCACCTCAATTCTTTCCATATCACTGATATAGACATCCAGGTTCCGGCCACCTGCAGTAACGGGTTGCTCATCAAGATACAGGGCAACGTTAGGGGCTGAACCTTGCGACTCCGCAACGGTGATGTTAATTGCATCAACTGCGGCACCACGAATGTAAATCTCATTCTGGCCAGGTCCTCGACCACCGGCATTAACATTGGGTAAATACTTAACGTAGTCAGCGAATTCCTGAATATTCTGATTTTCTAGATCACGTGATCCAATTGCTTGAATACTGACAGGTGCATCCTGCAGAGGAACTGCACGCTTGGTTGCTGTGACAACAATTTCTTCGATTTCGGCCGTTGCCTGGCTCGCAGAAGTCGCGGCAAGCGCCGCCATAATAGCTACGCTGAGCTTTTTACGTTTGTACATATGAAATGCCTTTATTATTTAATTCTTTAAACTCATGCCTAGCATAGAATAGATTTGATCTTTTTGCACCCAAATGAGGCCTAAATAGTCTGTAATGGCCAACAATATAGAGCCTTAACCATCCGAATCTACACTTCTTTATTCTCTGTAGAGGGGGTCTGCAGGTGTTCGCTACGAAGGCCTAGGAACAAACTAATCGTCATCAGAAGCATG
>CAZGCW010000373.1:0-2611 GCA_964524295.1 uncultured Pseudomonadales bacterium
GGGTGCCAGCTAGAACAGTCTCTAATTCCTCAGCTAAGAGCTCATAGACATAAGGTTTTCTTATCAGGGGAAATCTCGCTGTCTGTTCTTTTGTTTCTTTTTTGCTGGTATATCCTGAGAGCAGAATGATTTTTACCTCTGGGAAAAATTCGCGGGTCCATTCGGCCAGTTGATATCCATTCATTTCACCTGGCATGAGCACATCCGACAGGAGGAGGTCGATTGTGTCTTCAGTCTCAAGTAGGTGTTGTGCCGCCTTGGAATTTTCAGCTTCAATCACTTCGTAGCCGAGTTGTCGAAGATCTCTGGTTGTTACCCTGCGAACCCTGGATTCGTCTTCTACAACGAGTATGACACCGCGGTCTTTGGGCTGCTTATGATGACGCTCATTGGTATCCTGAGCAAATGAATCAACTGTAAATGAGGCAGGATAGAATAGTGAAATAGCCGTCCCGTGTGATGATGATTCATCCACTCTGCAGGAGCCGCCCGATTGTTTTGTGGAACCAAAGACCATGCTTAGGCCTAATCCGGTTCCAGCACCGGGATCCTTGGTGCTGAAGAAGGGCTCAAATACATGCGCTATGCAGTCAGCGGGTATACCTTGGCCAGTATCTGTAACAGTGATCCGAACGTAGGAGCCTGGTTCCAGCTTAGTCTCGAGTTCGTCCTCAAGTCCTTGCTTGTACAGTCGAGTGGAAATTATGATTTTACCACTACCCTGCATCGCGTCCCTGGCATTGAGGGCCAAATTAAGTAGCGTATTGTCGAACTGGACCGAGTCAATATTGACTGCTAAATCGAGTTCCGAAAAGTCAGTAATGAACCTGATGTTCTCACCCAATGTTCGAGAGAGAAAACCCACGGTCTTCTTAATTGCTTCGGTGACATTGGTAGTGACAGGTTCTAACGTACTGATTCGGGAGAATCCAAGTAAGTTGTTTGTTAACTCTGCGCCGTCTTGAGCGGCTGTAAGGGCATCATTTAATGATTCCGCGGCGTCCGAGCTGAGCGGAGTTAGGTCGTTGCGAAGGAAAACCAGGTTGCCAATAATGACTGTCAGAAGATTGTTGAAATCATGCGCAATTCCTCCAGTCAGCTCACCTACTGCCTCCATCTTCTGAGCTTGGATTAGGGCTCTGTTTTTCTCGCGTAGGTCGGTGATGTCCTGTCCAACGCCGATAACCCCGATAATGTTATTGTCGGTATCCCGCAGGGTGTTCGCATTGAGCAGGATGTGGACATCGTGTTGATCCTTGGTGGTCAGGGGGAACTCATAGCTGGCAGTGTCTGAGCCCTGCAGGGCTCTTTGCAGGACCTCGCCTACAGATTCTTTATAATCGTCGCTGATGTATTCGTAAACCAGATCTCGACCCAAGACGTCGCTCTTGGTGTAACCGGTAATGGCGGTAGCTTGCTGATTCCATTCATTGACCTGGCCATTGATATCAATTCCAAAGATCGGCACATTGGCGGTGTCAATGAACTGGGAGAGTGCAGCTGTGAAATGTTCCGGAGCAATCGGGGATTTCTTTTCCTCAGTCGTGCCATGAATCGGGTCGGCATCAATCTGTGCCTGGACTTGTTTTAATAGCTTTTGATTGGAATGAGCAGCGAATACGGCCGCAGCAGCACTGAACAAAACGGGTGCTGTAATACATAGATAAAGCAACGGTAATGGCTGATCTATCAGTGAAACAGTTCCAGTGTCGAAAGCGGGGATCTCTCCTAGACCAATCTGCTTAGCCAGAACAGTCAATAAGGGTACAAACAGTCCCAAGCCTGCGCCCAATGCAGCAACATTTTTAATAGAATAAGGCTCGTTTAATGAATTCAATATTGATTGCCTGAGATAGACTTGTATTTTGTGAGGCGTCTAAACTACAGCACTCAGTATCTCGGTCTCATAACTCATTAGTCTGCGCGGTAGAGACTCTATTACAAAAAAAGATCGTATTTATATTAAGTTATTAACATTAATTTTGTATAAAAATAACGTCAATATATATTAAATTTGCAGGCGGGAAGTCGAGGGATTTCGTGCCTTTCACGGGTGTTACTGACCTTCGTAGGGGAAAACAGTGCGTCTTCTCGTACCATTGCAGTCAACGGCGGTGCTCTGGAACGTTAAGCGCGGGTTGAAGCAATACAGTAGACTCAACATTGGTATTAGAGGTATTAGATTGGCTCCTGATTTTTCCCTGCAAGGTTAATGTCGGTGAATTCGTTTGAGTACAGAACCAACAGGTTCACGCTTTTTTTGTGACGCTGCTAGCACTTAAACCGGTCTTTGCGCTTATCGCATGCATTTATTGTCTGTATCTTTGTAGCATCAATGTCAGGTAGCGGGCATCCTGGCTGCTATATAAGCTTCGATCTGTTGCGCGGTATGACGGGTGGCGTTTGCCGATACAGCACCATCGGTCAGTGAACTGTCCCGGAATCCAAACAAGTAGCGTATCAGTAACAGGCCATCTGATAGTGGATCATTTTCGCCATCACCATCTATATCCAGTTGTGTCTCTTGGTTCTGGATATGAATCTGGATTTCAGTTGGATCTGTTTTAGTGGATGCTTCGGTCAGTGCATTAGCGGTTAACGGAGCGCCTTC
>CAZGCW010000374.1:0-2571 GCA_964524295.1 uncultured Pseudomonadales bacterium
AGAGTCAGACTTCAATGAGGTTTTCTTTGACCAGGCAGTGACGGCCGAGGAGAACATTGTGGGTCAACCCGGTCAAGGCTGGCAGGTCGCAATGGGAACTCTGTCTTTTGAAAGAGGGGTTTCTACCCTTGCCCAGCAAATGCATTTTAGAAACGAATTAGCAGAAATTATTGCCCTGGCGAATGCCAATGGCCAGTCAGAAGACCCCATGATCAGGCAGAGAATTGCCAAAGCCTGGCGTGGACTGCAAACCATGCGGGCGAGTGCACTGCGAATGTTGTCGCATACCGACGCAGGCTCACTATCGGGCCCTCAGTTCACCTACAAAATATTCTGGGCGAGTTGGCATCGACAATTAGGCGAGCTGGCTATGGATGTGATGGGCCAGGGCGGCGAGATAACCGGCGGCGATTATGAACTCAGTGACTTGACTCGATTATTCCTGTTCTCGCGGGCTGACACGATTTATGCTGGCACCAACCAGATACAGCGCAACTTAATTGCTGAAAGAGCCCTGGGATTACCGAAAGAACCCCGAGGCTAACTACTTGGATCAAGGCGTCAACGCATTCAATCAGGTTAGTTGAACTCGGGTGGGTAGAAGGTTTAAAGCCATTAATAAGGCCGCAAGTCTGATTGAGCGACCCAACTTAACGCACCGGTTAATGCGCCGGTTAATGCAAAAGACACAAGACACAAGATAAAAGAAACAAGGCACAACATTAATCTAGCGGGAAGGATAAGGGAGATAGAACATGAATAAACTAACGGACAAGACCATTCTGGTTACCGGAGCAGCCTCTGGAATCGGTGCTGCCGTGGTTAGGCAGTGTGTGCAGGCGGGTGCCATCGTGATTGCAACCGATAAAGACGACCCTGCCGAGAGCACCGGGCTTGGTTTGCCGCATCAAAACCGGACCCTGGATGTTTCCGATGGGGAGGCGGTTCGTGCTGTCATAGCTGATTTAGCCCATTTGGATGGCGTCGTTAATGCCGCGGGTATTGTGGGGCAGGGGAGTCTTCAACAGATTGATGAAGACAAATGGCAACAGGTGATGTCGGTTAACCTTACCGGTACCATGCTGGTGTGCAAGCATGCCTCGCAGTTGATGCTGGACAACCACACCAAAGGTGCCATCGTTAATGTGTCTAGCGCTTATGGTTTAACCGGTGGACCCGGCAATATTGCCTACAATGTTTCGAAATCAGCGATCTGGCAATTAACTCGATGTGCTGCCGCCGATCTCGGTGCTTCAGGAATCAGGGTCAATGCGGTTGGCCCGGGCTATATTGAAACGCCAATGACCGACATGCTTAAGAACGCGGGACCGTTCCGGGATCAGTTCGTCGCCATGCATCTGCTGAAAAGATCAGGTGAAGCCGAGGAGGTCGCTGCTGCTATCTGTTTTCTATTATCGGATGATGCCAGTTATATCACCGGGGCAACCCTTCCAGTTGATGGTGGGTTCACCGCGGCGCATGTGCCAATGGTGAATTTCGAATGAAATATGGGGCACTACTGATCGCGGTGGTTTTTATGCTCCAGAATGTGCAGGCCTTTGAGCGTACCGAGCAGCGCGATCCCTGTGCAGATTACCAGTTAAACAGGAAACCACTGTTTGGTGATTTGCATATCCACACCCGTTTTTCATTTGATGCTTATGTTTCCAGCCTTCGGCAGGATCCATCGGATGCTTACCGGTATGCCAAGGGGGCTCCCCTGGAAATACCGGCAGCCGATGGCATTTCCTCTATTAGGGCACAGATCAGCCGACCCCTGGATTTTGCAGCGGTGACTGATCACGGTGAATTTCTGGGCCAGATCGGGGTTTGTACTAATGATGCCACAGAAGCAGGTTACTGGTGGCCACACTGCATCATGACCCGATCAACCCAACAGTGGGTGCAACTGTTGGCGGTAGACTGGTGGACAGGACTTTCCGGCCAGAAAGAAGCAGAAAAATCTGAATCGTTTGCGTGTACGCTGTCGGATTGCACCGCAGCCGGAAGCAGTGTCTGGAAGAAAATCCAGGACGCCGCTGAACAGCACTATGATCGAAGTGCTGAATGTCGATTCACTACGTTTGTAGGCTATGAGTACACGGATAGTCCTGAACGTCAGAATATGCATCGTAATGTCATTTTCAGAAATGACAAGGTCATCGAAAAACCCATTACCACCTATGAGACCGGACGCTACAATTTTCCTGAGCTCTGGCGAGGCCTGCGCCGGCAATGCACTGAAGCAGATGAGGGTTGTGATGTATTGGCTATACCCCATAACCCCAACCTATCAGGTGGTTTGATGTTTCGAGACCCTGAGTCGGCACAGGAACTCAAGGACCGCTTGTTCTTTGAACCTGTGGTCGAGCTTATGCAACACAAGGGGGCCTCTGAATGTCGTTGGGACCGTTACCGTCAGGCAGGTCTGGCGACTGAAGACGAATTGTGCAGCTTCGAACAAGTTCCCGGGGATAATTTAGGAATGCTCGGCACGGTCAATGGGGTCGTTCACACCGACAGAGCCAATTTGATGGAATTACCGGATTTTGGGCGACGTAATATGGTTAG
>CAZGCW010000375.1:0-2564 GCA_964524295.1 uncultured Pseudomonadales bacterium
TAACTGGATTTATCTGAATCTGTCGATGTACTGTCAATGCGCCAATGGAGATTCCCTCCGCCGTTTCCTCAACGCCTTCGAGCTCCGCCAGGCTACTGATATCCATAAATACGGATGGACTGATCCGCCCATAATTAAGATGGGGCAGCAACTCCTGGCCTCCAGCAATTACCATAGCCCCGGTACCGAGGGCAGCAAGCAATTCGGTCGCCTGGTCTAATTTTCTAGGTCGCGCATATCGCATTCTTAGATTCATGATTCTGTCTCCGCTGAGCCTAATGACGCTGCTTGTATGGCCTTCCATACCACGGGGGCACTGACCGGTAATTCCAGAACTTCCACATTCAGACATTTCAATGCATCGTTTACGGCATTAACCACGGCGGCTGCAGAACCACCGACACCCGCCTCTCCAGCACCCTTAAGGCCCATAAATGTTATCGGATTGGGCGTATCATGATGACCCAATGCAATCGGAGGAACATCAGCGGCACGTGGCATAGTGTAATCGACAAAATCAGTGGTTAGCTGCCGGCCACTCGGGTCGATAACCACTTCTTCACCAAGCATGCCACCAATACCAAAAGCCACAGCGCCACAGGCTTGGCCTTCTACTAAAATCGGATTAATTGTTTTACCGCAGTCATGCACTACGGCAAACTTCTTCAAAGAGACCCTGCCCGTTTCAATATCAACTTCGCACACCACAGCATAGGCCGCATTTGAATAACTTGGATAGGGGTTGATTTTGCCTTCCTCGTCCGGTGTATGACTAATCAGGCCCGGTTTGAAGGTGCGTGTTGATTCCAGAGGTGGCTCAATACAAGCAGCGATATCATAATTTCTGGTATAGGCCGCATAGCAGACTTCAACAAAGGTCAACTGTGCCGCCGCATCAGCAGAGGTTGTTATGATGCCGCCGGCTATCTCAATAGTCTCTTCAGAAACTTCCATCATTGCGGCAGCAAGGGTCATGATCTGCGCCTTGATATCCTGAGCCGCCAAGGCTGCGGACCCTCCTCCAACAATGGTGCTGCGGCCACTATAGTTGCCAAAACCATACGGACAGGATTGCGTATCACCCTGTACTACCCGTATCTTTTCAAACTCTACGCCGAGTTCATCAGCTACAATCTGGCCGATACCAGTCCTGTTGCCGCCACCTGGATCAGTCACCCCGGTAAGTACCGTAACAAAGCCACTGGGGTCCACTTTTACCGTTGAGGTATCGTATCCGGCGACTAAGGTACCCGGTAGCGCCCCACCTTCAGGCGTTAGCTCATAAGCGACGCCCACACCCATATAGCGACCTGATTGTCGCAGCGCTTCCTGCTCACCTCGAAAGCCATCATAGTCAATGAGCTCCAGTGTTTTCTCCATGACCCCTTGATAATCGCCGGAGTCGTAAATCAGACCTGTTGCACTCTTTTTTGGGAATGCATCTGATTTAATGAAGTTTTTATAGCGAAGCTCAACCGGATCCATATCCAGTTCGCGAGCAACCTTATCAATACCCAGTTCAAGGGCCAGGGCAGTTACTTCCTTACCGTAACCCCGGCAAGAACTCCACGGAGCCTTATTAGTGACTACAATATTAGCCAATACATCTAAATCGGCAACATCGTAGGGTCCCGGCATCGACAAGCCTGTCAGAAAAGCCATGCCCCAGCCAGGTGTGCCTCCTGGTGCACCCACGTTTGCGAGAAAATGATCTCTTATTCCAAGTATTCGACCATCTGCATTGATGGCAAAATCCACCTCATGTTCTTGCTCGCGCCCTCCGGTGAGGAGACACTCCTCGCGATTTTCAATCCATTTAACGGCTTGCTTTGTCAATTTAGCTAGGAGACATATAAGCGCTTCCTCAGGATGACCATGCATCTTCAGACCAAACGCACCCCCACTTGCTGAAGTAACAATGCGCATTTTATTTTCAGGCATGCGTAGTGCATTGGTTAATACATATCGCAGTGGGTGAGGGTTTTGCGCTGTGGCATAGAGTGTAATGGCACTCTCACGATGATCCCATACGGCATTGTAACTACGGGTCTCTATAGGTTGAACAGACTGTCGGTGAACTTTTAATTTTGTTTTAACAATGTGATCCGCAGCCTCAAAGGCTGCGGCGCAATCTCCACCACCAAATGGCACTTGCATGAGCATATTATCAGCCCATTCAGGCACGACTCGTGGAGCATCACTGTCAATTGCGTCTGAGGCTTCAAGCACCGCCTGGGTTGGTTCGTACTCAACATTGACTCTTGAAGCTGCATACAGGGCCGTTTTCTTGTCTTTGGCAACCACCACCGCGACCGGCTCCCCGAAGTAGCTGACCTGGTCCAGGGCGAGACAGCGAAGGTTTGTGGTTTTACCACCAAAAACGATGGGATCTACAAAGTGTGGAATGGGATTAAGATGCTCGGCCGCTTGAACACCATCCATCGCCAATACAACGCCTGATACTCTTTGTGCACCGCTCAAATCGACCCGTTTTATTTTTGCCGCCGCGTGGGTGCTGCGAACAAAATGGGCATGGAGCTGATTCGGAAAGATATGATCAGCCG
>CAZGCW010000376.1:0-2558 GCA_964524295.1 uncultured Pseudomonadales bacterium
CGAATAAACTATCTCCAAGGCCCTCACGTGAAACGCGTTTCATCTCCCGGGAGGGAATGATGGCATCCGTATCGATGTTGACACGCAGTAAAGGTGCGGCAATACCTAGGTGAGTCAGGAATTTCTGCATAGTTAGTCCACTAATGTTCTGAAATCGGTGATGCAGCCTTTGACAGCTGATGCAGCGACCGTGGCTGGGCTGGCAAGGTGAGAGCGTGTACCCGGTCCCTGGCGGCCTTCAAAATTACGGTTAGTGCTGGTAATGACTCTATCGCCTGCAGCAAAACCCTCACCACCGGCGTAGAAACAAAGCGAGCAGCCGGATTCGCGCCATTCGAACCCGGCCTGCTTGAAGATCTGGTCAAGACCTTCTTTTTCCGCATGAGCCTTAACTTGGGTTGAACCTGGCACACAGATTGCGCGTACGCCGGGTGCAATTGACCGTCCTTCTAGTATTTTTGCCGCGATGCGCAGATCACTGAGCCGACTATTGGTACAAGAACCGATAAAGGCTGCTTGTATCGGTAGCCCGCTAATGGGCATTCCTGGTGACAGGTTCATATAATCAAGTGCCCGGCTGATGGCGTTGTCTTCGTTTGATTCCTCTGTATGGTCGGGATGGGGTACAACGCCTTGAATTGAAACCGCGTGTTGTGGACTGGTTCCCCAGGTGACCGTCGGGGCAATGTCTGAGCAGTCAACTTCAATTTCGTAATCGAATGTTGCGTCAGCATCAGTATGAAGGGTTGACCAGTATTTTGTAGCAGCTTGAAAGGCCTTGCCTTGGGGCGAAAAAGGTTTTTCCGCAAGATAGGTAATGACTTTGTCGTCAGGAGCAATAATGCCGGTGAATGCTGAAAATTCCACAGCAAGGTTACACAGTGTTTGCCTGGCTTCCACATCAAGTGCCGATATAACCGGGCCTGCGAATTCTACGGCGCATCCAGACCCACCAGTGGCAGAAAAAGTGGATATCAGATGCAGTGCGAGGTCTTTAGCTGTCACCCCGGGACCGAGTTTCCCGGTAAACTGAATTCGCATCTGTTCAGGTTTAAAAAAGCGCAGGGTCTCCGTTGCGAGGGCGTGTTCACATTCACTGGACCCGACGCCTGTTGCCAGAGCGCCGATGGCACCCAGAGTACAGGTATGGCTGTCGGGGCAGATCATGGTGAATCCCGGTAATCCAATACCCTGTTCAGCGGCGACCACGTGCGAGATACCTTGCATCGGATCGCCGAGGTCAAACAGGGTAATACCTTCCTGTTTTGCTCGTTGCCGGGTTACCTGTATAAATTCCTTGCCGCCAGGCGTTGTGGTGTTATCGCTACGGCCGGGATGGGTATCGACTATGTGATCCATGGTACAGAATACATGTGCTGGATTTCGGGTTGTGCGGCCACTGGATTCGAGGCTGCTTAATGCCAGGCTCCCGGTCCGCTCATGGAGAAAGATCCTGTCAATATAGATGAGATAGGCGCCATCCTTGTCACGTTCTATGGTGTGATCATTCCAGATTTTGTCGAATAGAGTCAGGCCGGATAATGTCGGCATTGCTAGTTGCTCCAGGCTGTTAATTGCAGTCTATCATTTGAGACTGCTCTTGGAGCGCCGTGGACTGATGCGGGGCTCCAGTTTGCAAATACGAGGGATAAAGATCATCACCGCCAGTGCTGAAACGATATGCATACTGCCGACAGCCAGGAAGACGGGTTGGTAAGAAAAGGTATCAATAAGGACCCCGACCTGTGACTGGAACAAGGCCCCGCCTAGACTACCAGCAGCACCAAAAATACCCCATATTGTCGCCACCTCCTTAGCGGCAAACATATCAGCCGGGAGTGTAAATAGGTTCGATGATTTGAATTGGATTGCAAACAAACCGACGCATATCAAGCCGATGAAGGTCGTTGTTGATTCGGTATTGGCTGCGGGTATGATCGCCAGAACCAGCAGGGCACCAATCCAGATGACGAGTTTTCTGGCGGCATCCAGGGACAGGCCCTTGTCGATTAGTATTTTCCCCGCCCAGCCTCCGAGCACCCAACCCAGATCGGCGGCAACAAACTGAATCCAGGCAAATAGACCAATCGCTTTGATATCCAGCCCCCGTTCATTTGCTAAATACAGAGGTAACCAAAATATCAGAAAATAAAAAGCGCCATCTGCAAAAAATCGACTCAGCATCAGGCCCCAGGTTTCAGGGTACTTAAAAAATTCAAACCAGGACTTTGCTGGCTGATCTGTCGTGTTTACATCCTCGGTGAGCTTTATTGGATCCTGCGAGGACCGGTCAGGATGCGTTTCTGGAGAGTAATAAATTCTATGCCAGAACCAAAGCCAGACGAATCCTGTCAGGCCAGTGATAATAAAAGCCCATTGCCAACTCAGCATGACCACCAGAAAAGCGACGATGGGTGGTGCTAAAATAGAACCCAGGCCTGGTCCAGCTGTGACAATACCCACGGCCAATGATCGTTCGGTTGCTGGAAACCATTCTGCGATCGCCTTGTTGGCAGCAGGGAAGTTAGCCGCTTCGCCGAAGCCGAGTAACACTCGGA
>CAZGCW010000377.1:0-2554 GCA_964524295.1 uncultured Pseudomonadales bacterium
GAGCCAATGGCGGTGTTGGTTGTCACTTTATGGCCTATTGGATGGATCGAGATGTCGGTTATGCCACACAAATGGGGGGTGAAGGCATACCTTGGGTCGGCCAGTCTCCATTTGTAAAAACAGAACATATTTTCCAGCAGTTGGGTGATGGCACCTATTACCATTCAGGCATTATCGCGATTCGGGCAGCCGTTGCTTCAGGCGTCAACATCACCTACAAGATTCTCTTCAACGATGCGGTGGCGATGACGGGTGGCCAACCCGTGGATGGACCTTTGAGCGTCCCGCAAATAACGCATCAGGTATATAGTGAAGGGATTCATCGGATTGCTGTTGTTAGCGATGAGCCGGAGAAATACGAATCCAACGTTTTTGCGCCTGAAGTAACTGTGCACCATCGAGATGATCTCGACCTGATTCAACGTGAGCTCCGCGAAGTGAAGGGTGTGAGCATTCTCGTTTATGACCAAACCTGTGCAGCTGAAAAGCGTAGACGTCGCAAGCGAGGCACGTTTCCGGACCCCGCTAAACGCATGTTTATCAACGATCGCGTGTGTGAGGGCTGTGGCGATTGTGGGAGTCAATCCAATTGTGTGTCTATTGTACCCACGGACACGGCTTTTGGTCGCAAGCGAGTCATTGATCAATCGTCGTGCAATAAAGATTATTCATGCAACAATGGATTTTGTCCCAGCTTTGTGACGGTACTTGGTGGAGAACCGCGTAAAGGGAAAGGGGTAAATGGTCTGCCAGACTCCATCTCTAAATTGCCTGAACCTGAAATCAGATCATTAACCCCGGGTGAAAACTATGGGATTCTCATAGGGGGTGTTGGCGGCACCGGGGTTGTTACCATCGGTGCGTTGCTGGGTATGGCGGCACATGTCGATGGGCGTGGTGTGTCGATCGTTGACCAGATGGGTTTCGCCCAGAAGGGTGGAGCGGTGATGACGCATGTCCGCATAGCAGATGAAGCAGCCAGTATTAATTCAGCACGACTCAATGCAGGGAGTACAGACCTTATGTTGGGTTGCGATATGCTGGTGATGAGTGGAGAGGATGCGCTGGCTACCTTGGCCCCAGGCAAAACCCACGCTGTGCTCAATACGCATAAGGCTTTTACCGGTGATTTTCTATTAAACCCGGATTTGGACTACCCTGAAGACACGATTGAAGCGAGATTATTGGATGGTCTGGGTAACAGTCACGCCACTTTTCTAGATGCATCCGAGTTGGCTACGTGCCTGCTTGGGGATTCCATTGGCAGTAATTTGCTTTTGGTAGGATATGCCTGGCAATTGGGTCTTATTCCGCTCAGTAAGGTTTCTATTTTCAAGGCTATTGAACTTAACGGTGTGAAAATTGATTGGAATAAGGAGGCATTCGAATGGGGCTGTAGAGCAGCCCATGATCTGGATGCGGTTCGGGATATTGCTGATCGTAACAAGGTTGAGAGACGCACACTACCGCAAGGGATTGATGCCATGGTCGAATTTTTTGCGGAAGAATTGGTCGCCTACCAAGACTCTCAATATGCAGACCGTTATCGTCGATTGATTTCTAAAATCAGGACTGCAGAGTCAGCGGTCGCGCGCGAATCAATTGAGTTGACTAGAGCAGTTGCTGAGAGTTTCTTCAAGGTTATGGCCTACAAGGATGAGTATGAGGTTGCTCGCTTATATGCCGAGCCCGCTTTTAAAGCGAAACTAGATGCCCAGTTCGAGGGTGATTATTCACTCCAGTTTAATCTATCTCCCCCTGCCATCGCCCCTAAGGACAAAGTAACAGGACTGCCTCGAAAGATTAGCTTGGGTGGTTGGATGTGGCCCATGTTTCGGCTCTTAGCAAAAATGAAATTCTTACGTGGTACCCCTTTCGATATTTTTGGTCGGTCTCACGAACGCCGCCGGGAACGCCGTTTGGTAGACGAATATGAAGTATTAATCACCGAGATGGCCAACGACCTCTCCCCAGATAATCTATCACTGAGTACTGAACTTGCTTTGTTACCAGAACACATTCGTGGTTATGGTCATATTAAAGAAGCGAGTATTGAGCAGGTGGAAAAGCGCTGGGCTTCGTTGGTTAAAGCCAGGCTCAACCTCATAAAAACGGATGCTGCATAAGTAGGAATAAATACAATGAACGAATCTATTGACCAAAGAATTATTGAACTTGGGCTGACCTTGCCAGCAGCTGTCCAGATCCCTGCTGGTATAAATGTGCCCCTGGCGATGGTAAAAGTGGTTGGCAAACGGGTGTTGGTATCCGGTCATGGACCGCAAAATGATGACGGGTCGATTGCTGAGCCATTGGGGCAAGTTGGCTCAGAGGTGACCCAGGAGCAAGCCGTTTACGCAGCACGACGTGTAGCACTGTCTATGATGGGTACCTTGCAGCGCGAATTCGGGACGCTTGACTGTATTAAAGCCTGGGTCTCTGTCTTGGGTATGGTTAATACGGCGCCAGGCTTTATCGGCCAGACGCCAGTCATTAATGGATTTTCTGAGACTATCATCGAAATCTTTGGTCGAGAAAAAGGTCTGGCTGCCCG
>CAZGCW010000378.1:0-2517 GCA_964524295.1 uncultured Pseudomonadales bacterium
AAATAGATTATCCGCTTTAATCCAACAGCAACCGGGATTTGATCGACAGGGTCTAGCGTGCTATAAGATTACTCAAAAACGACCGCCTCAAAGCAAGTTACCTCATTCCATCCAGATCAAATAGGCGTGCTACTATTACCAACACAAAGCAACCTGCTGCATTGTGCCCCAATAGCATTGAGAACGAGATAAATAAGTTATGAATTTCGGATTTACACCAGAACAGGAACTATTAAGAGACCAGGTCAGACGATTTCTTGACGATAATAGCGCGTTAGCTGAGGTTCGCCGCATAATGAAATCACCTCAAGGTTACCAACAAGCACACTGGCATCTGATGGCTGAGCTTGGCTGGCTGGGCTTGATCATCGATGAAGGTGATGGCGGTGTGGGGCTCAATTGGGTCGATCTTGTCGTCGTTCTTGAGGAAATGGGCCGTTCACTCTATCCAAGCCCTTACCTATCTACCCTACTCTTTAGTGCTGCTCTAAAGGATATGGCTGATAGCAAGACCAAGAAAACGCTACTGCCGGAAATTGCCCAGGGAAACATAAAAGGCAGCCTCGCCCTGCTTGATCAACCAGGTGATCCGCATCCCGGCAATATCACGCTCGAGGTAACCGCCACCACCGAGGGACTAATGCTGAATGGGTCAAAACCATTTGTACCCGACTGCGGCAGTGCTGATTATTTCCTGGTAGCCTACCGACAGGCAGAAGATTTTTATCTGGTTTTACTGGATGCTACCGACACCAGCCTCGAACGCAGCCACTCTGCAACCATGGATCTGACCAAAAGAACCGGCAATCTGATACTCAATAACGTCGAAATCAGCACTGCACCACGCTTTAGGGTCAGCGAACAGCAATTACTACGATTATTTGATATCGGCGCTGTCGCGGTCGCTGCCGAAATGATAGGCGCTGCCGAAGCGGCGCTGATGATGACGACGAATTATGCTCAGGACCGCAACCAATTCGGTCATGCCATTGGAAAATATCAAGGCGTGAAACATCGCCTCGCGGAAATGTACGTCGATATCGAATCGTTCAAGTCATTGGTTTACTACGCCGCTTGGACCATAACAGAGTCAGTAGAAGAACTCGCTCGGTCGGCATCATTAGCTAAAGCTTTCGCCAGTGATACATTTGCTGCTATTGGCATCGATGCAGTGCAACTTCATGGTGCCATCGGGTTTACCCAGGAATACGATATTCAATTGTTTTTAAAGCGATCCAAATGGAGCCGGGCAAACTTTGGTAATGCTGATTTTCACTACGAAAAAATAATTGAACAAAAACAACGCGCTCAAGGATTCTAGTATGGACTTCGAATACACCCAACCAGAACAGGATTTTCGCCTGGAAGTCCAACGGTTTCTAGATGAAAACCTACCGGCGCCCGCAGACCGGGGCCCCACCTTTATGGAAAACTGGCTGAAAAAAGTTCGTGAAAAACGTTGGGTTGGGTTCAGTTGGCCAACGTCAGTGGGCGGTGGTGGCGGCAATATAATGGAGCAGGTAATCCTGAAGGAAGAAATGTCGGCAAGGAAAGCACCTCCCCTTGGAACCTGCATGATGGGCTTAGCCTGGGTCGGGCCCGGAATCATCCAATATGGCACAGAAGAGCAGAAAAAGCGTTTTTTACCCGACATTCTGGACAGTAAATACCAGTGGTGTACTGGATATTCAGAACCGAACGTAGGCAGTGACCTCGCTGCTCTACAATGCAAGGCAAACCGCGAGGGTGATGAGTACGTCATCAATGGCACCAAGATATGGACCAGCCTCGCGCCTTTCGCCAGTTGGATCTCCATGTTGGTAAGAACGAGCAATTTTGGCGAAACTGATAACAAACATGATGGCATCACTGCTCTACTGGTAGATCTTTCAACCCCCGGCATAGAAATCAAGCCCATAGAAAACATGGCTGGTGGGAAAGTCTTTGCGCAAATCTTCTTCGACACTGTGCGCGTTCCGCTTAAAAACAGATTAGGTGAAGAAGGTAATGGTTGGGCTGTTACCATCTCTTCACTGGCTAATGAACGCTCAAGTATTGGTGAGGTCGCCGGTTTATATACCAAACTGGAAAAACTGACCGAACTCCTTTCCGCTTCACAATGGAACGGCCAAACTGCCCTTAGCGACAAGAAAGTTCGGCGCACTCTGGCACGGTTTGAAGCGAAAATAGAAGCCATGCGCCTAAACGGATTACGGTATCTGACCAAACAAATAAAAGGGGACCCACTCAGTAGTGAAACTTCAGTCAACAAACTGCATCGAGCTGAGCTCGAGGTTGAAATGGGAGACTTTGCGGTGGAAAAACTAGGCGAGGCCGGACTACAGCTTCGAGATCAAGAAGCAGCGGTTAGCACAGGGTACTGGGGCGCTGATTCACTTAACTGGCCAACCGTTGTGATCGGAGGGGGAACGCCTAATATCCAAAAAAATATAATCGCAGAGAGAATACTGGGGCTACCTAAGGATTAGCAAACCTCGCACCAAAGTCACCCTGCCC
>CAZGCW010000379.1:0-2514 GCA_964524295.1 uncultured Pseudomonadales bacterium
GCTTTCAGGTTAACCTTGCAGGAGACCCCGCTTTCCTGAAACAGCTTCCCAAAGCACACAATGGCAGCCGAACCTATGCTTTATGGGAACAAACCTGCTTTGAACTCTTTATCAGCAAGGTGACCTGCAAAGGCTATCTGGAATGGAACCTGGCGGCGACAGGTGATTGGAATTGCTTTTCGTTTAAAGGCGAAAGAATCGGTATGCAAACCAGCAATCTACTCAAGCTCCGGTCAGCATCGTCTAGCAGCACTACCAACGTATTTACACTCGACAGTCAAATCCAGTTATCTTCTGAGCCTGCAAACCAATGGCAGGTGACACTCGGAGCTGCAGGGGTTATTAAACACAATAATGAAACGGCTTATTTTGCCCTGGCTCATGGACCCCATCCCGACTTCCACGACCGCCGTTATCACCTGCCGATAACGCTACCATGAATTTCCAGTTTGGCATTGATCAACTCCTTGCGGACCCACAGCGGTTGGCCCGTTTAAAAAACGCTTCCGTGGGGTTAATCGCCCACCCCGCTTCGGTTACATCGACTCTACAGCCGAGCACTGATGCCCTCATCAAGGCTGGAGTCAACCTGATCCGCCTTTATGGCCCACAACACGGTATGCGTGGTGAGAAACAGGACAACATGATCGAGTCGGCGAACTATACGGATCCAAAACACCAGATCCCAGTCTGTAGCCTGTATGGCGCATATCGGCGCCCGACGGCCGACATGCTTGCCGGCATCGATATCATTCTGTTTGATCTACAGGATATCGGTTGCCGAATCTATACCTATATCACGACCTTGCGCTACTTCATGGAGGCCTGCGGCGAAGCAGGCATTGAAATCTGGGTCCTCGACCGACCCAACCCAGCAGGCCGCTCAATTGATGGCCTGCTTCTACAACCTGGTGAGGAAAGTTTTGTTGGTGCCGATCGCCTTCCCTGCGCTCATGGTCTGACCACAGGCGAATTGGCATTGTGGTTCAACAATCGAATCCCCCATAAAGCTGACTTAACGGTCATCACCATGCAAGCTTATGGCATCAGCGAAAGTCCGGGTTATGGTTGGCCTGAACCTAGCCAACCCTGGGTTAATCCCAGCCCTAATGCCAGCAGCCTCAATATGGCCAGGTGTTTCCCGGGGACCGTACTCATTGAAGGCACCGAGTTATCTGAAGGTCGTGGGACCACAACCCCCCTGGAACTCATTGGTGCACCTGACTTCCCGACTACTGACATCCTTGCTTTACTTGCTGATAGAGCGCCCGAGTTGTGCCAGGGCATCATCTTGAGACCTTGTTACTTTGAGCCTGCATTCCACAAACATAACGCCAGTGTCTGCTCCGGTCTGCAAATACATACCCAACTGCCTTCCTATCTGCCTGAAAACTTCCATCCCTATACTTTAGTTGCGACGCTTCTAAAACTGCTTCGGGAGTTGTTGCCTGAGTATCCTTTATGGCGTTATCACGAATACGAGTATGAACTTGACCGGACCCCGATTGATGTCATCAATGGCGGCCCATGGCTGAGAGAGTGGGTGGATAACCCAGACCGTGACCTCTCTGAATTATTCGAGATGTTGTTGACCGTCAGGCAGGGCTGGAGCAAGGACAGACAACCCTTTCTGCTGTACTGAAATAGCCAATCCCAGCTGCGCTACCGAGCAAATAGCCAACCCCAGCTGCGCTACCGAGCAAATAGCCAACCCCAGCTGCGCTACCGAGCAAATAACCAACCCCAGCAAAATAAAATCCTTAGATTGGGCTCATCACCAGCCAATCCGAATGTTGCTTTAATCAGTAGGTCAGTCACTCTGTTTAAAGACCCTGCGACTTAAAGATTACTAAAACTAACCGTAACTTCATCTGACCCACCATGTTAAACTAAGCTTTTAGTAAAGAGATTGATCATGACCAATGCATACAAGATTGCCATTCTGGCAGGAGACGCCATAGGCCCAGAAATTATGACCCAGGCCGTGCGGGTTTTCAGCTTACTAAACCAGCACCGGGATCTTTCTTTTGAGCTTTTACCGGCCCCCTTCGGAGCCAGTGCCTTCTTCAGTCATGGGCAGTCTTTCCCGGATGAAACAAAAGCCCTTTGCGACACCGCAGATGCCATACTCAAAGGCCCGGTGGGTCTAAGCTACGAGGAATCAAAAAAAATCCCGATCGAGGAACAGGCCGAGCGAGGCGCTATATTACCTTTGAGGGCCCGTTATGACACCTATGCCAACTTTCGCCCCATCCTTTTAAGCAAAGATATGATTCAGTTTTCACCACTAAAAGCCAGCGTTATCCCAGATGGAATCGATATTCTTCTGATCAGGGAACTGGTGGGTGGGCTCTACTTCGGTAAAAAAGACAAGGGCATAAATGCCCAGGGCAAAAGATATGTCCATGAAACCCTTGAATACACAGAAGACCAGATCAGACAGGTAGTCCGGGTTGGATTCGAGCAGGCAAAAAAGCGCAAAGGCCGACTACACAACATTCACAAAAGCAACGT
>CAZGCW010000380.1:0-2502 GCA_964524295.1 uncultured Pseudomonadales bacterium
CCTGAGCTACAGTGTGTAGATTCTATTAAAGCTGTACTGGTGCGACTTTTCAATAAGTCAATACAGTACCCCTAAAGGGGGCTTTCCTCATGGGCCGGTGCATGGTTTTATACAGCCTGAAATGTCGATCGGGAATATCCGTGATGAGCAAGCAAAAACCGACCCATCCCCATGACACCGGCCTGACGGGTGCTGACTATTGGCGGCAGGATAAAGCCCATTTTATCCACCCCTATACCGATTTTGCCACCTTTCAACAGGAGGGTAGCCATGTCATCAGTCAGGGGTCCGGTTGTTATGTCGTTGATAGCCAGGGTAAACAGTACCTGGATGCCATTGCCGGCCTTTGGTGTGCCAATATTGGTCATGGGCGAACGGAGATGGCTGATGTTATTGCTAACCAGGCCAGGAAACTACAGTATTACAATCCGTTTGGTCATACGACCACCGAACCCGCTGCAGAACTGGCTGAAAAACTGGCCCAATTAATGCCGGGTAGCCTGAATCATGTTTTTTATACGACCGGTGGATCAACAGCTAATGATTCGGCGATAAGGATCATTCATTACTATAACAATTTGCGTGGAAAACCGAATAAGAAAAAAGTCATAGCTCGAAAGGAGGGTTATCACGGCAGTACCTATGTCGCCGCCAGCTTGACGGGTATTGCCGCGACAAAATACGAGTTAGATACCATTGGTGACGAGTGGATCAGCCATGTGTCGTCGGCGGATATGTATCGACGCCCCATCGGAGCAGAGACTCTATCTGAGCCAGACTACGCCGCTTTTCTTTGCAAGGAACTGGAAAATCACATTCTGGAATTGGGGCCAGAAAACGTAGCTGCATTTATTGCTGAACCGGTCATGGGCGCTGGAGGGGTGTTGGTTGCACCACAGGGTTATCAGCGAGGCGTGGCGGAAGTCTGCAGGAAGTATGATGTCCTGCTGGTCGCCGATGAAGTCGTCACCGGGTTTGGGCGCCTGGGAGAATGGGTGGCTTGTGAAGCGGTATTTGGATTTGTTCCTGATGTTTTGATCTTAGCCAAGGGGATTAATTCTGGCTACATCCCATTGGGAGCCGCTATTTTTTCAAGCGAAATTTACCGGGTCATCAGCCAGCCTCAGGTTGAAGGCGGTGTCTTTAGCATGGGCTTCACCTATAGCGGGCATGCCTTGGCCTGTGCTGCGGCACTCAAGAACATTGAAATTATCGAATCGGAGGATGTGTTAGGCAACGTCCGGAATTTAGCGCCTTATTTCCAAAGTGAAGCCAGGAAGTTACTTGATCTTGCGATGGTTGGCGATGTTCGCGGCGAAGGTTTTATGCTGGGTATCGATCTGGTCGAGGATAAAAGCACTAAAGCCCCTTTTGATGTAGCACATAGAATTTATCAGCGTTGTTTGCATTATGGTGTCATCGTCCGGCCTATCGGTCATGTCGTGGTCATATCACCACCATTGATTATAAAAAAAGCCGAGATTGATGAACTTTTTAATGCACTCGAACTGAGCATCAAGGACGTCGTTGCGGATAAGGGCTAATTCAGACAACAGGGCCTCAGCGGTCTTTTTATCAACTAATATCAGGAGAAAGCGGATGGCTACGGAACGTTACGCTATGCCGTTAATCGGCGAATCCTATGACAAGGTGATTCAGCAGGTAAAGGACCTCAGGGCTCAGATGACGCCAGGGCAGAGGGGCAAACTAGCCAGTACAACCTTTCAGGGCCAAGAAGAAATGGCGCTACTGACCCACGAGGCCTTTAACGAATTTCTTGAGTGGAATGGATTGTTTACTTTCCAGGAAGCCGCAGCCGCAAAAATGGAAGATGAAGTGCTGGATATTTGTATTGACCTGATGCAGGGCGATAAGGACAGCAGTGCTAATTTAACCAGTGGTGGTACAGAGTCGAACTTTAATGCCCTTCACGCCATGCGGAAATGGGCCAGGGAGACCAAACCGGGTATTAGCCTACCCGAAGTGGTCGCACCCTATTCAACGCATTCAACGGTGCATAAAACCTGCCAGTATCTCGATATCAAAGTGGTTACAGTGGCTCAGCAACCGGATCTATCTTGTGATATGTCTCGGCTGGAAGCCGCCATCAATGAAAACACAATTGGTATTGTTGGCTCGGCGCCCAATTGGCCTTACGGCCAAGTTGATCCCATTCCGGAGATGGGTGCTTTGGCTTTATCGAAAGATCTTTGGCTGCATGTCGATGCCTGTGTGGGCGGTTATATCCTGCCTTACTTTAGAAAACTCGGCGTTGATTTCCCTGATTTCGATTTTTCAGTTCCGGGGGTGCGCTCGATATCGGCGGATCTGCACAAGTATGGCTATGCGCCCAAACCTTGTTCGACCGTACTGTGGCGTTCACAGGATGAATATCAGTATCACTATATGCCCATAACTGAGTGGGCTTGTGGTTTGTACTTATCCCAGGGTTTCGTGGGCTCTCGCACCCTGGGCCCCGTGGCGGGTATTTGGGCCTTAATG
>CAZGCW010000381.1:0-2496 GCA_964524295.1 uncultured Pseudomonadales bacterium
CGCAGACGGTGGAACTTGATTCAAAGCCATGGATCCTGTCGCCGTACGTCCCTGCTGAGTGCAAGTTAGCAGGAAAGTAACGAGTCAAGGAGTACGTAGTGCCGATTGGACTTAAAGAGAAACAGGCTATTGTTGCCGAAGTAAATGAAACCGCAAAAACTGCGCTTTCAGCCGTAATGGCGGATTACCGTGGGGTCTCAGTCGATGAGATGACAGTCCTGCGCAGTACCGCGCGTACGTCTGGCGTACAAGTTCGGGTGATCAGAAATACGCTTGCTAAGCGGGCTTTTCAGGGTACCGAATTTGAATGTATGAATGAAGCGTTATTAGGGCCTTGTGTGCTGGCTTTTTCCCTGGAAGACCCAGGTGCTGGAGCTCGCTTATTCAAGGACTTTGCCAAAGACAATGAGGCGTTTGAGATTAAAGCGCTGAGTGTCGGTGGTGAATTACTCCCCGCAGCGCAGATTGATGCATTGGCCAAGTTACCCACCCGAGATGAAGCACTGACACTGCTGGTCGCAGTGATTCAGGCTCCAATCGTTAAGGTCGCAAGAACCCTTAATGATATACCGGGTCGTGTAACCAGGGTTGTATCAGCGGTGGGTGAACAGAAACAACAATCAGCTCAAGCTTAAATTAGAAAACGGAGATAGGACCAATGTCGTTATCCAAAGAAGATATTTTAGAGGCAATCGCAGAAATGAGTGTTATGGATGTAGTCGCACTTGTTGAAGCCATGGAAGAGAAGTTCGGTGTGTCTGCTGCAGCTGCCGCTGTTGCTGCACCCGCAGCCGCAGGTGGAGATGCCGCTGCTGCTGAAGAGCAGGATGAATTTGAAGTCATTCTGACCTCATTTGGAGAAAAGAAGGTAAACGCGATTAAAGTTGTTCGAGGCGTTACCGGCTTAGGCCTCAAAGAAGCAAAAGAGTTGGTAGATTCAGCTCCTTCTACAGTGAAAGAAGGTGCCTCTAAAGAAGAGGCAGAAGATATCAAGAAACAGCTCGAAGAAGCAGGTGCGTCGGTCGAGCTGAAGTAAGTCAAGGTCGGTATGACTTGGGCAGGATCAACATTCGGCAGGTCAGTAATGACCTGTCCGTGTGTGCCTGCGTTTTTTCAACACTTAGATGTGATCACATAGCAAGCCTGGAGGCGTGAATGGCCTATTCGTATACAGAGAAAAAACGCATTAGGAAAGACTTTGGTAAGTTGCCCACGGTGATGGATATACCCTATCTATTGGGTATACAAGTGGATTCCTATAAGCAATTTCTGCAAGAGGGAACGGACCAGGCGGAAAGGCTGGAATCAGGCCTTCATGCTGCTTTCAGGTCGGTATTCCCGATCGTAAGCTATTCCGGCAATGCTGCTCTGGAGTATGTAGGCTACCGTCTCGGCAGGGCTGTTTTTGATGTCAAAGAGTGTCAGTCAAGAAGTGTGACTTATGCGGTTCCCTTGAGAGTTAAAGTCCGGCTTATTATTTATGATAAGGACTCGTCTAATAAGGCGATTAAGGACATTAAGGAACAGGAAGTCTACATGGGAGAGATCCCGTTGATGACTGAGAATGGTACCTTTGTCATCAATGGTATAGAAAGAGTCGTCGTTTCTCAGTTACATCGATCACCCGGTGTGTTTTTTGATCACGATAAAGGCAAAACGCATTCGTCCGGAAAATTATTATATTCAGCCAGAGTGATTCCCATGAGGGGTTCGTGGCTTGATTTTGAATTTGATCCAAAAGACAACGTTTTCGCGCGGATTGATCGGCGTCGTAAATTGCCTGCATCTATTTTATTGCGTGCGTTGGGTTTGAATGCTGAGGAGATTCTGGAAACATTTTTTGACACGGATTCCTTCCAGCTTACTGATGATGGTCCGACAATCACGCTGATTGCCAGCAGGTTACGTGGTGAAACTGCCCGCTTCGATATTCTTGACAAGAAAGGCAAGATTATCGTTGCTGAGGGTACGCGAATTACTGCTCGCCATATCCGGGATATGGAGAAAGTTAAGCTTAGCCATCTAAGTGTTCCGGTGGAGTATGTCTGTGGACATAAACTGGCCAAAGATATTATCGACCCTGAAACAGGCGAAATCAGGGTTGCCTGTAATGCGGTGATCACTGAGGAAGTATTAGAGACGCTGGCAGAGCTTGAAATAAAGGAGTTCGAAACAATCTACACCAATGATTTGGATTGTGGTCCCTTTATGTCCGACACCTTGACCGCTGACCCGACCAGTAATCGTCTTGAAGCCCTGGTTGAAATTTATCGAATGATGCGTCCTGGTGAGCCACCTACCAAAGAGGCGGCTGAAAATCTGTTTAATAACATGTTCTTTTCTGCTGATCGTTATGATCTGACGGCAGTTGGACGAATGAAATTCAATCGACGGCTGAGCAGAGAGGATGAAACTGGAGCAGGTACTTTAAACAATAATGACATCATTGATGTGTTGAAATGTTTAATTAACATTCGCAATGGTAAAGATGTTGTT
>CAZGCW010000382.1:0-2487 GCA_964524295.1 uncultured Pseudomonadales bacterium
AACCAACTAAGCTGGAAGATTTAACCAGCACCTAAATTAATCCCCCGTTCCTTTATCTCAGGGCCCAGCGTTACCCGCTCGCTTGGCTTAAGCATGCTCACCCTAAACAGACTTACAACAGACAAGGCCAGCGCAGTGAATCTGGCATCACCGGCAAAAAATGACCTTATCTAAGATAGCTAACACGTCATCTCTTATCCCGCCAATGCCGCAAAATCTTGGCTGCTTCTTCTGCGCCTGAAAACTCAGCCCATGCAAGCGCACTACCGCCATGAGCGGCATCAACAATATCAGGGTCCGCTCCTCGATTCAGCAATAGTGTCATGCAGGAGAGAGATCCAAACTGCGCAGCTAAGTGCAGCGCAGTCGCTTTAACTCCATGACCCTCACCACCAAAATCGTGCTGCAAATTGGCATCAGCACCCAAATCGAGCAACAACTCGGCAGCCTTGACGCTATCACTGTAGATTGCCCACAACAGTGGCGTTCCACGATAAACATTCGAATTGACGTCAGCCCCTCGCTCAATCAGGTAACGAATGCTACTGCATTGATCATTTCTTGAGGCCCAGGAGAGTGCTTCATCGAGGACTTCCTGGTGGGAGAACTGACGCTGCCAAACCGGAAACACTTTCAGCGGTCGATAAAAATCCAACCCCAGTTTTGCGCTATCCGTTAATCGACCCGCATGGAAAAATCGGTCCAGACCTCCGCCCATTGCGGCTGCATGGCGCAGATTATCAGGTACGGCAGGTTGCGCCAGATAAAGGGCCACCTCGGTCTTGGCATAAAATAATGCTAGCGCCAGGGGTGATCCGCCCTGGCACTGGTATAGATTACCTTCATAAGCAGCGCCTGCGGCTAATAATCGTTTGGCCAGGTCTATATGCCCAGACATGGCAGCAGTATGCAGGGGTGACCAACCTTCCGGTGTCCCCCTGTTGGGGTCAGCCCCAGCTTCAAGAATCAAATCAACCACTTTGTGCTGCTTTTCCGTACCTGATACTGCCGGAATGGCAATATCGCCTGTCGCTAACCTGCAGGCCAGCCCAAGCAGGCTATCTGTTCCTGGCGTATCAAGATCAAGGACTTGGCGCGAGTGCTTAAGAATTCTCGACAGCTTCTCGGGACTGGCCATGGTGATGGCTTCAATTGCTTGAGCTAACCCGGGTGGCTGATTCTCTGACATCATCGACTCCCTGAAGCAGGATTAAACCCATTCGAATCACCTGCTCCGAAAGCAGAACCGGACCTAGCCCTATCTGTCTGTTGATCTGTTGATCTACCCAGCTACCCAACTGCCATGAAAACCAAAAGGAACGCGCTGCGGCAGCCTGATTTCCGCAACCGGTCCGGCTGCCAGGTCCTGGGCGTTATAAATGACCAGTCCGCTCTTATCCAGTGATCTGTCGTAAAGGTAAGTCATGAGATACCCCTCATCCTCCGACTGTTGGCCTACAGCTGGAATAAAGACGGGTTCCCCGGCCATCAGGTTCGACCCTAATTCGATTATTTCGCTGCTGTGATTAACCAGATCATATTTAATAATCCTGCCAAAATCAGGTGTTGCCAGTGCACCCACACCCAGGCAGTACCCATAGCGATTGAACTGTCCTGCCAGCTGAGGATGGATACGGGGAAACTCAGTTGGCACATCATCTAACTGCTGTTCGGAGACAGCGCCAGCAGCGACATTGAGCTCCCAACGGGTTAACACCGCTGGGGTTTCGCTGAACGGTCCATTCCAATCAGTATCAAACAAGCGCTGATAACGCATGGCATCGAGTATGACGTTGCCCTGATCATCTTCGTAGGCATTAACCGTATGGAAAACATAACAAGGATCAATATCAAACCACTTTACTTCGTTTGAATCGCCGTGCCGGTTCAGTAGGCCGATTCTTGCCTGGTGCTCATCACTCCAGGAAAAAGGGAAATATCCTCTACCCAGCTTATAAAAACTAAACAGAATTGAGAGGTCCAGAACCAAAACATAATTTTTAGTGATAGCACATTCATGCACCATACTTCGGCTTGGCAACGGAATCGCTTGTGAACTTTTGACCCTGCCATCGTTGGCAACCGTTACATGCTGAATATTGTCTAAGTCGTTGGCATAGTCGTAGCAGATAGCATGCATCTCACCACTCGCTGAATCCAGCTTTGGATGCGCTGAAAAGCCGGTTCGCAGGGTTCCATGAAAGGGTTCAGAGGCTAACGAATTGAGCTGCTGATCGATTTCGACCGGCCTGCCTCCCGCCTCAACGATCGCATAAATTTTATTGGCATGGGATATAACATGCGTATTTGGGCTAAACCCATCAGCCTGAACCAGCTTGTTCCTATACCAGAGCGCTTTGCCTTCCTCTATTTTGACGCCATGAAGCATCCCTTCACCCGTAAACCAGTGATGTTTTTTATGATTGGGTGACGCCATTGGGTTAGGGCCATTTCTCAAATACAAGCCTGATAACTGCTTGGGTATTT
>CAZGCW010000383.1:0-2468 GCA_964524295.1 uncultured Pseudomonadales bacterium
AGTATGCTGAAAAATTGGGTAAGGATATGGGCTTTTATCAGGACCCCTATTCTGATTTTGGTCGGTTGAGCGGTGAGATTTGGCGTGCAATTCGATTGGTCGTTGATACCGGCATTCATGAGCTTGGATGGTCGGAAGCCAAGGCGATTGAATATGCCATGAATAATTCACCACGTCCTGAAAAAGCCGTTAAATCTGAAGTGCGACGTTATTTTAATATGCCCGCACAAGCGACCGCTTATAAGATTGGTATGTTGAAAATACAAGCACTAAGGCGATTGGCTGAAAAAGAACGGGGTAAACAGTTTGACATTCGACGGTTTCATGATGTTGTTTTGGGTAGTGGACCGCTGCCTTTACCCATGCTGGAAGAAAAAGTCATTCACTGGCTGCAGGAAACGAAGCGCTAAAGACCGGTCTGGAAGGGTTTTGTATTGATTGGGCTCGTGCTTCGAGGGCCGATTGCGATTACCACCCTGTGGTTGTAAAAAACCCAACTGGCAGAAACAAAAACGCTTGGGCTCGATGGATCGTTTGGTGTGGCTGTGGGGTAGCTAACCGTATTTTCTTTGGCTGGTTTTTGACAATGGGGGTGGCTACTAGGCGGATGAACTCGAATGCGAGCGTTTAAAGACCCAGGGCCTCTCTTGGATGTTTGATCCGGTCAGTTGCCTGCCCGGGAGGGATCAAGTACAGTCTGCGTCTCACTAACCAGGCTTGGCGTGTTGAGGGAAGTCCTAATCGCGCTTAATATAATTGGGAGCAGACATGGTTGATCAGTCCAAATTATCACTGCCCGTGGTCACGCCTGAGACCCTGCATTTTTGGCAGGGTACCCTCGAGGGTGAGTTAAGATTGCAAAAGTGCCAGGACTGTAAGGAAGTTTACTTTCCTCCGCGGCCTTTCTGTCCAGATTGTTCGAGTCGGAGTATAGTCGTTTTTCCTGCCAGTGGCCGTGCAACGCTATACAGTTACGTTATTAATCACCGTCCTCATCCAGCGTTTGATGGGCCTTATTCAATTGCTGTGGTTGAACTTGAAGAAGGTCCTAGGATGATGACCAATATTGTGAATACGATGCAAAAACCAGAGAACCTGCTGCTCGATATGGCCTTACATGTTGTCTTTAAAAAAGTCAGTGATAGCATTGCCCTGCCTTACTTTCAGCCTGCTGGAAGTTCAGAATGAAACGCGCGAGTATTGCCGTTGTCGGGGCAGCTGAAACCACAGAACTTGGCACGATACCCGGGTTGAGCCAATTGCAGTTACACGCTGATGCGGCCTTGAACTGTATGCAGGATGCGGGCATTTCCATTGCCGATATTGATGGGGTTGCCAGCGCCGGAGAGTCGCCCACATCGGTGGCGCATTATCTTGGTATACGGCCCAACTGGGTCGATGGTACCTCCGTCGGTGGTTGTAGTTTTATGCTCCATTTGCGTCATGCAGCATCAGCGATTAATGATGGCTTGTGCAAAACGGTGCTCATTACTCATGGTGAAAGCGGACGCTCCAATATAGGTAGAGGTGTCTTTCGAGGTGGTGGGGCGGCGACACTCCCAGGACAGTTTGAAGCGCCCTTCGGTGGTATGGGTCCGACGACCAGTTTTACCCTCCCGTTTCTGAGATATATGAAAGAAACCGGCACCACACTGGAACAGTTGGCCATGGTTGCGGTCAGTCAGCGCCGTTGGGCGGGTATGAATCCCCGCGCAACGTTGCAAGACCCAATCACCCTAGATGAGGTAATGAATGATCGGGTGATCGCCTATCCGTTCACGAAGCCTGAATGTTGCTTGGTGACAGATGGTGGCGGTGCTTTGATAATGGTGGCGGCCTCTCGGGTTGATGATTTCCCTCAAAGGCCTGTTTATGTGTTAGGAACGGGTGAGAGCGTTGAAACACCCATGATTAGTCAGATGGCGGACTTTACTAGTTCCAGAGCATTTAAAATAGCCTCAGCAAACGCGTTTGCTGAGGCAGGCGTGCAACATGCGGAGGTCGATCATGTCATGATTTATGATGCCTTCGCTCATCTTCCTTTCTATGGGCTTGAAGACATGGGTTTTTGTAAAAAGGGAGAAGCCGGTGCCTATATTGCCGATGGAAACACATCACCGGGCGGAGAGTTACCCGTCAATACCAATGGCGGTGGACTGAGCTATATGCATTCAGGCATGTACGGTATGTATGCCCTTCAGGAAAGTGTTCGGCAAATGAGAGGTAGTGCCGCCGCTCAGGTGAAAGGGGCCAATATCAGTGTCTGCCATGGTGTTGGTGGCATGTTTGCAGCCAGTGGTACGATCATCATGGGGACTCCGGATACGCTTTAAGTTCATTTATTTTGCCCGGTGAAGCGTGTTTTTGGCACTAAGTTGCTCTTGAATCTGGACAAAGCCGTCGAATGAAAATAGACTTCGCTCAGTTTGCTTTGTGATGCCGTTTACAGGCAGTAATGAGGCTTGAAA
>CAZGCW010000384.1:0-2448 GCA_964524295.1 uncultured Pseudomonadales bacterium
TCAGTGAATTGGCCGGGATACTCAAATAACCTGAAAAGCAAAGGTGTAGAGATGTTGTAGGGTAGGTTACCGACAACGCGTAATGGTGATGGCAGGGTCTCTATAGGGTATTCGAGGATATCGGCATTAATAATGTTGACCTCTGCCGGCAATTCTTTTTCAAGGATCGGTATTAGGTCCCTATCAATTTCAATGACAATAAGATTTCCCGTCTTTTTCGCTAAAAGGCGAGTTAGTGATCCCTTGCCTGGGCCAATTTCCAATAGGGCTTCATTCGGTCGAGGTGCCACTGCAGAGACAATACTTTCGATGACACTGGTGCTGTGTAAAAAGTTTTGACCAAAGCGTTTCTTTGCGTTCATAGGGGGTTAGAGCTTGAGGGATAGGACATGCGATCTGCCATTGAAATGGCCGTGAGCAAACTACCGCAATCTGCTGTGCCAGAGCCAGCAATATCCACGGCAGTACCATGGTCAACTGACGTTCTGATGATGGGTAGTCCGAGGGTGATATTTACGGCCATTCCGAAGCTTTGGCTTTTCAATACAGGCAAACCCTGATCATGATACATGGCGACGACGGCATCAGCGGTTTGCCGGTGTTTTTCGGTAAAGGCAGTGTCAGCAGGTAGTGGCCCGATCAGGTTAAGTCCTTGGGTCCTTAAGTAATCCAACGCGGGTTCAATTACGTTTATCTCTTCTTTACCCAGATAGCCTTGTTCACCAGCATGAGGATTAAGGCCGCAGACGATGATTTCAGGTTGAGGGATCTGGAAGTGCTGTTGCAGACAGTCATGGAGTATAGTGAGCGTGGCCGTAACATTTTCAAAAGTAATGGTTGCGGGTACATCAGCGAGAGACAGATGCGTGGTGACCAGGGCGACGCGAAGGTGGTCGCTGGCGAGCATCATGACCACTCTGGGCGTGCCAGTTTCTTCTGCTAGCCATTGGGTATGTCCGGTAAATGCGATACCGGCTTGGTTGATTACAGCTTTATTAATCGGACCGGTTACCAAAGCCCGACAGCGGCCGGATCTGCATGCAGCGACGCTCTGGCTGAGTGCTTCCAGCAAGAAGGGCCCCGCCCTAGAGTCGAGTTGGCCGGGCACAGACCGGAAAGGCAACGGGACGGCTTGGATGTTGATGGCATCAGGATTGTAGGCTGTCGATTCTGATAAGACCGAAACAGGTCGGTTTGAGCCCAGCAATGAAGCTCGTTCCTGCATCAAGTCAGGGTCTGTAAAATAGATTCGGTGGGGTAACGGGCCGAGAGTTTCCTCGGCTGCGATGCAGATTTCCGGTCCAATACCAGCGGGCTCTCCAGGGGATATTGCCAGTGGTAAGTTAGATTCGGATCTCGACAAAAGCGTCTTCCCTTAATTCTCTTGTCCAGTTTTCCAGTTCTTCATCGACCATCTGACTGCGCAGGTAATTTTCAGCTTGGGCGCGCATAAATTCCTCGCTGAAGTCTTCCGTCCTGCGGCCGGTTACTTGGAGGAAATGATAGCCGAATGCCGTCTCAAAAACCTCGCTGATCTCGTCAATTTCTGCATTGGTTACGGTTTCTTCAAAGGCACCCACATATTCGCCAGCTCTGCTCCATCCTAGATCACCGCCATTTAAGGCTGAGCCTGGGTCGTCGGAATATAATCTGGCCACCTCACCGAATTCTCGGCCCGCCAATATCTCATCTCGAAGGCTCGATGCCAACTCCTTGGCTTCGTCAAGTGTTCTGATTTCTGTGGTTTTAATTAAGACATGGCGTGTTCTTGTTTGGTCGATGAATCCGTTTGATTTTGCGCCTCGGCTTTCTTCGAGTTTTATGATGTGGAAGCCACTACCGCTCTGAATAGGCCCCTTAACCTCGCCTACTTTCATTGTCTCGGCTATATCCGCAAACATGGAGGGTAGCTGACCCGGTTTACGCCATCCTAGATCACCGCCTTTCAGAGCATTCTGCCCGGAAGAACGTTCCATGGCCAGTTTCTGGAAGTCGGCGCCAATGTTTAATTCCTCAAGAATATCCCTTGCCTGTTGTCGGATTTGCTTAATAACGCTTGAATCTGCACCTGATGGCACGGCGATCAGGATATGTGCAAATCGGTACTCGTCGGCGGTTATTGATTGACCGAGTTCGGAGTTGAGGAAATTGTCAATGGCTTGGTCGGTAATTTCAATTCGGTTGCGCATAATGCCTTGTTGAACACGGCTGATCATTATTTCTTTTTCTATCTGTTCGCGCATGCTTTTATAGGAGACGCCATCGCGGGCAAGAACCTGGCTGAATTCCTGCAAAGATAAATTATTTTGTGCGGCGATCTTGTTCATCGCCTCATTTAACTCGCCATCGCTTATCCGAACGCCAGCCCGCCTGGCCATCTGCATTTGTAGGCTTTCGATGACGAGTCGTTCCATTATCTGCTCGGTTAGAATTTCATCAGACGGCATT
>CAZGCW010000385.1:0-2446 GCA_964524295.1 uncultured Pseudomonadales bacterium
ACCGTCTACGCTTCGGCGCTAAATGGTTACGCCGGCCTGGAAATCGATGAACTCCGAAATTTAGCGGCTCAGGGCGTCATCGGTTGAACCTGGGATCAGGTCAACTAAAGCACTTTAGAAAGAATCAGGCCGACTTTATCTAATACCCAGTGCTCTAAGCGGGTGAGCCATTCCGGCTGCTGTTGTTCTTCTAACTGACTATTCGCTGTGGCGTTAATATATTGATGGATATTATTAACCTCATCTTCACTGAGCACATCCGCAAAACCAATCATCCCAATGGAGCGATAAAGCCCTTCCAGCACAATCGGCTTGAATAATCGATGAGTATCTTCAGACATCCTCCTTAAATCAGATGTCAGGCCTTTATTCGTCACGCCCATACCATGACAGCGCATACAATGCCGAGTGTAAAGCAGCAGGCCATTTTCGAGTTGAGCCTCTGTTGCCACAACCTCTCGAGCCCTAATTAACCCGGGTTCCTCTGAGGACCTGGGTAGATCAGCTGTACCACCGAGTTTATATACCAGTAAACGTCCAGGCCCACCGCCTTTAGCTTCACTCTCTGCAAGGACAAGACCAACAGCACCGCCCCAACCTGCCATCACTGCGATGTACTGCTGACCATTAACCTCATAACTGATCGGTGGTGCAATGATACCGTTACCAACATTGGTTTCCCATAATCTATCGCCGGTCTTTGCATCATAGGCTGCAAACCGCCCCTCTCCCGTACCCTGGAATACCAAGTTCGATGCGGTCGTCAGCAACCCCCCATTCCACATGGTATTGTGCTCTATTCGCCAAATCTCTTCTTGCTTGACTGGATCCCAGGCTAAAGTCATACCGGTTAGCAATCGTTGCATTAAGGGTTGCATCTGCTCTACAGAGGGCCCATCAAGATTAGCTTCGTCGTCCTGGCCCGTATTCCAGTGGGGCCCCTTGATATACTCAAATGCTTCATCTGTATTATAGACCGATACATTTTCCATGGCGGGGATATACATCAAACCGAGGCTTTCATTGAAAGCCATGGGTTGCCAGTTGTGTCCCCCAAAAGGGCCAGGCCGAGTAAATTGACTACTATCGAAGTGCTCAGCCGTCGCTGTTTCTACAGGTCGACCCGTATGCTTGTCTATATGACTTGCCCACGATACTGGCACATAGTTTTCTGCTGAAATGAATTGGCCGGTCCGGCGATCAAGCACGTAGAAAAACCCGTTTTTAGGAGCCTGCATTAGAACCTGCCGAGTCTCGCCATTAATCAACAAATCAGCTAAAACGATGTGCTGGGTGGCAGTGTAGTCCCAGGTATCAGCAGGGGTAGTTTGATAGTGCCATACATAACTTCCCGTACTGGCGTTCAGCGCTACAATAGACGATAAAAATAGATTATCTCCACCGCCGGGACTCCTTAAATGGCGATTCCATGGTGATCCATTACCAACCCCTATATACAAAAGATCAAGGTCAGGATCGTATGCCATTGAGTCCCATACGGTACCACCACCCCCGGTCTGCCAGTACACATCACCTGTCCAGGTCTGCCTGGCCATCTCCATGGCCTCTGATTCCGCAGGCAGTCGGGGGTCTCCAGGCACAGTATAAAAACGCCACTTGAGATCTCCAGAGTCGACACTATAAGCCGAAACATAACCGCGCACGCCATACTCTGCCCCACCATTTCCTATCACCACCATATCTTTGATAACGCGAGGGGCACCCGTAATTGTGTAGGGCTTGGCGTTATCAATCGTTAAGATCTCCCAAACCAATTCTCCCGTGTACCGATCAAGCGCGATTAAACGCCCATCAATCGTGCCCACAAACACCCTGTCATCCAAGACAGCCACGCCTCGATTGACTACATCACAACACGCATTAGCACCCCACTGCTTCGGTACTTGTGGATCAAAATGCCATAGCAACTCGCCAGTAACGGCATTATTTGCGAACACTTTGCTCCATGCTGCCGTGGTGTAGATAACCCCATCAACGACAATCGGAGAAGCTTCGAGCCCCCTTCTCGTACCCGTGTCAAAGGACCAGGCCAGACCGAGGCCATCGACATTACTGGAATTAATCTGAACTAGAGGTGATTGTCGGGTCTCCGAATAAGTACGACCGTGAGTCAACCAGTTTGCTCGATCATTATCAGCCATCACCAATGCCTGGAAATCAGGCCCAGCGAACGCCCAAGGAATATAAAACAATAATAACCAACGCAAAATATTCAGCTCCCGTACCGTCCCTATTCCGTTAGCAAGCACACCCGAGCCGGCATACGACAAAAGACTTTTACAACACCAGCAGACCTCATTGCTAGACGCCACTATATAGCGGGTCTCATTGTTAAACAAACGGTTAAACAAACGGTTAAACAAACGGTTAAACAAACGGTTAAACAAACGGTGATAGGCTTCCTAATCTATAGCGCATGATCTAA
>CAZGCW010000386.1:0-2393 GCA_964524295.1 uncultured Pseudomonadales bacterium
TATAAACATGGGCCGCTTGATGACTTCAGTTTCAGGTCTGATATTCATTTTAGATTGTTTCTCTCTAGCACTTTTGTGAGAACTAAGAATACGGAAGGAGAGCCATACCAAAGCCTGAAATAAGTTGGGGTTACTCATTTGGTTTGGTGCTGTTTAATTCAGAGTTTTCGATTAGCCGCCCAGGCTTTTATAAAATTGGTATGAATTTCAATTAGTTAGATTGGGTGTGAGCGTGTGGTTGAAAAACAGAACTTTTGAATGGGGCAAGGTAAGGCCAAGACGAGGAGAATTGACAAAATCACGAGCAGACACCGGCTTACCCATCGTTTTATGCCCTGGAGGTTAAAATTGTGCCGCAGACAGACAATACTTTAAGTTTACCAGATAAAGAGCGGTATTTTCATCGACTCAAGCGGACCCCTGTAATTTCCTGGCCAGCCGTTTTCCTGTTGTTGTTAGGCTTAGTGCTAATGGTTGCTGCTTCGACCCTGGCGCTGCAGGGCGCTATACCCCTATGGGCTGGCATGTTGGTAAATGGACTTGGTCTTTACTTGCTGTTTTCCATCATGCACGAATGTCTGCATCGTAATTTTTCAACTAATAACGCCCTCAATGAAATCCTGGGTCGGATTTCTTTGTTTCTGTTGATTCCAGCAGCGCCGCTGGAGATCGCACGTTGGGCGCATTTTCAACATCATCGGTTTACCAGTAGTGACGAAGATCCAGACAATTTCATCCATCATGCTAAGTGGTGGCAAATACCGTTTCGTTGGCCGAATTTTGATTTGTATTACCTGTACCGTTTTCTCCGGGATGGTGGCGAACAAAAGACTCGCCACACGGGGGCGTTAGTTTGGTTCATCACGGTGTTCATCACGGTCATCGCGACGTTAACTTATCTAGGTTATGGTTTGGAGGTTCTGGTTCTTTGGATTCTAGCGACCCGCATTGCGCTGGCATTGATCGCGTTGGTTTTCGTGTGCCTGCCGCATTTTCCTGCAGATATAACGGCGCAACAGAACGAATACCAGGCGACAACGATTAGACAAGGCTGGGAATGGCTTTTGACTCCCCTGTTTGTCTACCAGAACTATCATTTGATTCATCATCTTTATCCAACAGCCCCTTTTTATAATTACATGAAGATCTGGCACCTCAGGTATGAGGAGTTAATTGCTAATGGCCCGGCCATACAGACGACCTTTGGATTAATGCCGATAAATCATGTTCAAGTACCGACTAAAAAGGCGAGCTGAAAATGCAGGTTGTTGACTCGTCGTCGTGTTGATCGATGACTCGGAGAAATCTATGAACAGATTCTTTTTTTTATTGTTGCAAGCCGTGGGTTTGAGGTTGCAATGGCAAGGTGGCTCTCGGATCTTTTGGATAATAGAGAGAAGTTCTTCCCTGAGAGCAACTGGCTCGGCAGGCAACCCATGCAACGAGAGAGTTTTAGCTGGAGCCTCTTGGTGAATCAACCGGTGCCAATACTCTGGATCAAGATAGGCCTCCCTCCAGCCTTGCTTATAGCAGCCTTGTTTGGAGGAAGGCTGCTTGAGGAAATGCCAGCACTCAATGCTGAAATTCAAGCAAAATCGGTAAAACCGACAGTGTTGCAACGCCATCGCTATATAGCCGACCACCTTTATGGAATCGATTTTTTCGATGATAAACATGGTATCAGCACGGGCTACTATGGCACCGTGCTCCGCACCCGCGATGGAGGTCAGAACTGGAGCTGGCATAGTACCGGTGAAACCCAATTATTACGTCGAGTGCATATGACATCCGCTGATCAGGCGGTTTCAATCGGTCATAGAGGAGCCATCTATCGCACGGAGAAAGGCGGGAGCCATTGGCAAGTAGTTCATCGCGAGCCGGATACCATGCTTCGTGCTGTGGCCCTCGCCGAAGACGGCAGCACGGGCTGGGCTGTGGGTAGCGGAGCTGCCATCCTGCGTACGGAGGACTCAGGGCGAAACTGGTTAAGACAGGTGCTGACGGGCTATACGCCTCGTGACCTTCCGACCTGGAATGGGGTTGCGATAGTCGACGCTGATACGGTTGCTCTGGCAGGTGAGTTCGGCATGCTCGCATTCAGCAGCGATGGTGGTGAAAGCTGGATAGTAAAGGAATCACCGACCCGCACAACCCTAAACGATATCGTTGTAATGCCGGGTGGTTACTTGGCCGTGGGCTTAGATGGCACAGCAGTCACCATTGCTCAGCAAGGAGATGATTACACGCTTAGGGCCCTTTCCACCGGGTCTATTGAGCATTTGTTTGCACTTTCAGTTGATGCTGACGGTAAGGGTGTCGCCGTTGGCAGCCGCACCTTACTCCCCGTCTCCCCCGATGGTTTTGCCGCAATTTCAGTCAGCGATTCGGTGGAG
>CAZGCW010000387.1:0-2379 GCA_964524295.1 uncultured Pseudomonadales bacterium
TTTTATTCGAGCGTCACAGCAAGCTCGCCAACACCCCGGCTGGCCAATCCGAGCCTGAATTGGGGCTGCTCCCGCAATCGAATGTTTTTTGTTCTCGCTAGCAATCTGGAAAAAACCGTCTGCATATTTAGCCGGGCAAGATTGTTGCCGAGACAAAGGTGAGCGCCCCGACCAAAAGAAACATGTCGGTTGGGATTTCGTTTGATATCAAAGCAATGCGCGGCAGCGAACTGCTGCGGATCCCGGTTAGCAGCGCCATACAGCAAACCAAATTTAGTCCCTTTCCGAAAAGGGATGCCCATCACCTCGCAATCATCACTTGCATAGCGGTGAAAGAAAGGCAGCGGCGCATCATAACGAATCATTTCCTGCACTGCTGAGGGGATATACGCTGGACTGGCTCGTAAAAGCGCCATCTGGTCTGGATGCTTCAACAACGCAATCATTCCATTACCCAGGACATCAATGGTAGAACCATGCCCCCCAGCTAAAATTAGCAAGCCGGTTGAAATCAGCTCGTCTTCATTGAGCTCACCCGCATCTTTTGCCGCTATCAAATGGGTAAGAAGGTCGGCTCCCGGCTTGCGCCTGCGCTGAGCAATCAAATCGCGCAGATACAAAGCGAACTCAGAGGTTGCCTTTTCTGCCATATTTTTTCGGGCCTGGGTTCGATCCGCATCAAAATACTGCACGATATTTTCTGACCAAACGCGCAGTTGAAGGCAATCCTCATCTGGAACTCCCAGCACATGACCGATCACATGACCGGGTATATGCGCTGCGAAATCATTCACAAAATCAACATCCACTTCAGCCAATACACTGTCGAGCAACCTGTCTACCGTTTGCTGAATCATGACCTGGTGCCGAGCCACCCAGGATCGGGAAAATTTTCCCAGAACAATCATACGTAACCGACGGTGCAATTCACCGTCGCGCTCCAGCATACTAAATTGGACGAAACGCTCATGATTGGGCATGTCGTGAAATTGGGCAAGACGCTGCTGCTCTGACACATAATCAGCGGGCATAAATGCTTCAAGTGAACGCACCATCGTTGAATCACGGGCAACACCTTCTACATCCGGGTAACGAGAGAGCAAGTAGGCATTCATTTCAGGATAATAGAAAGGCTCATGTAGATCCCGCAACTGGGCATAAACGGCGTAGGGATTTTCGGCGAATCTTTCAGAGCCCGGATCAAAAGCAGCCTTTATGGCTTTGTGCTGGTAGGTGAAAATAGAAATACCTGTTCCTGTTCCTGTTCCTGTTCCCGTGCTAGGGTAATAATCCAAGTCATTTCGCCCAGACCGCTCTTCAGATCAAACTGGTGCCAGGCATCCCATCAAATCGATCAGAGGTGTTGATCTGTCGATGGCAGCTTAAACTTCAAAAATCATCACCTTAAACCGGCCGCCGACACCCCAGGCTAAAGCACCCGTACCGATCCCAAGGCCAGGCACCGCACTGCTAGAACACTATTAAAAACCAAGCCACAACCCGGCACCGAAACATTACACCAGGTTGTCAGGCAAGGCATTCTGTCGCCAATATTCAGCCAAGTGAGCATCCGGGTTAACCACGATACTGTCCTCTAAAACATCCAGTGGATCCCGACCATCAACGCCCAGACCAAACGGATGATAACCCACCAACCGGCGTAGTTTACGTGGCATCTGCTTGACAATTTCAGGGGGAATTGCCAAAAGCTGGATTTCCTGGGGGCGAAGGTAACTAACCTGATGGCTGATAAAAAATCCCATGCGCTCCTGGTCCCGGGTGACATTAGCACCCCCTCCATGCCACAACCCTCCCTCCCATAAAACCAGGCTGCCGGACTTCATTTCAATTTGTATCGACTCCACACTCTGGTCTACCGCTTGCGTCCAGGTATGACTATAAGGCACCAGATGGGTGGCTCCGTTTTCTAGTGTGAAATCATCAAAGGCAATCAATGCATTACACAAAAATGGCGGGTGCGGCCTCGGAATTGGCCATAATCCATCATCTTGATGAAGAAATTGCTCGGTTTCACCCGGTAGCGTATTAAATAGCGTGGTGACATTAATCTGGTTGTACCTGCCAATCACACCATCAACAATCGCGCGCAGCCGCGCATCTAAAAATACCACATCCGCAGCGCGAGTTTTGGCAAGTAGGTTATGAGCTCGCCAGGTACGACCTGTTTCAGTACCGATCGCGCGCATTTCTGTTATCGGGACTTCAGTATTGAATGCATTACGAATCGAGACCAAGACTTCATCAGCCAAAAAATTCTCTACCAGAGCATAGCCTTGCTCACGGATCTTGCCGACCACTTCACCAATATCAAGACCCTCTATGACTACTTCGGTCTGATCTACGGGATCATATGCATTC
>CAZGCW010000388.1:0-2355 GCA_964524295.1 uncultured Pseudomonadales bacterium
AAAAGTCTGGTCGGCGAAGCAGATGCACTCTTCGAAGGCTTTCGACCGGGTGTCATGGAACGGCTTGGACTTGGACCAGAAATTTGCATGGCACTCAACCCAAAACTGGTCTACGGCCGCATGACCGGCTGGGGTCAAGATGGACCCATGGCTCAAGCTGTAGGACATGACCCTAATTACATTGCGCTTACTGGCGTGCTCGCCAGCATCGGTGATAAAGAAGGTGCCCCGGTATATCCGCTGAATCTCATTGGCGATTTCGGCGGCGGCGGGGTTTATCTCGCGTTCGGTTTGCTCGCAGCACTCCTGGAAACCAATCGCAGTGGCCAAGGTCAGGTTGTCGATGCCGCGATGGTTGATGGCATCGCTTCTATGATGACGCTCTTCCACGGCCTGTTAGCCGGTCGTATGTGGCAGGAATCCCGCGGTAGCAATATAATCGATGCAGGCGCACCGAATGTACATGTGTATCGAACCCGTGACAATGCCTACATGGCTGTAGGCGCAGTAGAAGCTCGATTCTTCGAAAACCTTACTAGAACTTTAGGGCTCGACATAGACCCCGAGCTAAGGAACAAACCTAAGCATTGGGCCGATTTAACAGAACAGATTCAACAGGTGTTCTCAACCAAAACCCGCAATGAATGGAGTGATATTTTCGCTGAGGTCGATGCTTGTGTCAGTCCTGTCTTATCACTCACTGAAGCAACCCAGCAGCAACACCTCATTGCTCGGGCAACCTATGTTGAGGTAGAAGGCATAATCCAGCCGGCCCCAGCACCGCGATTTTCCCGCACACCAGGAGAAATTTCTCAGCCGCCTCTGGAGGCTGGAACAGACAACGTCAGTGCCCTCAAGGCATGGAGTATGACAAAAAACCAAGTAGTGCAGTTAGAACGTGATGGCACGCTTCTAAAAACAGATTGATTAAACTGTATTAACTTAGCTGAAGAGACCACTATGTTTTCGGAACTTAGCAAGAAACTCGGAATAGAACATGCGATCTTTGCGTTTTCTCACTGTCGCGATGTTGTCGCCGCGGTAAGCAACTCAGGCGGCATGGGTGTTCTCGGTGCCGGCTGGTTTTCGCCCGAGCAATTGGCCGAAGAACTCAACTGGCTGGATGATCACGTCACGGGCGGCTACGGCGTGGATATCGTTATTCCCCAGAATTACGAAGGTATGGAGGAAATTGATCCGGACGCGCTCGAGCACAGACTCTGGAAACAGATTCCAACTGAGCATATCGACTTCGCCAATAAACTGTTAAGTGACCAGGGCGTACCCGAGTGGCCTAAGGATATGCCTCACACAGAACCCACACTGCCTGGCGCCACTTATGCAACTGCACTGCCATTAATTCAAGAAGCACTAACCCGACCCAAGTGCAAGGTCATTGTCAACGCCCTGGGTACCCCACCCGACGATGTCATAGAAATGGTACACAACAGCGGCCGTTTGATAGGCGCACTGTGCGGCAAGGTGAAACAGGCCATCGCGCATAAAGACGCGGGCCTCAACTTCGTGGTTGCCCAGGGTAGCGAGGGTGGGGGTCATACCGGTGAAATTGGCAGCATTGTGCTTTGGCCCCAGATCGCCGACGCGATCAAACCATTGCCGATGCTTGCCGCAGGCGGCATTGGTAACGGACGGCAGATGCTGGCGGCTATGTCCTCCGGCGCAGCAGGTGTTTGGACTGGATCACTGTGGCTGACAGTTGAAGAAGCCACTAGTCAACCAGCGCAGAAAGAATCCTATTTAAATGCGACAAGTGAAGATACCGTGCGCTCTCGAGCCTGGACTGGCAAGCCAGCTAGACTGATCAAAAACCAGTGGACCGACTTGTGGGATGATGTTTCTACTCCCAAACCTCTCGGCATGCCTATGCAATTCATGGTCAGCGCAGACGCACGCCGTCGCACAGAACGCTATGCCGGTGTAGCAAAAGCCCAAGCGGTCGCAATGAATCCAGCTGGACAAGTTATCGGTCAGTTTAACCAAGTGGAATCATGTCGTGTTGTTATCTTCAGGCTTCTGACCGAGTACGCCGACACGTTGGAACATTTAAACAAATTGATGCCGGATCGCTAACATCCAACTGTGCCCCGGACAAACTGCGCAGATATCCCATCAGTCAGCAATGTTTCTTGACGCTTAGGTGGTCCATCACCAGTTCAATTACCCATGCACGCGTGGTACCGAATCCGATACCGATACCGATTTAATTCTAATAAAGTTCCAGTTCCGCCTGGACCTCAACCGGGATACCAAATGGTAATCCGCCCATGCCTACAGCAGAGCGGGCAGCCAGACCTTTTTCTCGACCAAAGATTTCGATGATAGTCTCAGAAAATC
>CAZGCW010000389.1:0-2341 GCA_964524295.1 uncultured Pseudomonadales bacterium
GTTGGCTATTGTCTAAACCGTGTGGATCTGGCGGATCTGGTTTATCTGACCCCAGAGCCGACAGCATGGGTATCAACGTGAGCGCCAAGACCAGAGAGACAAGTAACGCAAACGTCACTGTTAAAGCCTGATCCTTAAACAACTGCCCGGCAATACCCTCTACAAAGGCCAACGGCAGAAACACAGCAATCGTGGTCAGGGTTGAAGCCAATACAGCGCCAGAGACTTCTGCGGCACCTTGCTCAGCAGCTTGGCCTAATGATTGTCCCTGATCTGATCGTCGAGCAATGTTTTCCAGGACGACAATGGCATTATCCATCAGCATCCCGACAGCCAAAGCAATGCCGCCCAGGCTCATGACATTCAGCGTAATGTCATATCCGCGCATCAATGAGAATGTCACCAGTACCGAAGCGGGAATAGTCGCGGCTACGATTAAGGTGGCTCGGATTTTCCTGAGGAAGAAATAGAGCACCAGAACGGCCAGGATAGCGCCCTGAATAGCCGCTGATTTCACCTCGTTGACCGCAGCCTCAATGAAAGCTGACTGATCATAGATCGTGGTTAATTGCATCCCCGGCTCAAGACTCTGGGTCAGTTCCTCTAGTGAATTACGAATCGCGCCTGCCACCGCGACTGTATTGGCATCGCCTTCCTTATAGAGCGATACCTCAATGGCCTCACGTCCGTTGACCCGCATCACCACATCACGCTCCCGTTGCCCTTCAATAACCTGTGCAACATCTCTGAGTCTAAGAATCCTGGCCTTTCGCTGAAAAATGATGGTATTACGGATATCTTCAATCGTCGCAAACTGATTCAGTGTTCGTACCAGGTACTCCTGCCCGCCATCTTTCAGTGTTCCGCCCGATAAATTGACGTTAGTTGCCTTCAGCCTCTGGCCAAGAGCTTGCACGGTGATATCCAGTTGCGCGAGCTTCTCTTGGTCAACAAAAATCGACACCTCATCCTCATAGCCGCCTGCGACAATGGCCGCTGCGACACCGGGTACCGCATCCAATTTTCTTTTCAGGTATTCATCCGCAAAACGGCGTAAAGACTGCAGTTCCTTGACAGGATCGGAACCGTCGTTATCGCCAGTCAGCGTTAGGCGATAGATCGGATCGAGGTTAGGGTTCAATCGCAAAATAACGGGTTTTTCAATTTCCACGGGCAACCTGACCAGATCCAGCTTCTCCCTTACCTCGATGGAAGCCATATCCATGTCAGTTCCCCAGAGAAACTCCAGAACAACATCTGACCGACCGGCTGCAGAGATGGAGTGCATCTTGCGAACCCCACCAGCGACGCCAACCCGTTGTTCAATACGCCGGGTAATCTGTTCTTCTATTTCTGCAGGCGCTGCGCCTTCGAATTCAGTTCGAATCGTCAGCGTTGGATAGGTTAGTTCTGGAAGAAGATTCAAGCCCAGTCGATCCAGTGAGATGGCCCCAAACATCATGGCGCCAAAGGTTGCCATGAAGATGGTAACGGGACGACTGATTGAAAACCCGGCAAGGGACAAGGTGGGCCCCTAATTCACTATAACGCGAACGCTTGTACCTTCCCGAAGGCTACTTTGGCCTCGGACGACAACCTGGTCACCTTCATTCAGGCCATCAACCACTTCGATGAGATCACCCATGAGATAACCGGTAGTCACTGGCTGAACCACTGCCAAGCCTTCTTTAATCATGAATACCCGTTGCTTATCACGCTGCATGATAATCGCCTCTCTGGCAACCAGCAGCGCATTTTCATGAGAATCAAAAAGGACTTCCACTCGAGCAAACATACCCGGTTTGAGTAGGTCCAGTTCATTTTCAAGTTTCACAGTCACTCGAACCGTGCCACTGTCGGCATCAATCTGTGGCGATACTCGATCTATATAACCCGTAAACTCAGCCTGTTCCAATGCATCAATACGCACCTTTGCAAGCTGGTTAGGTTTTAGCTTTGATAGTTCTTTTTCAGGGACATTAAGAACCGCTTCAACAATATCGGCTCTCTTGAGCTCAAAAGCAGCGGTATTGGGTGTAAGGGTATTCCCCAGCTTGATATGGCGCAATGTAATCACGCCATCAATGGGTGCCTTGATGGTCGCTTCTTCCAGATCATGTAATTGTAAAGCCAGGCTGGCTTGTTCTCGTTCCAGATTGAATCGAGCCTGATCGTGTGCATCCGGCGAAATCATATTACGTTTAAACAATTGCTCAGCTCGATCAAACGCCCGTTGCAGGCTGTCCAGGTTAGTTTGTGTTCTTTCAACTTCAAGCGATAACCGCCGCGTGTCCAATTGCGCCAGTGCTTGACCCTTGATAACCAAAATGCCTTCCTCGAC
>CAZGCW010000390.1:0-2327 GCA_964524295.1 uncultured Pseudomonadales bacterium
GGAGAGCCTGTCCTGCCGATTCGGCTCGCTCGCCATAATTTTACGAATTAGAGATTCTTCATTGTTATCTCGCTGTTTCACTCTTGAAACCTGAACTTCAGGATCGACATCCACAACGATCATGCGATGCATCAGCGGCGATTTCCCGATGCCCGTAGAAAGCATGAGAATACCGTAGGCAGATTCGGCATAGCGTAGTTTATCTGTCAGGTTTTTCATAATAGGCGCATGCGTCAGGCGTTCTAACCAGAGGCGATCGGCTTGACTGGAAAATATTTTTTTTCGCAAGTAGGCTCTGTCAAGGGTGTCGTCGTTACGCAATACTAGGCTGCCAAATTTCTCCACAATTGCAAGGTAGGCTTGCTCGCCTGGTTTGACGATATCCCTGGAGGCCTGGTCTGCATCTGCAACCGTAATACCGAGTTCTTCGAATAGTTCAGCAACGGTTGATTTACCACTGCCGATACCGCCTGTAATACCGATCACGTAGTTCGTCATGACACATTCAAAACCTGAAGATAACGACTCAGTATCAGGTCGCCCCAGAGCAGGCTGATCCAGCCAGCCGCCGCCAAATAAGGTCCAAAGGGTATGGCATCATTACGATCTCTGCCCATTAAGATCAGAGTGACTCCGACCAGGGTACCGAGTATTGACGATATCAAAATGATGAAGGGTAGGGCCTGCCAGCCAAGCCAAGCACCTAGCAGGGCGAGGAGCTTGAAGTCACCAAAGCCCATGCCTTCTTTGCCAGTGATAATCCGGAAGCCTTGATAGACACTCCATAGCGCCAGATAACCCAATACAGCCCCGATCACCGCCGATTTAAGGTCAGTAAACGCCTCGAAACTATTTACAATCAGCCCCAGCCACAGTAGTGGCAGGGTAATGTCATCAGGGAGCAGCTTGGTTTCGAAATCGATCTGGCTCAGCGCGATCAACGCATAGGTTAAAAGACAGGCTAGCAGGCCCTGCTCCGTGGGTCCAAGCACCATGATGACGATGACGGTGGCAATGCCTGAGGTTAACTCCAGTAGAGGATAGCGTAAGGCAATCACTGCCTGACAGTGATTACAACATCCTTTCAGTATTAGGTAGCTGATGACGGGGATATTGTGTAGGGCAGAGATGGCTTGGCCGCAAGCAGGGCAGGCTGAGCGAGGCGTAACCAGGTTATAGTTTGCCGGCCCCGGGTTGCCTGATCCGGTCAGCTCCAGAAGTTCTTTTGCCTCGGTTTGCCAGGCCTGTTTTAACATGATGGGTAGACGATGAACCACGACATTGAGAAAGCTGCCGATCATAAGACCGAAAATCAGATAGATGCCGTAACTGATAGCGGGGTATTGCTGATGCAATTGAATAACAGGGCCGGTAAATTCAGACATAAAGGGATTATACAGTGAGTTTAGTTAACGACCTTGCCCATTTGGAATATCGGCAGGTACATGGCAACCATAAGACCGCCGATCACGACACCCAGGAAGGCCATGATGAGGGGTTCCATCATACTGGTTAAACCATCGACGGCATTATCAACCATATCTTCGTAGTAGGAGGCTGATTTATCCAGCATGTCATCCAGCGCCCCTGATTCTTCGCCAATCGCCACCATTTGTACCACCATACTAGGGAAGACCTCAGTTTGCCGCATAGAGTGATTCAGCTGGATACCACCGGATACTTCGCTCCTGATACGAAGGATAGCATCCTTGAAGACCACGTTACCGGCGGCGCCTGACACGGATTCCAGCGCATCTACCAGCGGCACACCGGCTGAGAAGGTGGTTGATAGTGTACGCGCGAACCGGGCAATGCAGGACTTCTCTATGATATCGCCGAGGATAGGCAATTTGAGTACCAGGCGATCCTGGTTGTCTCGTACTTTCTGAGATCTTTTATAGGCTTGTTTGTACAAGAAGTAGCTGACACTGATAATGACCAGGATAATAAACCACCACTTTTGCATGAATTCGGACATGGCGACGACGACCTGGGTGAATTCGGGTAATTCAGCACCAAATCCAGAAAAGACCATATCGAATTGGGGTACCACTTTAATGAGTAGAATAGCGGTGACGATGCCTGCGATGATTAATACGGTGACGGGATAGTTCATCGCACTTTTAATTTTAGCCTTAAGTGCTTCGGATTTTTCTTTGTAGGTAGCCAGCCTATCCAGCATGGTTTCAAGTGCTCCGGCCTGCTCACCCGCTTCTATTAAATTGCAATAGAGATCGTCAAAGTATTCTCTGGGTTGTGCTCTGACGGCCGCAGCGAAGCTGTTCCCGGAAGAAACTTCATTGCTGATATTCCTGATTAGATCTCTC
>CAZGCW010000391.1:0-2298 GCA_964524295.1 uncultured Pseudomonadales bacterium
AGACTTCCCGCCGCTTGAAAGCTTCAAACAAAGCCTCTCTGGTGTTTTCCCGCGCCCAGGCTGCAGCATTACCGGAGGCAACGATACGCCAGTTCTCCCAAAGTACGCCCGCCATCTGATTATCAAGTCGTTTCTCTCCCGGTTGAGAATCCGGGAATTTCCCGAAAAAATTGTCTTCTTCAGTCGTTGAAACCGAGTTGTGTCCGTCAGTGCTTCCGATCAAGCCAAATTTAAACGGATTTACGCCCAGTTCCTGCTCGTGCTTGAGTCCCAACTTAAGCGCACTACGTGCATATTCGTGCTTGAGCATGGCATCCTGTTTGTCCTCGGTCCGGCCTATATTGTCCCTATCCCAGTTTTCGAAGTCAGCAAATTCATCGTCTGGTGACAAGGTGGGGTGGGACTCACCATCACCTTTGACTTGCGTCACCTCGTAAACAGGCTCCCACCGAGACCTCAGCTTGGCATAATTAACATCAATGGCTTTACCATCCACTGAGGTATCAGCGAACATCATGCCATTGGAAATATTCCCATTATGGGCAATGGCCATCACTGCTCCACCGGTGCTCTCCTCATAATGTGCCAACGCCTGCCAAAGATCTCGAGGATCGAGGCTGTCCTGCCCAGAAAAAGGCGGTATAAGTGCGGCTTTCTCTGCTCCATCCTTATAAAGGACAACTCGATGAAGATTGTTCCCAGAAATCATGGATGTCCATTCATAACCGGTAAAGGCAGTAAACACGCCGGGCAGATTATGATCATCAGCCGTTTGCGCAACATCCTCCCAAATTAATTTGCGAACTTTTTCCGGGAACGGATAATAATTTTCCGGATCTTGCATACTGGCCGTAAAGGTGCCGATTCGAGCTATGGGATCACCTAGGTCTTCAAACTCTTTCCACTGTTTCCCCGCATCAGTTTCCACCACCAAAGAGTCATCAACATCAAAACGATAGTAACCACCGAGATACTCGGCATGGTCGGATACCACCAGAAAATCCAATGGTCTTCTTAACTGAACCTGCATGCCATTGTGTGCCGTGATTGCTTGGCCACGCGCGAACCGATAAGCATCCGTTGGCGTCAGGTTGAGATTACCCAGAGAGTAGGCGTCCGCTGAGTTTCGAGTATGCAAATGGGTGTCACCCCAATAGACATTTTTAGGATAATCAGCTGACACTGGGCTTGAATACTTAGATACCGTTTCCGTATCCGCCTGAAGCGCAGCCATTGAAAAGCCCAGTACGAAAAGTGAGGTTCTCAGGCACACCTGCCTGGTGGTCCGGGTGTTCGACATAAATACATCCTCGCAAAATAACGGTGTTAGAGCGCCTTTTATGAGGCCTTCAACAGGTCAAAATGGCTATCAAATCTTAATAATTAAGTCGCATGGCGGGGTAAAATCAGAACAACCGTGGACAGTTCATAAATCACTCCGCCTTCGCCCGCTCTCACCTTCATTCCCCAAAACCAGACCATGCTTACTCATCACAAAGGTATCATAATTTTATGTGTTAAAAGCAGGTGTAGTGCATTTTATTGCGGATTAGGCAAACATTTTCCCTTCCGCCTCCTGCTGAAGCATCGCCAACTCGTCGGCTAGTGCCCGGCGACCTGCTTCTGCCCTCGGATCCTCGGGGTAATAAGCGAGTTCGGTGGAATCACCGGCAACCCGAGTCGCCGTCATCACCCTGGGCAGATTGTAGTCATAAGGCCTGGCTCGATGCAGTAATGCCCTGTTATCCCAGATCAGGGTTTCACCCGCTTGCCATTGATGCGTATAAACACGCGAGGGTTCACTGACGACAAAATCCACCAGGAATTTCAACAATGCCCGGCTTTCCCGTCGTTCTAGACCCGGTATGCCAAAGGCATGCCGACCGATAAAAAGGTTTTTATGCCCTGTCTCCGGATGCACTTTAACCAATGGTCGCAGATAAGCCTCACCGTGATAGAGCGTTCCCTGCTGCTGTTTCGGGAAGTCACCGAGATCATTGGCCTGAGAGAACTGCGTTGAGTGATAGGCACTCAAGTCGGCTATTCGAAGCTGGGTACTTTCATCCAAAGCAGCATAGCCCGCGCGGGTATCTGCAAGTTGGGTCTCACCTCCTCGTTCTGGCACCGCGACAGCGGAGAGCATGGCGCATTTGCTACTGACAGGCCAATAAGTAGAGTCCGTGTGCCAAGCTTCATTACCGATATTAGTTCGCATACGACGGGTCTTAACACTAATGACCTCACCATAGGAACCATCTTCATGCTTAGTCTGGTTGGCAATTGGCAAAGCGCCGAATT
>CAZGCW010000392.1:0-2282 GCA_964524295.1 uncultured Pseudomonadales bacterium
GGCATCGAGAATAATCAGGTCGTAGCGGGCCTTCCTGATTTGAGCTCTTTTGACGAAGACACGAGCATCAGCAATGCTGACGTTGACGTTTTTAGATTCCGTGAACTTGAAAAACTGTTGGGCAACGCGGTATACGGCATTATCGATTTCGACGGCGTCAATACCCGCGTCCGGATACAATTGATTTAATGTTTTGGGTAAAGTGCCACCCCCCAAGCCTATGACCAGGATACGCTCGGGTTTGTCCTCTAACAGTAAGGCCGCAAAAGTCATTTTAGTATACGGGAATACGACTTCTTTTGGCCTGTTGAGATTGATGCAGGACTGGCGGCTGGTCCGCCGCTTTACCGTAAACACCAGGCATCTTCTACTCCGGGATTCAGTGACTTCAATGTTGCGATACAGCGATTTTTCTTCGTGAATCACCGTATCAGCCAGAAGAGTATTGCTTAGTCCATATAGGCTGATCATGCCGATAACGATGACGATCAATTTACTCATTTGATGACCTTCCTGCCTGTCCAAACGGCCAGTGCACCAGCCATAAATAAGACCATGATCATCGTAATGACAATGCTGTTCATTTCAAACCAGAGTACCAGGTAGAACGAGGTCAGCAGCGTACCAAGAGCGCTACCCAACGTCGAGATAAAATACAGCCCGCCGGCGACCTGGCCGCTATGACCCGCATTTTCAACCATGAGCCGGACAGAATAGGGGGCGATGATGCCGAGTATGGCTGTGGGGACAAAAAACAATAGGGTTGAGGCGATTAATGAACCGTATCTGGGGTCCTCTACCCTAGTGAAGACCCATTCCATCAGAGTATTGGAAAAAAGCACGATGGGCAGCAGGGCAACCGCGGCCAGGATGAAAAAGCTTCCGTATTTGACCAGGTTTGGGTTGTCCAGGGAAAGTCTGCCGCCAATCAGATAACCCGTTGACAGCGCCACCATAAAGATACTGATGATGCTTCCCCACACGTAAATACTACTGCCGAAGTAGGGCGCCAGGATGCGTCCTCCCAACAGTTCTACCGACATGATAATAAAGCCACTGGTAAAGGCCAGGCTCATAACCAAACCCTGGTAGGATTTAGCCTGGGCCGGGATTAGGTTAACTGAGACACTACTCATATTATTGATTCCTGTGTAATCGCCTGCAGTATACATGATGCTTATTTGCAAGCATAAGAACGGATTGCAAAGTGTGCCTCGGAACCGCTTTTATGGCAGAATACGCTCGAATAACTATCACGGTTCGCCTGCTTGAAGTCCCTTCTAAGATTATTGCCCTACCTTAAGCCTTACAAGGGGCAGATAATCGTTGGCTTCGTGGGTTTCTTCGGAGCCCGGTTCTTTGAAATAAGCACTTATTTCTTCGTCTCTGAGGGTATTGATGCGATCGGTGAGAAGTTGTCTGAACGACCGCCCGCATTTGCTTTTTCGATTGCAGAAATTACTTTTTTTATTGTTTTGACCGTTGCCCTGCGCTTTGTATTTGTTGTTCAGGCACGGCGAGCCTTTCGTAGAGTGGGTCAGCAGGTTTCCTTCGATCTCAGAGAACAGCTTTTTTCTGCAGTACAACAGCAGGGTTCTGATTTCTTTTCCCGAATTGGGGTGGGCGATATCATGACTCGCGCGATTCAGGACATTGCCTTGGTTCAGCGCCTGATTGCTTTCGGTCTGATTCAAGTGGTTATTATGATCTATGCACCCCTGTTCGGCTTGTCTGCCATGTTCATGAAATCGGTCAGTCTAACCTTGCTGATATTACCCCTGCTGCCATTGATTTACATTTATGCACAATGGGTGGCAACACAGATGGCAGTGACTTCAAAGGTTGTCCAGGAGTCCCTGTCTGAACTTGCCGCCCACACCCAAGAAAACCTGAGTGGGATCAGAACCATCCAGGCGCAAGCCCAAGAAGAAAATGAAATAAGACGGTTTTTTCAGACCAATGATGGATATGCTCATGCCTTCTATGATCAGGCTCGCATCGGTTCTCTGATGTCTGCCTGGATGCCCTGGCTGACTGCTTTGTCGCAGTTGACCATTATCGTCTATGGTGGCCACTTGGTTTTAACCGGGGTCTTATCCGTTGGTGATCTGATTTTCTTTCTGGCGTGTTTGAACATGCTATTGCAACCCATCAGGATGGCGGGTTTCTTTATTACGCTGGTCGCCAGGGCCGGAGTTGGGGTTGATCGGCTTTGTGAGATCTTTGATGCCCCACCGGAAATTCCAGATCAGCCCAGTGGACGCGCATCACCTAACATAGAA
>CAZGCW010000393.1:0-2273 GCA_964524295.1 uncultured Pseudomonadales bacterium
CAGCGCAGGTGACCGACCTGGTTATTGATATGCGTTATAACGGGGGTGGCTATCTTGACATCGCCAACGCCCTGGCTTCAATGATTGCCGGGGACTTTGCCAGCGGTCAGACATTTAGTGAACTGGAATTCAATGATAAGTATCCAGACCGTAATCCTATTACGGGTGCCAATCTTTCACCGACCCTGTTTACTTCGACTGCACCCGGCTTTTCAGTACCGACAGGCACGCCGTTACCTAAACTGAACCTGTCACGAGTGTTTGTGCTCAGCGGGGGGGGTACCTGCTCGGCAAGTGAAGCGGTGATTAACGGCTTACGTGGTATTGGTACGGAGGTGATACTGATTGGTGATACGACCTGTGGCAAGCCTTATGGATTTTATGCTATGGATAATTGTGGGGTATCTTACTTCACGGTACAGTTTCGGGGCGTGAATGCGCTTGGGTTTGGTGATTATACGGATGGTTTCTCGCCAGCGGATATTGATCCGGAAGTGGCGGGTACTGTCATTCCGGGTTGTTATGTCGAAGATGATATGAGCCATGCATTAGGCGATACGGCTGAGGCGAGGCTCAGTGCAGCACTGGGCTATCGAGATTCTGGGGAATGTGAGCAGGCGGCTGCTTTCCAGCGAAAACCAAGTCATCCTTTGGCGCAGCTACAAGGCGAGGTTGTTAAAGTCAGTCCTCTGCAGAATATGATCTTAAGGTAACCAATCGCTGTTTTTAGATGAAACTGCTTGGGTTGGCCAGCCAAACCGACATGAGTTAGTTGGGTTGGTTGTTTCGGTTGATTTATCCTTGAGTTGACCCGAGAAGGCGCAGGGTCCTGTTCGGGTGATCTGCAAGTATGGAAGGTTGCCGCAGTATTAGTGACAGCCTGGTAGAGACATGCGGTCGTATCGGCGTTTCCCAGGGAAGTCGTTTGGCTGGTTGAGGGCGATCTCAGCGCGGGTCTGGAGAGACAATCGGTCGCGCAGGATAATATGGATTAATGGACACTGAAGCCCGAATCGGGTGCAAATAGTACGAGAAAGTCAAATCACGTGGCGAGGTTATGAAAAAGATAATATTTGATACCGATCCCGGCATTGATGATGCGATGGCACTGTTGCTGCTCCATGCTATCGATGATCTCGATATCAGGGGGATTACTACCGTCTTTGGAAATGCCAGTATTGAAGACTGCACGCGAAATGCGTTGTATATATGTGAACGGTTTAATCTGCCTTATAGCGTATACCAGGGCGCCGGGAGAAAACTAAACGGTGATGCTGAAGAGGCGTACCCGGATTTTGTTCACGGCAAGGATGGACTTGGCGATATTGATCAGGACCGGGTCTCTGGTCTGGCTCAGAGAGAGTCTGCCATTGACTTCATTGTCAGGGAGGTGAAGGCTAATGCCAATGACATTACCCTGTTGGCGGTGGGTCGGCTGACGAATATCGCCTTGGCACTTCAGCAGGCACCAGGCTTACATGAGCAGATATCCGAAATCATTATAATGGGCGGCGCTATAGAAGCTGCAGGTAATGTGACCTCCTGGGCGGAGGCAAATATCTATGGTGATCCAGAAGCGGCGCAGGTTGTTTTTGAATCCGGAGTGCCGCTTGTCATGGTGGGCCTTGATGCCACCCTGTCTAACCCGATGACTAGAGACCATCTTGATCACGTGACGACTCAATTGGGTGACGCTGGCATTTTTCTGAGGGATATCAAAAAATGTTACCTTGATTTTCATGCCAGTCTTGGGATTTTTGGCTCTTTTCCCATTCATGATTCAACGGCTGTTCTGAGGCTGGCCTGCCCTGACTTCTTTGAAGAAGCAGAGGGGCGGTTGGAATGCGTGCTAGAAGGCGATCAGCGTGGTAGAACACAGTTGGTGGACTTAAAGCCAGTTCATAAAGTGTGTTTAAAATCAGATAATGACCGGTGCCTGTCTTACTTCGATGAGACGATGAAACGTTGTTATGGGCGCTGACATGCTGCCAGGACTGTAGTTCGATTCCTTTAGGCCGAGCCTCATGGCGTATTGTTTACTTGGTTGCTTGATTGGAAGCATAATCAGGTTATGGATGTAAACCTCGATACTGGAAAGCTGATAGTCTTCCTGGGTGGTCTCGTTATGATGCTGCTGATTGAGACTGTTGCACCTGCGCGGAGCTGGCAGACAGACAGATTAAAACGGTGGCTCTTCCATGGCTGTATCGCCATAGTCAATACCGTATTTATTCGGTTGTTGGTTTATGTGCCATTGCTACTGTGGACTGTTC
>CAZGCW010000394.1:0-2268 GCA_964524295.1 uncultured Pseudomonadales bacterium
GGCCCAGAAGGCTGAGGAATATGGCTCTCATGGAACAAGTTTTGAAATATCGGCCAAGGGTAAAGTAGCTGTTCTGGATAGCGCGGGTGCCGTTTTAATCGAGCACGAGGTTGATTGCGGTGATATCTGGCGGCTATGCAGAGTTAAGGATGAGGCGGTACAGGATTGGGTGAAACTGGCGGTTCAGCGGGCACGAATTAGTGGTTGGCCCCTGGTGTTCTGGCTGGACGCCCATAGAGCCCATGACGCGTCGCTAATTGCCAAATTAGAACAGTATTTACCTAAGCATGATCTCGAGGGAATAGACTACCAGATTATGCCACCGGCACAGGCGACTCGTCATTCTTTACAGCGAATTCGAGCCGGGGAAAATACAATCTCGGTGACAGGTAACGTGCTTCGGGACTATCTCACAGATCTGTTTCCAATCATGGAACTCGGGACCAGTGCCAAGATGTTGTCCATTGTACCGCTGATCAATGGCGGTGGCCTGTTTGAGACCGGTGCCGGCGGATCGGCTCCAAAACATGTTCAACAGTTTGAAAAAGAAGGACATTTACGCTGGGATTCACTGGGAGAGTTTTTAGCTTTAGGGGCTTCGTTAGAGCACCTGGCGAATACGTTTGATAACAACCGGGCGCAGATTTTAGCCGATACGCTGAATACGGCTATCGCTGAGTTTCTGGAAGAAAACAAGTCTCCTTCAAGAGTCGTGAATGAACTTGATAACCGCGGTAGCCATTTCTATCTTGCCCTGTATTGGGCAAAAGCCGCTGCAGCCCAGAATGATGATGCTGTGTTAAGAGAAGTTTTCACTGAAATTGCTACTCAGCTGGTAGAAAATGAAGAGAAAATCGTCACCGAGCTTCTTGATGCTCAGGGTCCTGCCCAGGATATGGAGGGATACTACTACCCCGATCCGGAACGCGCCGATCGTGCCATGCGCCCGAGTGTGACTTTTAATGATATTCTAGCTATGGTCCGTCAAAGCACTGGCTAGACAGGGTCATTTTGAGGTAGAAAGCCGCCAGGTAATGCCTTAATCTTTTGCCATACAGTTGTGGCGGTCAGGAAGTCATTGTTGGGGCACAACTGATTTGTCAGGAAGAAGCGTATGGTTCTCAATCTTATCGTCTTTATTGCTCTGCTTGCCGGGCTTGTGGTTTTATCAAGGAAGGGCTGGAGTCTCGCCAGTAGGGCTATCGTTGCATTGATTCTGGGCGCCTTATTCGGAATGGCACTCCAGTTTGGGTTTGGCAATACGCCCGATAGCATTAGCGCTACGCTTGCCTGGACTAATCTATTGGGGTCTTCCTATATCAGTTTGTTGAAAATGATCATCATGCCACTGATATTAGTCATGATGATTGCCGCGGTTGTTAAAATAGAGGATACAGCCACACTGGGAAAGATGAGTGGCCTGATTATAGGCGTACTTCTGGCAACGACCTTGATCGCAGCCGTGATTGGCGTATTGTTGGCTAGTGGTTTTAATCTCAGTGCGGATGGCTTGGTTCAGGGGGAACGAGAGCTTGCTCGAGCCAACGTGCTTGAATCCCGCCAGAGCAAAGTTTCTGAATTGGCCTTGCCACAGGTTCTGATTAGTTTCCTACCGGTTAATATATTTTCAGATTTGGCAGGTAGCAGACCCACCTCGGTTATTGCAGTGGTGATATTTGGGATACTGCTTGGCTTGGCCGGTTTGCTTGTCAAGCAGGAAAACCCTGAAGCCGGTCGTCAGTTTCAGCGGGGAATGGATGTAGCTCAGACGGTCGTGCTCAAGCTGGTTAATCTTATTATTGCTTTAACACCTTATGGGGTGTTCGCTTTAATGACCAAGATGGGGGCTCAATCCAATGCGGGTGATATATTTAATTTGATCCAGTTCGTCTTGGTGTCCTATCTGGCCATCGCGGTCATGTTTTTGGTTCATGGAGCGGTGTTAGCGTTGGTACGAGTAAATCCTTTAACCTATTTTGAACGTATCTGGCCCGCACTTATTTTTGCGTTTTCTTCACGATCATCTGCTGCGACGATTCCCATTAATGTTTCTATTCAGGTTAATGAGCTCAAGAATCACCCTGCAGTCGCTAATATGTCTGCAAGTCTGGGATCAACCATAGGCCAAAACGGGTGTGCAGGGATTTACCCGGCCATGCTGGCTGCCATGATAGCGCCCAGCCTGGGGCTTGACCCATTGTCACCGGGGTTCTTTTTCCCGTTAGTGATGATCGTGGCGATCAGTTCATTTGGTATCGCGGGTGTCGG
>CAZGCW010000395.1:0-2207 GCA_964524295.1 uncultured Pseudomonadales bacterium
TATGCCACTGCAGGGTCTTATCAGTGGTCCAGCGCTGACTCGAATCGACAAATTAGCAGAGGCCGGTGATCCAGGGGCAAAAAAACTGGCTACCTACTGGGTTGGTCAGGGAGTGGGTTTGATGAATACACCCGTCAGCGCTCGTACAGTCGTTTTCGAATTCATGTCTGAATTCGCTGAAGCATCAGAGCGACTGGGTGGCATAATGGAGGACTAAACAGGCTGGCTGTTGTGACTGACAGTTTGAACCGCTTGCTTGGTATCTTACCCAGGTGCCTTAAGCCTTGCTGTCGCTTAGGCGGGTTCTGAGCGGGCAGCCGTGATCAAATGCTAGGTAAGTCCGAGTTCATCAGCAAAAGCATCACGCATGACAAATTTTTGCATTTTCCCAGTGACAGTCATCGGAAAGTCATTGACCATTTTTATATGTTTTGGCACTTTGAAATGAGTGATCTGGCCTGCGCAGAATTCTCGGACGTCAATGTCTGAAAGGTTCGACCCTTCCTTTAACTGAATCCAGGCGGCGACCTGTTCACCATATTTTGCATCGGGAATACCGAAGACCTGGACTTCCTGGATTTCCGCATGAGTATAAAGGAATTCTTCTATTTCCCTGGGATAGATATTTTCTCCGCCGCGGATAATCATGTCTTTGATACGCCCGGTTATTTTGACAAAGCCATCTTCATCCATTTCACCCAGGTCGCCTGAATGCAGCCAGCCCTGAGTATCAATTGTATCGGCTGTTTTTTCCTCATCGCCCCAGTAACCATGCATGACACCATAGCCGCGCGAACACACTTCACCGGTCTCGCCCACCCCACAGGTTGATCCATCTTCGCGGGTGATTTTCATCTCCCAGTTGGTATGGGGTCTGCCGACAGTGGTCACCCGGTGTTCAAAGGTATCTTCGATGGTAGTCATTGAATTAAGAGGGCTGCACTCGGTTTGACCATAGCCTATAACGATTTCAGTGAGGTCCATATCGCTGATCAGTCGCTTCATTAGCTCTATTGGGCAGGTAGAGCCAGCGATAATACCTGTTCGAAGTGTGCTGACGTCGAACGCTTTAAAAGAAGGTAAATCCAGTTCAGCAATAAACATGGTAGGTACGCCGTGTAATGCCGTACATTTTTCATCCTGTACGGCCTGTAATACCGGTTCAGGATCAAAAACTTCGCAGGGCAGGACCATGGTTGCACCCTGCGCGACGCACAGCAGTGTGCCGAGCACCATACCGAAGCAATGGTACATGGGAACCGGTATGCAGAGTATGTCATCGGCTGTAAAGTGCATGGTGTTACCGGCGTGGTAGGCATTGTTGAGAATATTGGTGTGGGATAAGGTAGCGCCTTTCGGCATTCCAGTGGTACCGCTGGTGAATTGGATATTGATGTTATCGCTTGGCAGTAGCGCTACAGCAAGTTCTCTCAGCCTTTCAGATTCCTGATCCCCACCCTGGTTACAGACTGCTTGGAAGTTAAACATTCCGTCTGACGGTTCATCACCCATGCGGATGACGATCTCAAGGTGAGGTAACTTTTCTGATTTGAGTTGTCCGGGGATACATTGACTGAGCTCCGGTGCCAGTTCTTGCAGCATTTTAAGATAGTAACTGGTCTTGAAACTTTCAGCGGCGATAATTGCCCGGCAACTGACTTTATTTAACGCGTATTCAAGTTCGTACAATCGATAGGCTGGATTAATGCAGACCATGATGGCGCCGATTTTTGCTGTCGCAAATTGGGTCAGAACCCATTCATAACGATTGGGAGACCAGATACCGACTCGGTCACCTGGGTTGATGCCGAGAGAGAGAAGCCCCTTGGCAAACTGGTCAACCTGATCGACGAATTCTCCGTAACTCAAGCGAATATTTTGATGCGGCACTATGAGTGCGGCATGATCAGGGTTTTTCATTGCGACAGAATCGAGGTGCTGACCGATTGTCGTGGTCAGTTGTTCTGCAGTAGTTCCTCTATATTGGGCTTCTACCATGACCTGTGTTTTCCTTTAAGCTTAAAATGAAGGCATTGTTAAAACCTGAGTCGCTTGACTGGTATTGTCAGGTTCTTAAATTGATAAGACTGCCTGAATTGAGCAATAGGATAACCTTCTAAAAGCACCTTGGCTATTAGCGTCCCGAGCTTTCGGTGCACTCTGCACTTTATGATGCCAACAATGCCCAAATAGGCAGTATAAGGCTG
>CAZGCW010000396.1:0-2204 GCA_964524295.1 uncultured Pseudomonadales bacterium
GACCTACCCTTTGAACGCTGGTTCAGGGAGATGCGAATTCGCCGGATCGGCGAGGGACCCAGTGAGGTACAGCGTCATGTCATCGCCAGAGAATTGCTTGGGTCCTCACTGAGATAGCCATGGCTAAAATCGCTCAGGCCCGAAACAGGTATAAAGTTAGTACCGACCTAATCTAAAACCCACAATACAACCGCCTGGAAAGGAGTTTAATATGCCACTGGTCCTTAGACACGACGCACAGGGCATCAGCACCTTGACGCTGAATCGACCTAACACCCTCAATGCGCTGAGCCCGGCACTCTTCATCGAATTAAGAGCACATATCGATGCCATCAAATCAAAGCCTGAAGAAATAGGCTGCGTCATCCTCTGTGGTAAAGGTCGTTCTTTTTCTGCCGGTAACGACCTGAAGGCCATACAAGCAGGCGAGAAAGCGCCCAGCCGATACTTCCAGGCAGAAACCCTCGAAGCCATAGAAGCCCTGCCTCAAGTCGTTATTGCTGCCATTCAGGGCCATTGTTATACCGGCTCGCTTGAACTGGCTCTAGCTTGTGACCTGCTTATTGCCGCTGAGTCGGCAAAATTTGCAGACACCCATGGCAAGTGGTCGATGGCGCCAACCTGGGGAATGACCCAGCGCCTACCAAAACGCATCGGCCTAAATAACGCAAAAATGATGATGTATACCGGTAGAGTCTATAGTGGGGCTGATGCCGTGAATATCGGCCTGGTCAATGAAGTGGTATCCGATGAGGCGCTTATGGACCATTGCAGGGAACTGGCTATAACCATCACCGGTAACTCCTGGCATACGCTGAGAGCTGATAAAATGCTCGTTAACGGCGGGCTTGAAAGAAACTACCGAGATGGCCTTCGATTTGAACGAGAAAACAGCCCGGGTCCTGGACCTGATATGGCTGAAAGGCTGAAAGGCGGGGTCTAGAAGGAAACTAAGATCAGGTCATTTAGAAGGGGATATGCGCCAGATGCGTCCACTGCCAGCCTGCGCCCTGCACTATGAAGATCCATTATTCTAGGCTAACCTTTAGCAGGTTCTATTCACTGACAAACACTCACTGACAGATAGAGTGCAACCCGAGGTCAAACTAACTACAAAACTGGCTATGACATCAGACTCGAAAACAGTTTAGCTGGAGATACCAATGGATCATCACCTGAGTCCGGACCAAAAGCAATTCCTATACGATCAAGGCTTTATTGTCATTAAAAAGGCCGTCTCGATAGATCTGGTCGATGCTGCGTTAGCACGAATTAAGTCAGCAAAGAAAGGCGAAAACCTATCCACTGAAAAATCAATGACCGATTTGGTCAATGCTTCTTCCATCACCTCAGTTCTCAATGAAGTGATGGGGCCCTTCGATCCACCGCAGGCTGCACAGATTGGTATTCTAAAAAAAAGGCCCCCCGGTAACCACTATAACAACCTTGGCTACAAAGATAAGGACATGCCCTACTACGGAACGGAACTGCATATGGACGGTAATATCACGATCGCCCAACCCCAGGAAATCCAACAGGGCAGCGAAGAAAAAATCTATAATCGTTGGATTCGATCAGGTCCCAAGGGCGACTTGGGGCGCACTGCGGAGGTCATGGGTCACAACTACACGCCTTTGTTCCAGGATCCAGAAATGACCCTCGGACTCGGCAGCTTTACTGCATTTGTATTCGTTTGCCTCAACGACCAGCGCCAACCCGGGTGTGGCCAGACGTCACTCTTACCCGGCGCACATCATCTCACCGAGAAATTTTTTCAGTGGCAATATGCTCAAAACGGTCACATTGGCCCTGAAGGTCCTGGCTGGCCTCGACTGAACATCCACTCTGAGAACCGCTCAGGAATGAATTACCTGCCAGAGCAGATTCTTAGTGCTTTCATCGACGAGGATTCCCTAGCTACGCCAGACGGCAGAAGGTGGCCCAAGCCTGTGCAGATTCTCATGGAACCGGGTGATGCCTGTATTGCCACTTACCATATTCCACATTCTGGTTCACGCAATGAAAATGGCACAGAATCCAGGAAAAACATCATTTTCCGCATCCGCAATAAACGCCGACAACCAGCCAAAGTACTCACAGGGATATCAGATCATCCGGACCGGGGATGGCTTGGGGAATGGCTTAAATATGAACAAGGCAATGACCCGTGGGAAAGGTCCAAACAGGCACTGTGTCACATGTGG
>CAZGCW010000397.1:0-2136 GCA_964524295.1 uncultured Pseudomonadales bacterium
CCACCAAACGGAGACGGCAGGTTTCTATTGTTTTCCGAGTTGAACCAGAGCATACCAGCTTCAAGGCTTTTAGCTAGACGCATGGTGCGGCCCACATCCCGTGTCCAGATATATCCCGCAAGGCCATAGGGCGTATCATTGGCCAGTTGAATAGCTTCGGATTCTGAATCAAATGACATGGCCGTCAGCACCGGGCCAAAAATTTCTTCTCTGGAAACCCGCATTGAATTATCAGCCTCAGTGAACAAGGTAGGACAGATATAGTTGCCGGCACCCAGATCATCCCTGGCTTTGCCACCGACGGCAATTGAGGCGCCATCTGCTTTGGCAATATCCATGTAGCTCATTACTTTCTGAAAATGTTCCTGACTGACCACCGGCCCGACTTCCGTGTCCGGGTCAAGAGGATGCCCGACCTGCAGATTAATGACACGCTGTTCCAGTTCCGCCATGAACTCAGCTTTAATACCGCTTTGGATCAGTAGCCTGGAGCTGGAGGTGCAGCGCTGACCGTTCAGACTGTAGAGCATGAAAACAACGGCATCCAGAGCCCGATCAAAATCAGCATCATCAAAAACGATCACAGGGTTTTTCCCGCCTAGTTCAAAGTGCAGGCGTTTCAAGGTATCAGCACCCTGACGCATAATGTGTGATCCAGTGGCACTTTCTCCCACCAGGGCGACGGCCCTGATAGCAGGATGTTCTGTGAGTCTCCTGCCCGCCGTTTCACCAAACCCATTGACCGTATTCCAGACGCCATCGGGTATCCCTGCCTGTGAAGCGACTTCGGCCAGTAGCATGGCCGTGAGTGGTGACATTTCAGCTGGTTTGTGTACAACCGTACAACCCGCTGCCAGGGCAGGCGCGATTTTCCAGGTAGACAGCATAAAGGGGGTATTCCAGGGGGTAATGATCCCAACCGGTCCCACAGGCGAGCGCATCGTATAGTTGGTGTGTGCGTCTTGGTAGAGGGCCTGGCCGTTAACGGCCTCAGGTGCTTTGTCAGCAAAGAAGCGGAAGTTATCAGCTCCTCGTAATGCAGCCTGCTTCATAAATCGAATCGGTTGACCGCAATCCATGGATTCAACCAGGGCAATTTCTTCAGCCCGTTCGACAATCAAGTCCGCAAAATGATTGAGTAATTTTTTACGTGAGGCGCCTGGCACATCACGCCATTCGGCAAAAGCCGTCTGTGCTGCCTCGCAGGCGCGGTCTATATCCTGCTCAGTTCCAGCCACAATATCACCCAGCGAGGTGTTGTCCGCAGGGGTCAGGTTGTCGAAAGTCTTTGCCGCGGATGGCACTTCGAATTGGCCATTAATGAAATGACCAGTGATATTCTCACGGAATCGTCGGAGGTAATCTTGTGCCTTCGTAAGATTGTCTTCGTAGCCCGACATGAATCACTCCTGGTTCCTGAATTTGCATAACATGTTAATAATAAATTCTATCTATGGATAGTATTTCGCCAATATATTTGTGTAAACTAGATAACAAGTTAAATATTATGATTGAGGCAGAACCATGCGATTTCTTTCCTTCAGGACCGGTGATAGGGCTTCGTGGGGTATGATTAACAGTGAAGGTGTCATCGACCTGGGTAGCCGAATGGGTTGCGACTTTAAACAAGCTCTGGTCACTGATCGACTCGATGAAGCGCAGAATCTGGCCTCTGGTCTGACGCCTGATATCAGCACAGCAGACATAAGTTATCTACCACCGATAGCGAATCCTGAAAAAATCGCCTGTATCGGCGTGAACTATGCCAATCGAAATGCCGAGTACAAAGATGGCTCTGAAGCACCCAAGTTTCCCAGCCTATTTATGCGAACCCCGGATTCTTTGACTGCGCACTCCGATTATCTGCTTCGACCGCCTGAGTCTGAGCAATTGGACTATGAAGGCGAGATTGCGGTCATTATCGGCAAGGAGGGTCACCGTATTTCTGAACAAGATGCCTATGACCACATAGCTGGGTTAACGATTATGAATGAAGGCACCATTCGAGATTGGCTGCGCCACTCAAAATTTAATGTTACCCAGGGCAAGAACTTCTATCACTCTGGCAGCATTGGGCCCTGGATGGTCAGTGCTGATGAGTTTGACGCCTCTATTTATGAGGATATGCGGGTTAAA
>CAZGCW010000398.1:0-2130 GCA_964524295.1 uncultured Pseudomonadales bacterium
CGAAATTTCATCGGAATACCAATATGCTCTCGACCGAAATCGTCCAGGACTATCATTTTTCGATATCTTATCTGCTGATCATCCGCTGCCTGTCGGAGGTCATTTACCGGGGCGAAAGCCACGTCAATGTCCTCGAACCACTGGACCCAGTAACCCTGGGTTTGACTCTGAAACGTTTCCTTAAAAAATTCTCGCACTGGGTCCTGGCCTGGCCCGGGTGGCAACCTGCACAGGGGTAACAGATCGAGTCTACCGAGTTTATCCAGCAGGTTTTCGGCGAAGTGAGTTTCTGAGGCGCCTAGCACAATAAATTTCTGATCCGCTGTCTGGTAAATATTATACATGGCATGCCCGCCCCAGATCCGTTCATCTTTGACTTTCGGGGACTCACCTTCAGAAAATACAGCGCCCATGCTATTGGGTAAACAAGCCATGAGTGAATCCATCATAGCGAGATCGATATAGTCACCTCGACCCGTATCCTTGCGACGCAGCAGGGTCATCAGCACCGCAGATAAGCCCATGGTTGCCGCCAGCATATCGGCAGCTGGCAAAGCAGGGATGGCGGGTTTGTTATCAAAACCAAGATTTGCACTCAAAACACCGGCATAGGCCTCGGTTACCAGATCATGAGCCGGCTTCTTGACATAGGGACCATCCTGGCCAAAGGCCGACAGGGAAAGATAAACAACACCCGGGTTCAGCATCTTGACCTGCTCATAACCAAGACCAAGCCGACTAATGACACCCGGACGGAATGCCTCTACGATCACATCGGCCTCAGCAGCTAATTTTAGCGCGAGCTGCAGACCGGCCTTGATCTTCAAATTAATCTGCACACTACGCTTGCCTCTATGGGTATTAGCAAAATAGACTGAAACGCCCTCCCGACGCTGTCCAATACTCCGATTAGGCTCACCTGCACCGCGAGGCTCGAGCTTGATGACGTCGGCTCCCTGATCCACCATGATCTGGGTCAGCAATGGCCCAGGCAGGAACAAAGATAAATCTAATACCTTGATGCCTTCTAGTTTCATAACATTCCCAGACTCTGCAGCAGCATAATCACCTAAGACCTCATACCGGATTTCGCTGCATTAACTGACGGGCAATAATAATTCGCTGCATCTCATTGGTACCCTCACCGATACACATCAGCGGAGCATCCCGATAATACCTTTCCACGTGCAGTTCTTTTGAATAGCCGTAGGCCCCGTGAATTCGCATACATTCAGTGGCATTCTCTAGCGCCGCTTCCGAGGCAAACAACTTGGCCATACCTGCCTCCATATCACATCGTTCACCCCGGTCGTAGGATTTAGCCGCATCCTCAACCAACAGTCGAGCTGCTGCACATCGCGTTGCCATATCACCCAATTTAGTCTGGATGGCCTGATGCTGGCCTATCGGTTTACCCATCGTTTCACGAATCTGGGCGTAGGAAGTGGCATCGTTAAGAGCCGCATTAGCAACACCGACGCCCCGGGCGGCAACGTTAATCCTGCCCAGTTCTAGCCCGCCCATTGTCTGGTAAAACCCTTGGCCTTCGATTCCTCCAATTAAATCATCTACTGAGATCCGATAGTCATCGAAGACCAGTTCGGCCGAATCAATCCCTTTATAACCCAGTTTTTCGAGCTTCTTGCTCGCCTCAAAGCCCGGGCCTTTCTTGGCTAGAAACAAGCTCATGCCCTTGTGGCGCGGTTCTATTTCAGTATCGGTTTTCACCAGCAGCGCGACACAATTACCTTCCCGGCCATTGGAAATCCAGGTTTTAGTCCCATTGATAATGTAATCATCACCATCGCGAACCGCTTTGGTTCGGATTGCCTGCAAATCAGTACCGCAGTTCGGCTCGGTCAGGGCAAGGCCACCGCGCAGTTCACCCGTGACAAACTTTGGCAGCCAGCGCCGCTTCTGCGCTTCAGTCGCATAACGCTCGACTGCAGCGGCCATAATCAGGTGAGAATTGAAGATGCCGGTCAGTGACATCCAGACTTCAGAAATAGCGATGACTATTTTTGCATAGGTAGCGCTGGGCAACCCCATTCCGCCATAATCTTGACTGATGGTGGCACCAAACAAGCCCAAAGCTTTCATCTGCTCAACCATCTCATAGGGGTACTCATC
>CAZGCW010000399.1:0-2083 GCA_964524295.1 uncultured Pseudomonadales bacterium
AACAATTCATCTGGTTGTGGAAAAGGGGAATCCTCTGCAAACTGGATCGCTTCTTCAATTTCTGCATTTACGCTCGCGTGGACAGCATCGATTGCTTTTTGAGTCATGGTACCGATCTGGAGCAAGCGGGCTTCGAATCCGTTGATAGCGTCGCGTTTCTTCCATTCCTCAAGCTCTTCATCAGGTCGGTAAGTCAAGCCCATGCCACGAACGCCGACATGGTCATAGAAACGATACGTCTTACATTCGAGTAAGGTCGGACCCTCTCCTGCACGCGCTCTCTTTATGGCTGCCTCAGTCGCTTCATATACGGCAATGACATCCATACCATCAACAACGATGCCGGGCATCCCATACCCAGCAGCTCTATCCGCAACATCAACTACCGCCTGATGGTTTGCCTGGGGTGTATATTCCCCATAACCATTATTTTCGCAGACGAATAGGCAAGGCAATTTAAACAGTGCTGCCATATTGGCTGCTTCATGAAAACTACCCTCATTAGAGGCACCATCTCCGAAAAAAGCCACCGCAACCTGTTTAGTTTTCCTGAACTTATTTGAAAATGCCGCGCCCATCGCGATGGGGGGACCACCGCCTACAATGCCATTGGCACCGAGCATGCCAAGGTCCATATTAGAAATATGCATGCTGCCACCCTTGCCCCGGCAATAACCGGTTGCTTTGCCGTACAGCTCGGCGAACATTCTGGAAAATTCGCCTCCTTTGGCAATAAGATGTCCATGGCCTCGATGCGTACTGGTAATCTGGTCCAATTCTGAAAGGTGCTGCATGACACCTGAAGCAACGGCTTCCTGGCCGACATAAAGGTGCAACGCACCCGGTATCTTACCGTTTTCCATCATTTTCCCGGCCTCTTCCTCAAAACGGCGTATACGAACCATTCGGAGATGAAGTTCCTTAAGAATCTTATTTGACAATTTTTTAGCCACGGTGTTTTCCCATTTAACTCACTGAAACGATCGATTGTGATACATCACTATCTCTCTGACAATACCCCTTGCTCTTCACTTCAAACTGCTCCGCCCTCGACAATTTGGATAGGTTCAGGTCTTATTCCTCAAGCCAGCACTGGACCCTTCTCTTGAGCTTGAGTATTCGACTGACAGATGATGCGCCCAGGATTAAAAACAGTCAAGCGTGACTGTTTATAGAGCGCAAGCAAATTAAAGATATGATCGGTTTAATCACCTTCTGACAAAGGAATGATCGTGCCGGACATATCACCTGCGCCTTCATCGTTGTACATAACCTGATAACAGCGATCGGAAAAACGCCATCGATCGTCTTCTTTCACGTATTCATCTATATAAGTGCCAATATTGAATCGGCCTTTTGGATCCCCTTTCGGACGGAGATGCTCGGCAAGATACCAGCGACCGGTTGCCGTATTACCCTTAATTTTAACAACACCCTGATAAACCAGCTGGGCAACAAAATCAAAACTGGACATCGCTTGAACCCACAAGCCAACTATCTGAGTTTTACCTTCAACAGTTACCATTGGGAGCGACCACTTTGCATTTTCAGTCCAGGTGTCTGCCCATTGGGCCTCGTCAACTCGATTGACCGCATCAGCATACAAAGCGACTAATTCTCGAATCGCCAGCTCATCTTCTACTGGATTAGACATCATTTTCCTCCGTAAAAAAATCTGATCGAGCCGTTCCGGTCTCATCATAAACCGGTTCTGCCAATTCAATTCTGTATTTCAATACGTCCGCTCCCCTGATACCAAACTGAGCCAGTGTAGCGCGCATATCCTGATACCAGTGGTTATTAAAATGATTCTGCAGCGAGGCGGTATCCACCCATCTTTCGAACACGCGTATCTGGCCTGGGACCAGCGGATTGGGACACCAGTCATAATCTAAAATTCCCTCCTGGGTTAAAGCGCCCTCAATCAGTGGTTTTGCGGCTGCCATTGCGGCTTCCATCTGCGCTGGATCGATATCAACCGTACCCGATATAATAATCTTCATGCTTACTGCTCCCTTTACTCATTCGTGCAAATTTAACCAGACCGCTTTCTTTTAATTAAATATTCTGATAATGCCATGTC
>CAZGCW010000400.1:0-260 GCA_964524295.1 uncultured Pseudomonadales bacterium
CCAACCCGCGCCGACGAGATCGAAATCCCCCGAGGTCATTTTGGCCAGTCTCTGTTTGAAGGTCTGTATATCAATTTTTAGATCCAGGTCCAGCTTGTTTTTCAGTAGTCCCTGTAGGTACTCTGCCTGTTTCGCCGCGGTTGGGCTATCACCGACTAGAAGTATCAGCGGCGGCAATTCGGTTACACCGAGTTGCGATTTTGCCTGGTTGAGTAGCTTAATGCCCAGATCGGTATCAAGTACTGCCCTGGGAGCTGGGT
>CAZGCW010000400.1:270-2082 GCA_964524295.1 uncultured Pseudomonadales bacterium
CCGAAATTTTCCTTCAGTACCGTCCAGCCAAACAGGGAACAGGCTTTCCCCCCTCAGGTTGCCAGGGGTAGCGAGAACTTTATTAACGAATTCATCGGCATTATAAACAGCGCCTATGGCCTGTCTTAGTAATAGGTTTGCTGTGGCTCGGCCTGGGCGATGATTATACTCAATAAAAAATACCGAGCCGGTGGAAAAACTGCGAATTCGGAATTTTCGGGTTAAGGCATCCTGGTAAGTTTCACCGTCTAGGCGGGTAAAAACTATCTTGTCATCAATGAATAAATTCAGCCGGGCGCGGGTGTCGGCAGTAATGTAATCAGCTTCGATGGCGTTGAGTTTAATCTTACTCCGGTTCCAGTAATGGGTGTTTTTTTTCAGTTTCAGGGATGCGCTATGCACCCAGTCGGTCATCTCAAATGCACCATTGAAGATAAGGTCACTGGCATCAGCGGCGTAGCGATCCTTTCGAGACTGATAGAATTTCTCTTGAATTGGGAAGTAGCTTACGAAGGCGGTTAGTTTACTGAAGTAGGCGGTGGGCCGTTCAAGTTCTACCTTCAGGGTAAAATCGTCCAGCGCTTGGGCGCCGAGTTCTTCCGGGGCCAGTTTCCCCTGATTAATGGCTTCGGCATTTTTTATCGCGTAAAGGATGAAAGCATATTCCGATGCGGTAGCAGGAGTGAGAGTGGTACGCCAGGCAAAAACAAAATCGTGAGCAGTGACGGTATCACCGTTGCTCCACTTGGCATTCGGCCTGAGCCAGAAGGTGGCTTCTTTATCGTTTACCTCCCATCGTTCAGCCACACCGGGGATGATACGGCCACGGCGATCGTAGCGTGTCAGCCCTTCCATTAGGTGGCCCAGTATCATCACTGAAACCTGATCAGTGGCTTTCATGCCATTGAGTTGTGGTGGTTCCTGATTTAAGGCGAGCTTGATCGTTTGCGTTTCAAAATCGGCCGCCTCAGCCAGACAAAAATGGCTTTGCAGGAGAAGGGCTGAGGCGAATAAAAAAGAAAGGAAGGTGTTCATCAGCAGGGACGTCTGTAGGCAAAGTGAAATTCTACCATGACCGGTGATTAATTAGGCTACTGCTAATACTTCAGTTTGGATCCATCAGTTGGCAAACCTTAACAGGTTGGCAACGACCCTTTCTAGGTGGGTGAGTGAATTACAGACATCAGTCTGATGGCAGTTGGGTGCATATTTCTTCATTTCGGCATCCCCTACGATCCAGTTAGACCGGGGCTCTGGATTTAACCAAATGACTCGTCGTGCTTTTTCGTATATCTCGTGAAGAATTTCCGATTGTGGATTGCCGTAATTGTTCCTGGCATCGCCGAGAATGATGATGGTGGTCTTGTTATTGACATCGTCCATACAACTGCGTTTGAAATCCATGAACATCTGGCCGTAGTCCGTTGAGCCGTTGCCATAATCGCGCATGGTTTTCGCCATCGCATCTTCAAGCTTGCTGTTTTCGAACAATTGCGTTACTTCACCTAGATCGGATGAAAATGCAAATGAACGCACCTTGGGGATAACCTCAGATAGGCTGTAGAGAAACATCAATAGAAAGCGCGAATAGTTGCTTACCGAGCCACTCACATCGCATATGCACATGACTTTAGGGCGGTCGACTTTGCTTGCCTTCCATTGCAGGTCAAAAAACATCCCATCGTATTGCATGTTCTTACGCAGGGTCTTACGAACGTCGAGTTGGCCCCGCTTGAATGTTTTTCTTCGTTTGGAGTGGATGGCGACCAATTTCTTCGCCATTTTGAAAACAATTTCCTGAACATCCTTAAA
>CAZGCW010000401.1:0-2058 GCA_964524295.1 uncultured Pseudomonadales bacterium
TATCAGTGCTGACTGGCTCAGGGGTGCCCTATACCCGAGAACAGTTGTTTGGTGGTAAACAACTGACGGATGAAATTCAACGACGCTATGGTATGACGGTGGCTGAAGCCGGTTATGCTAAAAAATTCGGCGGCCTGCCTGATGATTATGATGTCGAAGTATTGATGCCCTTTAAAGAGGCCTTGGTTCAACAGGTCATGCGTTCTTTACAGTTTTTTTATTCGGCTACAGCTTATAGTGACGTAGATCACATTATTCTTGCCGGCGGTACGGCTTCGCTTGAAGGTCTGGCAGAACTGGTTGAAACTAAGCTAGGGACTCCTTGTACCATCGCTAACCCATTCGCTGCTATGTCAATAAACCCTGATATTGATGAAATGAGTCTAATGAATGATGCCCCGGCGATGATGATTGCCTGTGGCTTAGCGCTACGGAGCTTCGACTAATGATGCAAGCGGAATTACTGGGATACCGACGTGGCTGAAATCAGGATTAATTTATTGCCCTGGAGGCAAAAAGTACGCGAAGAGCAGCAGCGTCAGTTTATCAATGTCATTGCGGGATTGGTGGTGCTGGCAGTACTTTGTCTGGTTTTATTGTGGCAGTTCTATGGCAATAGAATCTCGGATCAGGAAGCCCGTAATCGTATATTAACGTCACAAATATCTGTGTTGGATAATAAAATTGATGAAATTCGCTTGCTGCAACTCAAGCGAAAAGAATTGCTGGATCGAATGAAGGTCATACAAGAGCTGCAGGGAAACCGGCCGGTTATGGTCAGGTTATTCGACGAACTCGCCCGGCAACTAGCACCCCGGGTCTTTTTTGAGGAAGTTCGAATGAAAGGCGATACGATCTTTGTCAGTGGGGTGGCCGAAGATAATAACCGTATTTCAAATCAACTCCGTAATTTTAGTACTTCCGATTGGTTTGTGCTTCCTAACGTGACTAAAATTGATGCGGATGCGCGTTATGGACCACTAGCGAGCCGGTTTTCATTGAGTGTCATGCGTAGCACGCCTAAGCAAAAAGAGGAAGCTAAGTAATGGCCCTGCAGGATGTTTTACAGTCACTGCGAGACATTGATCTCAGCGACCTTGATGTCAATGACCTGGATTTTAGCAGTGCCGGCCAGTGGTCGGCACCCGTTAAGGCCATTGCTGCCTTTTCCTGTTTCACGGTTGTGTTGGTTGCCGGGTATTTTTTTCTGATTACAGATATGCAGGCTGAGTTTACGATTGCCAAGAATCAGGAACAGATCTTAAGAGCGTCATTTGAAACCAAGTATCAGCAAGCCGGATTGCTGGAGGATTACCGTCAGCAAGCAAGAGAAATGGAAGAAAAATTTGAGTCTATTTTACGGAAACTGCCATCGGACACTGAAATTCCTGGATTAATAGAGGATATCACTGAGGTTGGGATTAAAAATGGGCTTATTTTTAATCAGATTGACCTGCAAGAAGAGGAGCAGCTTGAGTTTTATGTAGAAAAGCCGATCAATATAGAAGTGACCGGCGGCTATCATGAACTAGGGGCTTTCGTTAGCGATGTCTCTGATCTCCCCAGAATAGTGACGCTGCATGATTTTGAAATCAAAGGCAAAGGGAGAAGTACGACGGGTTCGGAAAATCGAGGCGGGCTCCTGGCGATGAAAATAACAGCAAAGACTTATCGATATAGTGTTGAACGTGAATAGAAAATTTGGATTAAAAAGTGGTCTGAGTTCAAGATGGCTTGTTCTCTTTGCTATGCTGGGGTTGGCTGCCTGTGGGAATTCGGGTGATCATAGTGATTTGCAACAGTTCATTGATGAAATTGCCGCTAAACCCAGAGGTAAGATCCCAGGCATACCTGAATTTGAAGCTTATGAGCCGTATAAATATGGCGCCGCTAACCAACGGAGTCCCTTTGAACCACCGGTGGTGATTGTGGACCGTGCGCGCAGTACCATAACAACCCAGATTCGGCCGCCCGCTGATCATGTCAAGCAGCCGCTTGAGCTATTTAATATTGCTTCGCTTTCTATGGTAGGGACTCTGGCAAGAAATAAGGTCCGGT
>CAZGCW010000402.1:0-1954 GCA_964524295.1 uncultured Pseudomonadales bacterium
TCATCCGCCAATACGCTGATATGGTGGATTCGAGCCCGTGGCGTTAGATTATAACGTTTAACTGCGTCTTCTGAGCAGATCAGCATGGCAGAGGCCGCATCGCAGGTCTGGCTGGAGACTGCGGCCGTAATTTTACCGCCCTCCTGGATCGGGTTTAATTCAGCCATGGCGTCAAGATTCGTGCCGCGCCGGGGCGTTTCATCCATGGTGACACCTCGGGTCTCCACTATCTCACGGTCAAAGCGCCCTTCATCCATGGCCTTAAAGGCCCTTTCATTCGAGGTCAGGGCGTATTGCTCCAGATCGCGTCGTGACAAGTCCCATTTATCTGCAATCATCTCCGCTGAATTAAACTGGGTTACCAGGCCATCACCAAAGCGCTCGACCCAACCGGTTGAGCCCGTGAATGGATCACCAAAACCCAATTCCTGCCCCGCCAGCATGGCCGCTGAGATAGGAATCTGCGACATGGCCTGAACGCCACCGGCGATGACCACATCCATGGTGCCACTGAGTACGGCCTGGGCGGCGAAATGAACCGATTGCTGCGATGAACCGCACTGGCGATCAATGGTCACGCCCGGCACATGGAGGGGCAATCCGGCGGCCAGCCAGCAAGTCCGGGCAATATCCCCCGCCAAGGGGCCAATGGTATCGACACAGCCAAAGATGACATCCTCATAGTCATCGGCAGGCACGTCATTACGTTCTACCAGGGCCTTCAGCACATGGCCACCCAGGTCAGCGGGGTGCATTTCAGCAAGCCCACCCCTGCGTCGACCGGTCGGGGTTCGCAGCGCATCTACAATATAGGCTTCAGCCATTTCCAGGTTCCTTTCATTTACTTCAATTTAATGTCTAATGACTTCATTTTTAGCGATGTTTTAAAACACTAAAGTTAGCGTTTATAACAAGCTTCAATCTAGTCTCGTCACATTTTCGTCCATTAAGCCTTTAACGCCCCTTTTTCGGTCGCTCCGAGAAGGCAGGCATCCGATGCGCTGCCTTCATTTGTCTACTGCCAGTGACGGTGTCCTCTGGTTTGCCGGCTATGGGCTGATCAATTGAGCCTGCTTTCTGTCTGATGACGGAAATGCAGCGCAATGGTAACCGAGTGCCCTTCTCTTTATTGAGCGACCATCAGGTCTATTCGACATCCGTTGTGACTTACGTTACTCCTCAAATTTTGCCGTTTTGCCGGTCTCCACAAACGCATCCCGGGCTGATTGACTGTCTTCATGCAGGTACATTTCAAAGGTAAAGCCCTGCTCCCAGCGATAACTCTTGTCCACATCAAAAGACTCAATCCCATTGAGCGCCTGTTTGGCAATACGCAGGGCATCTCGGGATTTCGATGCAATCAAGCCAGCAAATTCACGGGCTTGCGCTAAATGCTCATCGACAGCGACCACTTTTGCAATGCCGCCAAGGGATTCCGCTTCGGCCGCGCTGATGCGTCCGCCGGTGAGGAACGCCGCCCTGACTCTGGCGTGGGGAAACATGCGTTGCATATGTGAGGCACCGCCCATGGCACCCCGGTCTATCTCCGGCAGTGCGAAGTAGGCATCTGATGCGGCGACAACAGCATCTGATGCGCCACAAACGCCGATACCGCCCCCTAATACAAAGCTGTGTGGTGCCGCCACTACGGGTATTTCACATTCGTGGATGGCTTTATAGGTCAGGAAGTTGCCTTTGTTGACCTCAACAATGGCATTGCTGTTTTCTGCCAATTCCTTGATATCGACACCGGCACAGTAACCCTTGCCCTCGGCCCGAATCAGGATACAGCGGATATCCTGCCTTTGCCCTAGCGAGGTGATTAATTCCGGTAGCTCCATCCACATAGCAGCGGTGAAGGCGTTCACCGGCGGGTGATTGAACACCACTTCGGCCACCTGTTTATCTACCTGTGTTTCAAACGGCATAACCTGCTCCTGGTGATGAGTGGGTG
>CAZGCW010000403.1:0-1908 GCA_964524295.1 uncultured Pseudomonadales bacterium
CCCGTCAATCGAATCACTCCATTATTCTGGCTGAACGTGGTGTTAGGGAAAGTACAAAATACGCTGGCTAAAAATGAATTAAGCGCATCTCCCATTAACCCACCTCGTATTCTTGTCCAAAAGGCGGTATCACCATACGCATAATGAGATAAGGCATTGGTTGCCGTAAAATCCCCGATACTTTCTGTTGCGGACACGAGAAAAATAGGAAACAGCATGACAACGACGGTCCAGTCCAATCCCCAGGGATGCCGAAATGGATCCAGCACAAAAAACGTATCCGCATCTTCCAGTAAAGCCCAATCAACCAGACCTAAGAAAAGCGCAATCATCAACCCGACCATCAGCCCAATAGCAACACTGGTTATCTTCAGGATACGCAGTTTGGAATAGGAACAAACCAAAACAGTAGCAAATACGGCTCCGGCTATTAATATCACCTGCCAGCCCATCGAACCCATGACCTGATATTCCTGACGAATATTCTCCAGGGTGATGACCAGCAATGAAATGCCTATCAGTATCAGTGTCGTCCCAGATACATTCGTTGTTATCACCGTTCGCAACGATCGAACGAAATAACTCAACACAAAGACCATCGCCGCACAGGTCGCTGCCGAACCAAACAGCACACCGAGCGCTTCGGAGGGTAAAAGATGCTGGCCCATGGTCTCATAGGCATAAATAAAGGGCCCAACAAAGGCAAAACTGGTCCCCTGAATACTTAACAACCCGGACCCGATGGGTCCTATGCGGAGGATTTGAATCAATGTCGCCAGTCCGGACACAACCAGCGCAGAGGTGACCAGGTAACTGGTTTCCTGAATCGAAAGCCCCATTCCCAAAGCAATTATCAACGGTGCGGTCAATATACCGCCGAAGGATGCCAACATATGTTGAAATCCTAAAAAGGCAGAGGCAAGAGAAAGCCGGGTCATATCTGAGGCTGTTTGCTCATTCATAGTATTACCTAATCTACCGGGACAGCCATCCGCGATTGCGCTGCAGACCCATGACGGATTTAGTTAAATTAAAAAAGTTGCCCTGCCATAGCGGGCAGCCTGCTACTAGAGCAGCAGGAATTTGCCTGCGAAAACCAATGCAATGAAAAGCGAAGCCATATCACTTCTAACAAACTTCCCTGTCAGTATTTTTATCAGGCAATAACTAATGAATGCCAGCCCGATCCCATCCGCGATCGAAAATGCCAGAGGCATTGTCACCGCACCAATTACAGCAGGGATATATTCAGTTTGATCCTGCCAATCTAACTCTGTCAGACTGCTGATCATAAGGCAGGCAACAAACAAAAGAGCTGATGCCGTGGCAAAAGCAGGGATGCTCTGGGCCAACGGCGCAAAAAACAGACACAACAGAAATAAGAGCGCCACTGTTACCGAAGTAAGACCCGTTCTCCCACCTGATTCCACACCCGACCCGCTCTCTATATAACTCGTAGTAGAAGAGGTACCAAGGACTGCGCCGACAACCGTGGCTCCGGAATCAGCCAAGAGTGCTGAGCCTAATCGGGGCAATTTCCCATCTTCATCCGTCAGACCGGCTCGATTGGCTACCCCAACTAATGTTCCTGCCGTATCAAATACATCCACCAACAGTAGAGACAGCAGTATCGGTATCATTGAAAACTGCAGTGCGGCCACGATATCCAATTGAAACAAAACAGGTTCAAGGGAAGGCGGCGCCGATACCAAACCATGAAATTCAGCTGTACCGGTAAGCCAGCCTAGGATGGCTGCAAAGGCGATCCCAATAATAATGGCACCCGTGATTTTTTTTGAACTCAGCGTAACGATTAACACAAATCCAGCCAGCATAATAAGCGGCCCTGCATGAGTTAACTCCCCTAAACTGACCAGTGTGGCTGGGTTATCCACGACTAACCCAGAA
>CAZGCW010000404.1:0-1895 GCA_964524295.1 uncultured Pseudomonadales bacterium
CTCCACCCTGGGCAGCGCTTCCCGGGTCCTGAGACAGTGTCTGGGCCAGTTCTGAAAAATCTTCTCCCGTTTCCAGGCGCGCCTGAATCGCCTGAATGGCTTCACGTGCTGCCGCTGTGTCACCATCCTCTGTCGTAATAAGAATATGAGAGAGACGTCTTCTTTCAGGTTGACTGAACAAATCTGCTCTATTGGTATAAAAAGTCCGCAGTGCTTCATCGGTTAAGCTGACTTGATCCATCAGGTTAGCTCGAGTCAATTCCACATATTCTATGTCGATTAATTCAGGTGAATAAAAGTTGGCTTGATTCTCATCATAATAGGCAGCGACCTCAGATTCGCTTACATTCGCCTCCTGGGCCAATCTATCTGTTGTAAACTCTAAGTAGGCTATATCACGGGTTTGCTGCATTAAGCTGGCCGCCTGCCGTACCTCAGCATCGGTAACAAATACCGTCGAGCGCAAGCCATCGCTTAACTGCTGAATGGCTTTATCTTTACGCAGTTCTTCGCGATAACTGGTGGGGGAATACCCAGCACCCGCCAGCACGACTCGAAACTGATCAGGATCAAACCGACCATTCACCTGGAATACTTCTGTTGCGGTAATATCCTGATCCAAAGTGCTATCAGCGACTGTGAGTTCAAGGTTTTCAATTGACTGACTCAACACTTCCCGATCAATCAAAGATTTCAGTACGTTCTGTCTCAACAGATCCTCATCCAAATCTTCTGGAGCAACATCCCCGGCCAGTTGCATTCGTCTATTTCTCTCTACCGCAACCTCCATTTCCTGTTGCGTGATGTCGACTCCATTTATAGTCGCCACCTTAGGAACCGGCGCAAGAAAGGTAGTGATCGAACCCAGACCGAAAAAAGCAAAGGCAACGATAATTAAACCAATAATAATTTTCGTCCCTAGTCCCTGACTACGCTCCTGCATACTCATAATCGACATCAGCAATAACTCCTTCGGTTATTCAGATAGACCCTTTTAACACGGTGGATTGGTTGCCAGCATGTAAGCCGGATTCTACAAAGGCAACGCACTTTAATTCCAAAAATACATCTAATTTTCAAGCAGATACATTCTAGATTCAATAAAAATGCATTTATTTATCAACATGATTAAAAATGGCGCTAGAAAGCGCCATTAATAACAGACCTCAACAATCTGTACCACGGTTATGACCATCGTGGTCCAGGAGTCATACAGATTGATTTATTTAGGCTGACCAGCCTTAACAGCCAGCCCTGTTTGTTTGACTGCTTTAATTGACAGCGTCTTTTAAAGCTTTACCCGCTTTAAACGCAGGCACATTCGCTGCTTTTATCTGAATTTCAGCACCAGTCTGTGGATTTCTTCCTGTCCGTGCAGCTCGTGAGCGAACTGAAAAAGTACCAAACCCAACCAGTGTTACGCTATCACCACCTTTCAGTGAAGCGGAAATTGAATCTACTACTGAATCCAAAGCTCTGCCAGCAGCTGCTTTAGAAATATCAGCAGAAGCTGCTATGTTGTCGATGAGTTCTTGCTTATTCAATGTATACCCCTTTTCTAACCGTTTATTCGTTTTGAGAGTTATTTTACCTAGTTTTTACTTTGTAAAATCCGTAGATTCCTACCAGTGAATCTCTAGCGTTTTATATCAAGCCAGACTATGAGAATCAAGCTATAATGCTTAATGAGCACTAATCCGTGCGTCCGGCTTCTTTTCCTGTGAACCATCGCTGGTTTTAGTCGGCGTTGGCATGCGTTGTAATGCAACCTCCAGCACCTCATCGATCCACTTAACCGGAATAATTTCCAGATCACCTTTAATATTTTCCGGAATATCCTTCAAATCCCGTTTGTTCTCATCCGGGATCATGACTACTTTTATGCCACCGCGATG
>CAZGCW010000405.1:0-1865 GCA_964524295.1 uncultured Pseudomonadales bacterium
ACTGTCATAGCTGACACCAGAATTAACGCAAGAAGAATAATATTTTGATATCGCATCAAAGGTCCTTTGCCAGTTATCCAGCCCTAAACCGCGCTCGGGGGCGAAAAAAATTTAAACAACTCCACCTAGATGACACTAAACTGAACAATGACCCCTCACTGCAAATAGGTTTCTAGTCATCAAACAGCTGGACTAAGGGCAAAACCGATTCCACAGCCTTATTGCACACAACAGCCATCGGGGCCAGTCGCAGCCAGAACCTGGCATTGAGGCACCATTATGTCAGCTGGTTTCAGACTCTGATAAGAGATGGTGTAGATTCTCTAGCGACTTAAGGCTAAGCGCCAATTGCTCGTCAGTCGGTGTCGGTGGTTCAATCCCTGCCTGACTGAATCCATCCAGACGCGAAGCAGCAAGCCAAGTACTTATTTCCTGATCTTTTGCCCAGACTGCACCATTTCTTGCATTGCCCAATGACGTTCTCAAATAGTCAATTTCTGTATCGGGGTGCGGTATAGGCATACAGATCCCGTTTTTTATATCTTCATCTGTTTTGGTCACTTCAACATGGGCAATCAGCGCGGCACTGAACACCTGCTGACAGGTTCTTACTGACTGCAGGGTAATTTGGTTACCATTAAATATGGGCCTGGAAGGCCGATTAGCCAATCCATCCGCGGTGCAATCTATTAAAACACTATCCTGACCTATTTCCACACTCCCCTGTTCCAAACTGATTTTCCCAGGGGTCACAGCGGTCACCCGACCTTTACGAATAATTCCCTGGATTCGTCTCAGTTGCTCAATCTCCAACTCGGTTACTGTGGCACACCGGTACATGGTAGGACTTCGAGAGGGATCAATGCGAAAAAGCTGACCTGCATTTTCTAATATCCCGAACAACTCGGTCACATTCGGAGCATGAGCAAATGCGTGCATTTGATGGGCAAACCCGGTGGCAGTGCGTTCACTCAATTTGAACGGCTGAATAAATTCACGATTGAGTAACCAGGAATCTCGAGGCATTATCCAACGAATGTGCTCTGGGTCAACACCCTTGTCTAACAACCATAAGCAGGCATCCATACCGGTTTTGCCAGCACCGATAATCACATAACTCCTGTTTGGTCCGGCCATCTCGGGGAGCGCGTTGACGGGTACACAGTCAATCCCCTCGGCAATTGGGAATTCGGGCGGACGCATTGAAGGAACTCGTACCTTCATATAGGTTGCATCAACTGTTTTCTTCACATCTAATTCAATTACTTGCCCGGTCACCGTCGAAATCACGCTGCCATTACGGGTCAGTTCAGCATTGGGAATAAACTCAATCCGCCCACTAGGCAGCAGCTTTTCTACCATCACTCGCTGGAAATAATGACAAACCTCGCTATCGGTCGCTAACTCATAGAGCCCTTTATTCAAACCGTCAGAATCAATTCGATCCTGGCCCAGCGCCATAGAATTAACACCATAAAAAGCCGAAGGCTGGTGCAGCCTCACAAATGGATAAGCTGTATTCCAATGCCCCCCTGGCATGCCTGTCTTATCAATCACAATCGCAGTTGCATTGCTTTCCTGTACCAGAACGTCAGCAAAAGCCATTCCCATGGCACCCGCTCCAACAATCAAATAATCCGCTTCAAGTGCCATATTGTCGTAAACCAAAAAATGACCCATCAGCATATACTATTCATGGCGGTCGAGAATAGCCTGGCCGGTTTACCACTCCAGATAGCTGCATTACCTGGAACCTGCCCCTACCACGCCCACCTACTCTGCTTATGCTCTGCTGGGTGTGCCATTTGCTCTGCTGGGTGTGCCTTTTCGCTGCTGGGTGTGCCTTTTCGCTGCTGGGTGTGCCT
>CAZGCW010000406.1:0-1835 GCA_964524295.1 uncultured Pseudomonadales bacterium
ATCACCCCCACTGCCAGTCACTCCGGTTTCAGCGCTGTAGCTGTAGAACCGGCAGATGCAGATCATGTCTGGGTTGCCTATGATAACTGCATTCAAGAATCAACTGATGGTGGGAGCACCTGGGCTGTGTTTGGTGGCTCCTGTACGGACGATCACGAAACGATTCGGGTCCTGGTGTATGACGACCTCATTTCAGGTACTAACAGTGGTGCCTTTGCCTATGTTGATGATGGTACATCAGCTGCCTGTACTTCCGAAGGTTTCAGCTGGGATATTGACGGAAATGGTTCCGTAGCTCCGCTCGAAGATGGCCTGGTATTTATTCGCTACCTGTTTGATTTTGGCGGTGATGCTCTGATTAGCCAAGCCGTTGATTCAAATGGTCAGCGAACTTCACCAGATGACATAGAAGCCTATCTATCGAGTCATAGCGCAGCGACGGATATCGATGGAGACGGCACGCTGGGACCCTTAACAGATGGCCTTCTGGTGATACGTTATTTATTTGATTTTCAGGATGCCTCGCTGATCTCAGATGCTGTGTCAGCAACAGCAACGCGAACAACCAGTGACAAAATCGAAGCCTGCATCGAGGCGAACATGCCATAAATACGGGTCAAGCCAGACAGAAGCCTGACCACCAAAGGCCCTTTCTGTGGAGGCACGTGCATCATCTTGGTCATGTTGGGTGAACATGTCGACTGGTCTGTATACTAGGTAGAGCCCGTGATACGCGGTGTCCAATACTGACTTGCTTCTAGCCAAGCGAGCAGGTTTACTATCCTTTCATAGACGACAGACCCTGCTATGGGCGATATCAACTCGACAAACCATACCCCCTCAATGGGTCCCCTGGAAGGTATCCGCATATTGGATCTATCGGCGGTGGTATCCGGACCGATGGCCGCAGTCATCCTGGCCGATCAGGGCGCAGACGTTATAAAAATAGAACCCGTTGGTTGGGGTGATGGCGTACGCAGACTGGGCGCCAGCAGAAATGGCCTAAGCGCAATTTATGCCATGATCAATCGAAACAAACGTTCCGTTGCCATCAATATAAAACATCCAGAAGGTCAAAACCTGATTCGACAACTGGCCAAAAGTTCAGATGTCCTGTTGCAGAACTATCGACCCGGTAAAATGAAACAATTAGGCTTGGGGTTCGCAGAGCTGAGTCAGATCAATCCTGAACTTATCTATACCTCCATCTCAGGCATGGGCGATAAGGGCCCCTACGCCAACCAAAAAGTCTACGACTATGTGATTCAGGGTATCAGCGGCATCCTTGATGCCCAGTCAGAAACGCAAAAGCCGAAGATGATACGAACCATCATCTATGACAAGGTGACTGCATTAACGATAGCTCAAGGCATTACCGCCGCACTGCTTGCCAAGGCCAGAGGACAAGGAGGCCAGCATCTGCAGCTTTCCATGTTGGACGCTGCCCTTTACTTTAACTGGCCTGACTTAATGTGGAATCAAAGCTTTGAAGGCGAGGGGATCGATTATTCCGGCGACTTGGCTGATTTTTATGAAATCAATGAAACCCGGGATGGCGCCATTATTTCTCATAGACTCAATGGTGACTGCTCAGCTTATTCTACCAAGGAACTGATCAGCCTATTTGCTGAAAATGATATCCCCGTCTCCCGGGTCAACTCCAGAGAAGATATCTTGGATGATCCCCAAATACAGGCTTTAGGGTTGCTGGAACGATCCGATCATCCTCGCGGTGGAATCATGATTCAGCCCAGAGCGCCGGTGCGATTTAGCAAAACACAACGCAGCAACCAGCAACCCTCAGCCGAGTTAGGTCAACATACCCTAGAAGTACT
>CAZGCW010000407.1:0-1819 GCA_964524295.1 uncultured Pseudomonadales bacterium
TGGTTAAACGAACTGGTGGGGCAATTGTCACCCATCCCTTTGGGCACACCTTACCGGGTGCTAAAGCACACCCATCTTGAGCACCATGCCCATACCAATGATGCGGGTCTTGACCCGGATTATTCGGTTCATGCGGCATCCAATAAAGATTTTTTCTGGCGCAGCCTGATGAACCGGCAGCCTGGCTCGACCAGTAACGCGGCCTATGCCAATGCGCTCGAGCGGGTAGGCAAATCGCATATGCTGCTTGATGCCCTGGTATTGCAGCTGATCTATTTGGCGGTGCTGTTCGCCCTGGCCTGGAGTGGTTATGCCTTGGAAGCCGTGCTGCTGTGGTGGCTGCCCAGGCAGATTGGGCTCACCTATATTCAGTACTACCTGAGCTGGGCACCGCATCGCCCGGGGCAGAATCAGGATCGCTATGGCGATACCCGGGCATTTAAAAGCGCCTTGGGGAACCTGTGGTCCATGGGCATGCAGTACCACATCGTGCACCATCTCTATCCGAGAATTCCGCTCAGCCTGACACCGGCGGCTTACCGCGAGCTCAGGCCGATCCTGGCGCGCCGGGGCTGTGAGCTAGGCGGAATGTAAACTGCTGCGGGTATTCAGGGCTGCGCGATCGGATGGGCGGTCAGGTGACCGCCGATTTCAGCCAGGATCTCAGGTAGAACAGCTTCCGGCAGGTTATGGCCCATACCCTCGTAGATCACCAGTTTAGATTCTCGGATCAGTTCTGCTGTATGCTGACCGTGCTCGGCTGACAGTAACTGATCATCCTGGCCGTGGATGACCAGCGTCGGTGTGGTAATGGTTTTAATGGATTCAGAGCGGTCACCGGCCTTGAGTATGGCCATCATCTGCCGGGGAATCGCTTCAGGGTGAAAGCCCATTTTTTTCATGAATTCGGTGCGTTTGGTGGCTGCATCATCGTTATCTGCATCGGCCATATCGCGAATGGCATTGGTTGATTGCCTGCCCGGCTCAGGCAGATGCTCGGCGCCGGTGGTGGACATGATAGACACCAGAGTCTGGCTTCGCTGCGGGAACTCGGCAGCAGTGACCTGGGCGATCATACCGCCCATGGAGGCGCCAATGATATGCGCTTTGTCAATCTCCAGCGCATCCATGACGTTAATCACGTCCCCAGCCATATCGTTGAGTTGGTAGGTGGTTGAGACCCCCAGACCAATCTGATATTTCAGCAGTTGCCACCAGAGCACCGGATTATCTTTCTCGGGATATTTAATGGATTTGCCCGTGTCTCTATTGTCAATCAGTACGACCCGGTAGCCAGCAGCGATGATGCCAAGAACAAAGTCGTCGCCCCAGAGCGTGTGTGAGGCGCCCAGGCCCATCACTAAAACTGCCGCCTCGGCATCCTCAGGGCCTAGCACTCGATAGGCAATCTTGACGCCATCGGTAGACACACTGGTCATGGGCTGCGCATCCATGTAACTGCGCGAGTATTCACTCTGGACCAGACAGGCATAGCAGAGCAACAGTGACATCGGAAGCAGATTCATTAGACTGCGCAAAGCGTGGGTCATCATCATAAGGTCTCCATTGCCAGGTTTAAGCCAGCGCCAGTTATGCCACCGCTGCCAGGGGGTTAAGCAGCCCATTAAACCCTGTTTTTGCCCGTGCCCGCAATTGGCCGATGCAGCTTGCCCTGGGGATAGTGGCGCTGGCGGTCTTGCGAAAGTCGGCCCGGCAACAGTGATCTGGTTTCGTGGCGCCTCTGCAGGTTATGATCTGGGTAAGCATTCATGAGGGAATGACTATGCCACTACCCATGCCAGCGAAAGGAACACCCTGG
>CAZGCW010000408.1:0-1798 GCA_964524295.1 uncultured Pseudomonadales bacterium
CCTTTTTTTATCTGAGCATTGCCAACCTTCACATCTGCCATGGCAGTTCGACGCATTGATATAAGCGGGCCGTTAAAACGTAACATCTCGTCGACTGCATCGGGAATTTTATCAAGGTTATCCTGCAACCAGAGCAACTGATCCGGGTGCTCCATCAACAAACGCATACCCTGCGCAATCCCTGATCGAGTGGTTTCATTGCCTGCCGTGATCACCATAAGGAACATCCACATGAAATCTTCATCCGATATGGGTTCCCCGTCGATCTCTCCGTTAGCCAACTGTCCGGTTACGGTATTGGCACTGGCAGGGGTTAGGCTTTGCTTTAGAGACAGGGCGTATTGCATCAGCTGCATAGAGGCTTCTAGCGCGGCATCTTGGCCTTCTGAAGCGTCCGGGTCCTGGATAAACATCATGGTATTTGTCCAGTCGAATACCTGTTGCCTATTGTCTGCCGGGACTTCCATGAGATAACAGATTGTCAACAAGGGTAACTCGGCCGCAACATCTTTAACAAACTCACATCCGCCTTGGTGGACTATCGCGTCTACCACTTCTTTGGCACGGCTTTTCAGGAAAGGTAGCATTTCCGCCACGGCATCAGGACTAAACGCATGACGCACGATCTGTCGCATTTTCATGTGCCGCGGTTCATCCATGTTAATTAACATCTTGGCACTGACGTTATCAACCATATCCTGGGGATCCTCCATTGGCATCGCACTTCGCGCCTGAGAGGAAAACAGCTCTTTATTACGCTCTATGAAATCCAGCTCCGCACGCTGGGTAACCAGCCAATAAGGTACCTTGGTTATAGGGTCATCGATCCATAATACTGATCCCGCCGCGCTCAACTCCCTGAATAATCCCAGAGGTAGCCCGTCGGCAAACAGCTCAGGATCTAATACATTACAAAATGGACCGGTCATCATGCTTACTCTCAATCAGGTGAGATATTAGTTCGGTTCTTATTCGTACTATTCTGCCTGCTTCACTTAGGAACAGAATACACAAAAATGTTCCTAAACAATAGCTAATCGGAATGAATTTTGCTATTTTGTTCCTTTAATTTGGATTTAGTGTCGTGACTACCTACACCAGTGTTCAAACCAACGGACTTATGCAAAGAACTCTGTCAACACGGCGGACAATCCTCTAGGCAGCCACCACGCTTTATCATTCACAAGGAACAGAAAATACCAGCGTTAGCTCAATTATCGAAGCCTCTGGACTGGGTAGAACGACTTTTTATCGACATTTCAAAGATGCCGACGATGTCCTTAACCAGGCGGTGCTGCAAGACTTTGAAGCACTGATGGCCGATTTCGATGCGCAAAGTTATGAACATGCAGATATCGCTACCCAGATTGTTGACGACATGGCCTGGTTCATAGAGCAACTTCACCGCCGCCAGGCATTACGCTTACTATTTACAGTTAACAGTCGACAATTATACAACCGCATCAACCTGTCACTTGCCACCTTTACCCAGGTGGGACTGGCCTGTTCTCAGCCAACCTATGAGCGTGCGCAACGCCTCGGCAGGTTAAGAGACGGCATCACCCTCAATAAATATGTTGAGTGGTGTACATTTATCGTGGTTTCCTTCCAGCGAGTCAACTTTCCTATTGCGAATAATCCAATAAAACTCAGGCAAACGCTCCAGGACTTCCTGGTTCCTTCCCTTATCACACCTACGCCTGGAACCGGCAAAAACCTGTGAAGATTCTCAGCCTTCTGCAACCGTGTAGCCTTTTATTACTTAGTAGCCTTCTGCTCACTGCCAATGCCCTGGAAC
>CAZGCW010000409.1:0-1773 GCA_964524295.1 uncultured Pseudomonadales bacterium
TCCGAAACTGGCTACCAGACTGAAGTCACCGATTACCTGACCGGTGGCGCGGTCCAGGGTCTGTTGAATTTTCGTGATGGCATTTTAAATGGAGCCCGGCAACAACTTGGCTTACTGGCAATGGGGGTCGTGGAGACCTTTAATGCTCAGCATCGTCTCGTCGTTGATTTAAATGGCGTTGCAGGTGGTGATGTCTTCGATCCCATTGCCGTCAAGGTAGCAGAGAATTACAACAACGCCGGGTCCAGTAGTATCACCGCGTTGGTTAATGATATCAGTCAGGTACAGCCAACGGATTATCGTGCTTACTACGATGGAGCAAACTGGCAATTGACCAATCTATTATCCGGAGCGGTGACCCAGGGTGCAGGCCCATTTGATCTCGATGGTTTAAGTATCGAGATCGCAGGGGTGCCCGTGGAGGGAGATGAGTTTCTTATCCGGCCTAATTTTCGATCGGCGAGCCTGGTTGACATGGCCATGAGTGCGCCAGCCGATCTCGCTGCGGCGGCACCCTTAAAATCGGCCGATGCCTTGACTAATACAGGCTCAGGTACATTGGCCAGTGTCGTCGTCACCAGCACTCAAGATTTGCCGTTAGCGACCGATATTACCTTTACGTTTGATCCTGATGCCGGCGGGGCAGGTATCCCGGGTTTTAATGTCACAGGCGGACCGGGCGGGGTTCTGCTCTATGACCCGGCCAGCGATTTTTCGGGTAAAACATTGACCTTAACGGGTTATGGCGATCCCAGTTTTGTCATGAGCGGGGTTCCTGAGGCAAATGATACCTTTACCTTGACCGGTAATGTGGGTGGGGCGGGAGATAACCGCAATGCCATGTTGCTGGCGGGGTTACAGACCAAAAGCACTTTATTGAAGTCAACGGCGAGTTACCAGGATATGTTCGCCACCACGGTATCCGATATTGGTATTCAGACCCGGCAATCACAACAGAGCCTGGCCACGCAAACGGTATTGAATAATCAGGCCGAAGATGCGCACAAGGCGAAATCCGGGGTCAATCTGGATGAGGAAGCAGCGAACCTGCTCCGTTACCAACAGTCGTATCAGGCTTCGGCTAAAGTGATTACAGTCGCAGACGAGATGTTTCAAGCGCTACTCAATGCGTTCCGCTAACCGTTTGAGCCGCGAGTGAATCACAGTGCGGCAAAATAGACTGGTAGCGAAGCAGACATAGGAAATTAAGGCAGGACAGTACCACCGTCAGGTTAACCAGGAAATAGAGATGCGAATTTCATCAGAGCAGCAGTTTCAGCAGGGGATTGATTCAATCCTGACCCAGCAAGCGAAACTCAACATAACCCAGGAGCAGGTTGCTTCGGGTGATCGTATTTTAACGCCTTCTGATGACCCCGCCGCAGCGACCCAGATCCTCAAACTGTCGGCGTTAGTCGCCAGCAATGAACAGTTTGAACGTAATGTGGTCTTCGCCCAGAACCAGCTGGAGTTGGCCGAGGGCCGCCTGGGTTATGCCGGTAATGTTATCCAGCGGGTTCGTGAATTGGTGGTCCAGGCCAACAATGCCTCGCAGAGCAATGAATCCCGAGCGGCGATTGCCGGTGAAATTCAAAATCGGTTAGATGAACTGATGGGTGTGGCCAATAGTAAAGATGCCTCGGGTGAATATATTTTTGCTGGCTATAACGCCAAGACCATCCCGTTTGTCAAGCAGGGAGCCGGCTACGTCTACCAGGGCGACCAGGGTGAACGATTATTGCAGATCAGTGAAGACTTGCAGATCAAGGTTCG
>CAZGCW010000410.1:0-1748 GCA_964524295.1 uncultured Pseudomonadales bacterium
TCCTCCGCCCCACTGAATTGACACTCATCATGAGTGCCCGTACTCACAATCAGACCATCGCTGATGGCAAGATAGCCATTCATGTAGACATCCCGAGCCTCATTCATGGTGATGACCATGCCCCGTATCAATAAATCACACTTTTCCAAGGTTTCTTCTCCCATCTCGTGTATCAGCTCTTTTATCCACCTGCAGCCACATCAGGGAAAATACCTGCTTTCGGCAACATTGCAGGGACCTCCCTACCTAATTCCCGTTCCAGCCACTGACTGGTATCGACTATATTTTGCAAGGAAACCCCCGTTTCCACGCCGGATCGATTCAGCATATAAACCAGGTCATCCGTCGGGATATTGCCCGTTGCCTTCGGCGCAAATGGACATCCGCCTATACCACCAATACTGGCATCAATAAAATCAACACCCGCGTCAACGGCTGCCTGAGCATTAGCAAGACCCACATTGCGCGTGTTGTGCAGATGCATGCGTAAGGAAATTTGGCTACCGATATGATGGCGTACTTCACCTACGAGGTCGGTCAGCTGATTCGGGACCGCAACACCAATACTGTCGGCTATACCCAACTCGGCCGGTTCGGCTTCCATAACCCGCTTGGCAATCTCAACAACATGGTCTACCTCAACCTCGCCTTCATAAGGGCAACCAAAGGCCGAAGAAATCATCACATTAGCTGCTTTACCATTCGCTTTGGCGCGTCCCGCGATTTTCAACCAGGCATTAACTGATTCCTGGGTAGGCACACCTTGATTGCGGAGGTTATAGGTATCAGTTGCAACGACCACCATGCCAATTTCATGAACGGAGGTTTCCAGGGCTCGATCCAAACCCCGTTCATTCATAAGTAAACCAATATAAGACACCGTATCTAACTGGGGTAATTCCGCCAGTAGCTGTTCAGAATCAGCCATCTGGGGTACCTTTTTTGGATTCACAAAACTGGCCACTTCCAGGCGAGTAATGCCTGCTGCTATTGCCCGGCTAATATAGTTAATCTTACTGGCCGTCGGCAGCACTTCAGGCTCACTTTGTAAACCATCACGTGGGCCGACTTCAACGATGGTAATTTTCTTCTGCTTCATGATTTTTGTTCCTCAACAAAATTCTTTAGGTAATCAGATACTGCGGCTTCACTCACGACATCAGCATACTTGGCATCCATATCGAACAGGTTCGCTTCATGTGGATCAACATGCCGGTCACCACAGGCATCAGCGACCACAACAGGAATAAACCCATTACACATGCTATCCACACAGGTGGCGCGAACACATCCGCTGGTGGTCAACCCGGTAATGATTAATGTATCCACATCTCTTTCGGTTAACAGACTTGATAACTGGGTACCAAAAAATGCACTTGGGTACTGCTTGGAGATGACAGTTTCATCCGGGCCTGGCTTTAGACCATCTGGCCATTCTCCCATTGGATTACCTTCTATAAAGTTCTTGAGCACAGGGGCCTTGCGGAAGAAGACACCCCCATCACGACCATCTGGCTGATAAACCACATTGGTATAGACAATCAAGATCCCCGCCCTTCGCGCAATATCACGAATTCGAAGCGCAGCAGCCAGTTCCTTTTCGACACCTGCATACATCTCACATTGGTTATCAAAATAGGCCTGCACAAAATCGACCAGGATGAGTGCAGGCCGATTTCCAAAGCCAAGACGGCCAGGATATAGCGAATAGTTGGATTTCAGATCTTCAGTCAAGCCAATCATCTCCT
>CAZGCW010000411.1:0-1725 GCA_964524295.1 uncultured Pseudomonadales bacterium
CTTTGTGGTATGGTCTGACAGAGCGCTGGGCAGGGCCGTTTGGAATCCATGTCCTACTCTGGAAAGGGTGTAGTTTATTAAAGGGGGTCATTATGCCAGCCTATCAACAGGAAATTGCCAGGACAGTAGCCAGGCAGAATATCGAATATCTACGACGAGCCTATGCCAAAGCAACGGATCTGATTGGATTGGCAGACACCCATTCCATAGAATCGGGTCGGCAGATTTATCACAGTATTTTTTCTCCTTCGGTTGAGTTCAGCACCTCCGGAGAGGGTACCCAGCCGCTGCGGGGTAAAGGACCAGACAGTTGGGTTGACGTGGTGGTTCAGGCGTTGGGTCCAATAGGACCCACTCAGCATCTCGTTGGCACCCAGTTGGTCGAAATACAGACGATGAACCTGGCTGAAGATGGTTCTGTCGTCTCTGGAGCGGCACGAATGGAGAGTTATGTGCAGGCCTGGCATGAAATGGGAGATGGAAAGGTTTGGCTGTTTCTGGGGACCTATTTCGATGAGATTAGTTTTTATCCCGATGTCGGATGGCGGATCGATAAAATGAAATTGCACCGAGTCGCAGGTGAAAACCGGCCAATGGGCGAGGCAGTCGCTTTGGCGGTCAAGGATTAGCCGTTGATGCCCGCCAGGCAGTCTCTGTGACAGAGCCAAAAATGCTCTCTGAAGACGAGGTACGCCAGTATCATCAGCAGGGCTTTTTGTTGTTACCCGCCTGGCTGGATAAGGATTTGTTGGCGCCTGCTCAGGCTAACCTTGCGGCAGATCACCCGAGTGCAGATGCCTATTTCAAAGATCCCGCTCAATATCCACTTTACAGTCAGACCCAGTTTTCTTTAAAACGATTTCCCTTTAGTTCGATAGAGGTTAATCGGCTGCTGGTCGCCGATCGTATTCTAAGCGCCGCGAAACAATTGATCGGTAGTGAAGATATCAGATTGAATAAAGGTGAATTGTGGGCAAAATATGCCGGTGCTATTGACTATGACCAGGCTTTTCATCGCGATTTTGGTAATCACACCTTACTTGTCCCCAGACGGGATCAGCTTTACAAGGAATTATCTATTTTTATCTTTTTGTCGGACGTTGATGAGCAGTCTGGCCCGACCGCGGTGTTACCTCGGACATTAACAGACCCCATTCCATTCGCAGAGATGCAGTTGCCGGAAAACCGCTCGTTCGTGCCGGAACAGGAAGAATTTCTAGCCGTTGGGCCAGCAGGAACGGTGCTGTTTTATTCTTATGATGTATTTCACAGAGCCACGCAGATGACGGGTTATGGCAAAGCTCGGATGATGGTGCTGGGTGATTACCGCTGCGCTGAAGCCGCATGGATTAGTCGTCAGGGTTGGCCTGAGGCTGGGCATCAGCCGTCCATGATTGAATTTTTGAGTTCTGTGACACCGCAGCAGCGTGCTTTGTTCGATATACCGTTGCCTGGTCATCATTACTGGAACGAACAAACGTTAACAGACATGGCGAGTCGCTACCCGGGTATGGACCTGGCGCCCTATAGAAAAGGTGCCGAGCCAGTTAACACATCCCGTTGACGGAACTGGCAGGCTTTATGCCTTTCAGGAAAGCTGACGCTAGGACTTTGGCAAAGACTCAACTGGATGGTCAGTCTTTTATCATGTCATCGCGGTAAGCAGGCAAATACAGCCTGGGCTAGTTGGTCGCCTCTGTTATCACCCAATAAGCCATCTGCCAT
>CAZGCW010000412.1:0-1696 GCA_964524295.1 uncultured Pseudomonadales bacterium
ATCCCTGCTATAACAATAACCAACACGCCGGGTTCGACAGCCCAGGCGTGATCACAAGGCGATAGATTTAAACTGCAGCGGCTTGATACTCCAGGGTACGCTCAGCTACGGTCTAAGCCTGCCCCCGGGTTCGCCCCACCGAATTCCTTCACCACTGCACCTGCAGCAAGTGTAAAGAGCCTACAGACAACCCATTGGAATCAGCGAGTGTGTGTTCACCCAAACCGATAGTAACCCAGCTAAACCCGAGCAATCAGTCCGGTTGAGGGCCTAAGCAGGCGCATCTTCAAACCGATAATTCTCCTTTTCAGAGACTTCACTGAAACAGCAGGGTCGCCTGCATAACTCCGCGCAATATAATGTTCACTGAAATCATCAATCGCTTCAGCTAAATCCGGCCGCTGGAGAGCCAGTCGATGGCAATAATCTGATGGTCCTTCATGCTTCGAGCGAGGATATCCCAGCAGGGAAAACAAGGCCGAAAACTCATTAAAAACGACCGCCATTTCCGAATAGTGGCGACCCTTGACAGATCGAAGCAGCACGATGGCAAGGAGGAATATCATAACGACAAAGGCAAACAGCGTCAGAGGTGCTAAATCCTGAATGACGATCCCTTGCCAGAATCGAGACAGGAAGTTAATCTGCATCACCGGATCATAACCAACGACGAAACTATTCCAGTAATGAGACCAGGCACTGAGCTGAAAGCGGACTTCGGTAAGCCAGACAAAACCGCGCATTTTCAACCAGGACACAGGAATATTTTCGAGAAAACTACCTTCTTCCTGTATAGCCGCCTCTATACCCAGTTCTATTCTTTCGGGCGCGACTGCAGCCGTTGGATCCATTCGCACCCAACCGAGCCCCTGCAACCATATTTCTGACCAGGCATGGGCATCAAACTGGCGAACTTCTATGTAATTACCGACGGGATTGAACTCCCCACCCTGATATCCGACAACCACCCGAGCGGGTATACCGGCAGCTCGCATCAAGAAAGTAAAACTGCCGGCAAAATGACCACAGAAACCACGACGGCTATCAAACAAAAACTGGTCTATGGTGTCACCTTCGAGTCGACCCGGCCTAAGCGTATAGTAAAACGGCTCTTGTCTGAAAAAAGCCATCACTGCCTCTGCAACCGCCTGCCGATCACTGAATGATTCTGCCAGACGCTTGGCAAAACCAAGACTCCGAGGGTTACCTTGCGCTGGCAACGCGAGATAATAGTCACGCTCGCGCTCCGGGAGCTCGATATCGACACGATAGCTCAAAGCACTGTACACATTAAAGCGAATTCTATTGCGAACGGGTTCAGAATAAACCAGGTGCTGTTCGCGGCTCAGCCCTATTTCCCAGTTAGGGGATGGCAGCACCATCGGTAGTGTAAAAAGCCATTTTTGCTGGCTGGGTTCCATTAAGACCTGGTATCCAACCGGTTCACTCATCGCGACACGATCAGATAACCACGCAGGCGGTCTTCTCCCGGCCCGGTGCGGCCTATCGATGTAACGAGGCGCTTGCCTCGACCAGGTCTCCCCATCAAACTCGTTGAGTACCAACCCACGCCAGTACAGAGACTGCGAATCAGGCAACTGCTCCGTAAACGTTGCCCGGAATGCTAATTCAGACGATTGAGTCAGCTCACTGATACTGCCCATGGTCATACGATCCGAAATACCCGTTACCGCCA
>CAZGCW010000413.1:0-1690 GCA_964524295.1 uncultured Pseudomonadales bacterium
GAAAATGATCGGGTTTGACCCCGAACCCAGCCGAGGCCACTTCACATCTGGCGGTACTCTTGCAAATTTTGAGGCTGTTTGGCGGGCTCGATATCGACTCGATCATTGGTTGACTCTGGGAATGTGGTTGCGGGCAAACGGGCATACCGAGTCATCACTGTTCTCACTCGCGCATCTCGGATGGAAGGCCTTCCATGAAGCGATCAATACCCATCAATTGCAGGATAGTGATCTGACCCCTTACAGTGCGGTTCTGCACGGGCCCCTCGCTGTTGATCGAAAGATACGCGATGAAATTGAGGAATCCTGGCCCGAACCCGTCATTCTGGTCCCGGGCAATAAGCACTACTCCTGGCCTAAAGCAGCCAATGTGTTCGGTATGGGAACAGACGCCGTTTGGCCTTGTGAACTCGATTCCCAGGGAAGACTAAGTGCGGATTCGGTGAAAACGCAAATTGAGAGGGCAATACGAGCGAATCGACCGGTTATGATGGTGGTGTCAGTCGCGGGCACTACAGAACTGGGTATGATCGACCCTGTAGATGAGGTCAACGCAGTGCTCAGGGAGTATCGCGACGTACAGGGCCTCCATATTTGGCATCATGTCGATGCAGCTTATGGCGGCTACCTATGCAGCACTCTAAGTGACAAGCTCTGTCAGCTTTCCTCGCGGAATCAAGATGCGCTTAGGAATATTAAAGCTGCCAATTCGGTTACGCTGGATCCACATAAGCTTGGGTTTGTACCCTACGCTTGCGGCGCCTTTTTAGTACCCGATTTAGAATCATATGCTGTCTCCAGCATACACGCGCCTTATCTAGAAAAGGCTCGGGATGTCGATTTCCCTGGTTGGTCCACCACCCTCGAAGGCTCTCGCGCGGCAACCGGCCCTAGCGCCGTCTGGCTCAGCGCCAAAGTCATGCCTCTCGACGCCACTGGTCACGGTGCTTTCCTAAACAACAGCCTGACCGTGGCACAACAAATCCACACTGCCCTAGGTGAGGCCTCTACTCATATTCGAAGGCTGCAAAAAAGCGATACCAATGTCGTGTGCTTCTGTTTGGCATCTGATGGCGACACGCTTTCCGAAGCCAACCGACGCACGACTGTCTTATTAGAAGACTTTCGCGACAGCCCGGAACTCTCTGTGACTCGCACACATTTAGGTATTGATCATTATCAGCGCTTGGTTGGCTCAATGGTCGAGCAATGGCACGGCAATATCGATACCGATCACCTGACCGTGATTCGCATGGTGGTGATGAACCCTTATCTTGATAACCGCAACATCGTGGATAACATTCAAAAGATTCTCCTGGCTTGCTTACCAAGCCAGGCATGAATCCTATCTTGGCTGATGATGCTTGAACTGTACGTCGATAGCCCACACGGGACCACTGGCACTCAATTCCAAGAGACATTTTTCTGTAGTCCCGTCACGCTTCGCTTGAAGGTTAGCATCCGCGACTTCCCCCTCTTGATCCATAACTCACCAGAGATAGCAAAAGCGCTCGAGGGCAACGAGAACTAGGCGAAGCAGGTGTCAGTAGGAACTTACCCCAATTGATACCTCACTGAAACTTGGCTTGAATTTGATGTTCACAAACCCACGATGAGTGCGAAGGGCCAATGGAAATGTTTCAATCAACCGGTCAACAAAATGAGATAATGCTGACACCACTGGCATCTG
>CAZGCW010000414.1:0-1676 GCA_964524295.1 uncultured Pseudomonadales bacterium
TTTCGACGCGATATGATATTGAGATTGTGCCCCATTTGGTCCGCGCGTCAGGTGGTCGAAATCAGCCTGAGGAAGAAAAACTCGCCATTTGGGCGCGAACAGACTGTGGGTTGATCGCTCCGCATTACGGGTTGTCGTTTCCTGAAAATGCAGGGCGAGTGCCAGAACCTGGTTTACAAAAAATTGCAGGACAAATTCTTGCTGGCCTGGGTACGCAGGAGTTCCTCGCCAGAATAAAGGATATCAGCATGGCGCTTTGGTCCGGAGACCCTTCGGGCCATTTATCATCCTCCGAATTAAATGCAAATCCGCAAGCATTGGAGACAGCCCTTGATGAAGGTTCTGCATTACTTGCAGATATGAATCATTATTCAGGCGGCACTTTTCATTATGGCGGTGAGTGGTATTGGGGAGTGGATCGCCTGTTTCATCTGGAACAAAGGCTTCGTGACCTTGAAGCATGTAATGCCCCGACTGAGCCATATTTTGTATCGCGGCCTTCTCATGACTTAGGCGGGGTCGACGCTTCCGGCTTAACGTTGGAATTCTTTCCATCCCTTAATAGTCCCTACACAGCGATCATTTATGACCGCACCATTGAAATGAGCGATGCCTGTGGAATCACACTCAGCCACAAACCGGTGTTGCCGATGATCATGCGCGGTGTCGCTGCAACTAGTGCCAAAGGCAGATATATATTCTTTGATACAAAGCGGGAAGCAGAGTTTTTCAATGTACCCTTTGGCCCCTGTGTAACACCTATTGGTACGCCAACGCGTCGCTCCTATTCGCTTTTACCCTGGGCAAAAACACAAGGTAAAGATGTTGCCTTGCTCAGCAAGCTTTTGAATCTGGCGTTCGCACAAGGCGTTGGCTTGCACAAGGTGGAGAATATCCGCCGAGCGGTGGAAGAGGTGGGTTTGGATTGGCAAGAGGCAAACCAACACCTGGATAGCGCTGACTGGAAGGTGATTACAGAACAAAACCAGGATGAAATGGTTGATGGCATGGGCCTTTGGGGTGTACCGAGCTATCGCCTTTCGGGTCCAGATGGGGAATCTGATCTGGCCGTGTGGGGGCAAGATCGCCTGTGGCTTGTTGCTGCTGAGATACGCAGACGAGCTGCACTTTAAGATTTGTGTAGATAAGCATGACGAGAGTTAACAATGCGGGAGATAGCAGAATGATGACGTGGATTAGACGTGGGTTGACACTTGTTGTCATACTGCCCGGGCTGCTGTTTTTGGTCTTGGGGTTAAGGTGGCTGGTAGATCCTGCCAGTGCAGCGCCCTCGCTCGGGCTTACGCTTGAAACTGGTTTCGGGCTTAGCAGCCAGGTTGCTGACCTGTCGGCCTTTTTTCTGGTGGCCGGGATCAGTATCCTGATCGCCGTGGTAACGCGCAGCCGTACCTGGTACTACCCTCCTGCGATGCTTTTGCTGATTGCCGCGACTGGCAGGTTAATTGCCTGGCTGGTACATGGCGCTGCATTTGTGCCTCAGACAATCGCCTTTGAGGTCGTTGTTGCGGTAATGCTCCTAACTGCGTCACGTTATCTGCCCGAACGGGATTGATGGTCATGGTAAAAAAATCGGTATTGTTTTTACTGGCAGTACTCGTCGCTCTCGCGGTGCTGTCAGTGGAAGCGAGTAATAGACCTAATATCGTCTTTCTACT
>CAZGCW010000415.1:0-1531 GCA_964524295.1 uncultured Pseudomonadales bacterium
ATTCATTGATGAAAACGGCCGTGTCCTGGATTATTTTACCATCGTTAGAGGCTCTTAAAACCATGATGGCTTTGCGAAAGCTGGCAGTCCTCACCCTAGCTGGGATTAGTTTTTGGAGTACTGCTCATCCAGGTGTTGCCACACGCTTTGAGCAGTTGGATGAACTGATTGATCGTTATCCACAGTCGCAGGCACTTTTGCTTAAGAGAGCCGCTCTTGCCATCCAGCAGGGAGACTTCAATGCGGCTCGAAGAGATCTTCATCTGGCGGTTAGTTTGGGTGATCCGATTGAGGCGGCTTTCCAAACGGGCCTGTTGCACTTTAAAGAGGGCGATTTCAAAAAGAGCTATGATGCTTTCGAGTCTTACCTGAAACGAGTTCCAGGCCATGCCCCATCCTATTTGTACCGGGCAAAAGCAGCTCAGGCGGGGGGGCAGTTTGATCTTGCTATCGAGAATTTTGAGTTTTATTTCATCCAGTCTCCGAATCCCCATCCCGGCGAATACCTCGCAGCTGCTCGCCTTCAAGCTGAAAAGTCACCCAATGATTACGGACCGGCACTGTTGTTAATAGATCAGGCGATCGACAGGCTTGGGGTGATTCCCCAACTGCAACGATATGCAACTGACCTTGAAATACAGAGACGAAATTTTGCAGCCGCAATTGAGCGCTGGAATTCAACAGAGCTTGCGCTTGGCAGCAGCCCGGAATGGAAGTTCAAGGCAGCAGAACTCTACGCTCAAGCAGGTCAGTTTGTCCGTGCGAGAGAATTGATATCGCTGTTGAAGGGACAACTTGAAGCGTTAAAACCAACCCCTGCACGGCAAAGGATAGGGTTAGATATTGACACGCTAGAATCGACTTTGAGTCGACATTCAGTATCAATTATTAAATGACGTTAGTGATCACTGTAAAAGCGATCCGCATTAGCGACAAGGTCGAAAATGTCTAATTTCTCTTGTGGCGGTTTTGGGGTCTTCAAGGTTGTTTGTTGATCTCAACCAGGGTTAGCTTTAGCAATAGGAAGTCGTTGGCTGATATGCCTCTTTTGGCAAGTCCTTGGTTTCCAAATCCGAGTGAAGGAGGTACACGCAACATACGCGAGCCGCCTGCTCTCATACCTAAGACGCCTTCATTCCATGCGGGCATGATGCGATCGCTGCCAAGTACGAATACCTGAGGTGCGGACCCACGTTTTTTTGAATTAAAAAATTCTCGACCCTGTTGGTTATCAGTTTCAATCCAGCCACTGAGATGGATGTGCACGATGTCTCCGAGTTGCGCGGGTTCCCCTGCTCCCCGGGCAAGTTGTCTGTATTCCAGCCCGCCAGACGTAATCTGGGTTTCTACTGTTTTATCATTTGAACTCGCGGCTTGCATGGTTTGCGAGGTTGTCGTCAATATAGAAACGGTCAGTCCAATAAAGCAAAATGCCTGGCAACGGCTGGCTAGAGGTCGCCAGTTAATCTTTATTCGCATAATGGATCTCCTTCACCTTCTGGGGACCGACAGTATTCTTCTTGTGCTAACA
>CAZGCW010000416.1:0-1513 GCA_964524295.1 uncultured Pseudomonadales bacterium
CAGTGACACGGGCTCTTTTTCGGGGCCTATGCTCATTAGTTTGATTATCACAGCGACAACGCTAACAGGCGCGTTCGTATTGTCTGCCCTATTGGGTCTGACCGGTTTATATGTTATGACTTTCTTGGTGAAGGAAACGCTTCAGGACAACAACACACCCTAAATGCAACTAATCTTAAGACATCAGATATCAATCCAGTTTTGAGCTTAAAATGAAACCATTACATTATTACTTTGTAGGTACTGGGAGTTGGTATCTGGCCTACGGCATGCAAAGTGTCGTATTTGCCTGGCTGGTCACTATCATCTTGAACGAATCACCCGATAAAGTGGGTATTGCCCAAATGGCTTATCTTCTCCCGGGGACCTTCCTAATACTGATTGGCGGTAGCCTGGCCGATCATTTTGGTGGCCGAAGGCTCGCTCTACTCAGTCAATCCTTCGCAGCCATCACCGCTGCAGGTTTAGCGCTAACCCTGGCTTTAACGGAACTGAGTTATACGCTTTTCCTGATTTTTGCTGTTGCAATGGGATGTGCCCAGGCGCTCGTTACGCCCGCCAGGGATGGACTACTGGCACTGGTCGCCGAGGGAAAAATCCAGCGACGAGTGATGCAGGCCAGCATGATACAGTTTGGCATCCAGACCGTCGGCTTTCTAATCTCATCACTGGCCGATACGGTAGGCGCCATGTTGATGCTTGCCTTCCAGAGTTTGGTTCTCAGCATTGGCGCGCTAGCCTATTATTTCCTTGATGTACCCAATCAGAGTCCATCAAGGACCCAGTTACATCTTATATCGCAGCTATTTAACTCCATTGTCGATGGCTACAGAAGTCTGCGCAACTCACCCGCCATGCAAACCGTTGTATTACAGAATTGCGCAATGGGTATACTGTTCATGGGTTCATTTATCGTTACTTTACCCTTGCTGATTAGGGAAGTTTATAGCGGTTCATCTATGGAGTTGTCCTGGATTAACACAGTGAATTCATTTGGGCTTCTTGTCACCATTGTATTACTACTCAAATTCGGCGACATCAAGCTGCAAGGCCGAGCTCTCATCCTCTCACAGGGCATCGGTGCGTTAGTCCTGGCCGGTGCATCCTTGAATTTTGGCTTCTCAATTCTAGTGCTTAACCTGTTCTGCTGGGGACTCTGTGGAGGCGTTGCCATGACCATGTCAAGAACCATCATGCAGGAACATTCACCAGAAGACCAACGCGGGAGGATGATGGCTTTCTACGGGTTTTCGTTTATGGGCTCAGGTCCAATCGGCGCTGTCTTATGTGGTTATCTGGTTGCCTGGTTTGGTGCTTCATCAGCCCTTGCCATCGCGGCATCACTGATGTTCCTAGTCGTTATCCTGGGCTACTGGAAATCTTCCCTTTGGGATTTGCATCGTTAATTCAGAAATAGCGAACGCGGGTCAACCACCACCCGAACCCCCTGATTTAGCGCCACTCAATCACGACCAGAGCAGTTGTTTCAGCCTAGCTTCTGGCTTTGAAAATT
>CAZGCW010000417.1:0-1511 GCA_964524295.1 uncultured Pseudomonadales bacterium
CAAACTATTAATGCATTATCGCCGGGGGCCTTTCTCGCTTTTCATGCGGCATTTGGGCAACTCTTCGGCTCCCTTACCAACCTGGCGCTAAGCATAAGTTCCTCACTCATTATTATTCCTCTGTACGAACGCAGCAGACCTATAATTGATGCTATACCCGAGTCTGGCAATGAAGGTAACCGGGTAGAACACCTGGACGGCGATATAGAACTCAGCGAAGTCACGTTTCGCTACCAGGAAGATAGCCCTGATGTACTTACGGGGCTCAACCTACACATCAAACAGGGCGAATTCGTCGCATTGGTAGGCTCATCTGGTAGCGGGAAATCCACCCTATTCAGATTGATGCTGGGTTTTGAGCAGGCTCAGTCAGGCGAGATTTTCTATGACGGCAGGGCCCTAAGCAGCCTGGACCAGGAATCATTGCGCCGCAAGATAGGAGTCGTATTACAACACAGTAGTCCAAATGCTGGCAGTCTATTTGAAACGATTGCAGGAAATACCTCAGCCAGTGTCGATGACGCTTGGCGAGCAGCACGCCTGGTTGGATTAGCTGAGGACATAGAGGCGATGCCAATGGGGATGTATACGGTGGTTACCGATGGAGCATCCACACTCTCCGGTGGTCAAAGACAACGTATCATGATTGCCCGTGCGTTGGTGCGCCAACCCCAAATTCTACTGCTGGATGAAGCCACATCGGCCCTGGATAACCGCACTCAAGCCGTGGTTTCGGACAGCATTAGCCAAATAAACATCACTAGAATTGTCATCGCCCACCGATTGTTCACTATACGTAATGCAGACCGTATATTTGTAATCGATAACGGCAAGGTAGCTGAATCAGGTAATTTTGAAGAACTTATGGCGGCAGATGGTTTGTTCAAACAGCTGGCTAAGCGGCAGTTGTTATAGGTGGAGCCATAAAGGTTAAAGGTAAGTGAAAAAAGGAACAGGTTATGCGTAAGGCTCTGTATATCTTAAGTCAACTTGACGATGGCGACGTGGAATGGATGGCTAACTCAGGTCAGCGCCGAAGTCTAGCAAGGGGTGAAATTATCATTACCGCGGGCACACAGGTTGAATCATTATTTATTGTTTTGGATGGCAAGATAAGTGTGGACGTAACAGATCTTGGCGAGATTGCTGTGCTAGGAGCGGGAGAGATCCTAGGCGAAATCTCTTTTGTCGATTCTACCCCACCCTATGCAACGGTTATAGCGCTGACAGACACCCATGTCTTGGAGTTGCCAAGAGCCTCAATCGAAGAACGGCTGGAGATGGAAGCGGGTTTTGCCGGAAGATTCTACAAAGCACTGGCCATTTTCCTGGCTGATCGCCTGCGCAGCACGGTCAGTCATCTTGGTTATGGGAGCGCGGGATTGGAAGCTGATGCATCAATGGCAGATGAACTGGATGATAATCTATTAGACAATGTTTCATTAGCCGGCGATCGTTTTGATCGTTTACTACGCCAATTGCAAAAGAATAGCTGATAGACATACGAGCAA